>NZ_JBFTNJ010000089.1:0-10055 GCF_056397425.1 Arthrobacter sp. 05N33_2
GATGGGGGCCGAACGACGGACAGTAGTCGAGTGCACTATAAGTGCAGTATGATGCACTTATGGATGAGAGTACAACGAGCTTGGCGCTGGCAATCGGCGCCCGAGTTAAGCAGGAGAGGCAGTCGCGGGGCTGGACGCTTGATCAGCTTGCGGAGTCTGCAGGGGTAAGCCGCAGGATGGTCATCAACGTGGAGCAGGGTGCCGCGAATCCCAGCGTGGGAACTCTGCTGAGGATCAGCGACGCGCTGGGTGTGGGGCTGCCGGCGTTGGTCGAGCCACCTCGCCCGAAGCCGGTGAAGGTCACGCGCAGTGGTGAGGGCGCTGCTTTGTGGAGCGGTGAGTACGGCGGCCGCGGGGTGTTGGTGGCCGGCACCGAACCGCCGGACGTGGTTGAACTGTGGGACTGGACGCTGGGTCCCGGCGACCGTCATGTGAGCGAGGCCCACACGTCGGGCACCAAGGAGCTTTTGCAGGTCCAGCAGGGCACGGTCACGGTGGAGGTCGCAGGTCAATTGCTCACCCTCGATGAGGGCGATGCGGTGACGTTCCCGGGCGACGTGGCACACTCTTACGCCAATCCGAGCACGGAGCCGGCGAGGTTCTCCCTGGCCGTCTTCGAGCCGGGCGTGGGGACAGGTCACCGGCCGGAGGCGTCCGATGCTTGAGTCGGGCATGCTTCAGGAATTTCTCGACGGCGGCCATGTTGACGCCGCCGTGTTCGCGCTGCGGCCCGACTACCGGGCTTTGCTGCTGGCCGTTGACGGACTCGTCCCTGGCCCGAGTGACCAGGCCGGAGAGGAGATGCTCCAGGCGGCGGAGTCCGCAGCCCGGGAGCTGCTCAACGGCCGGCCGGTTGAGCAGCTCCCACACGTGGCTGCGTGGCGTGAGGCTTATCAGGGCTTCGGCGCCAAACCGAACCGCACTCGCAACAGCCTGGAGGCGCTCCTGCGCCGGGCGGTGTCCGGGTTGCCCCGGGTGAACCGTCTCACCGACCTCTATAACGCCGTTTCAGTGCTCCACCAGGTCCCGCTGGGTGGGGAGGATCTGACCCGCTACAGCGGTGCGCCGCGGCTGGTTCGAGCCACCGGCAAGGAAGCCTTTGATACCGCCGCCGACGGCGCCACGGTGATCGAGCACCCGGAATCCGGCGAGGTGGTGTGGCGCGATGACGCCGGCGTGACCTGCCGGCGCTGGAACTGGCGCCAGGCACGCCGCACCCAGCTCGGCGAGGAGACCACCTCCGCGCTGTTCATCCTCGACGCGCTCGAACCCATGACCGATGAGGCGCTCCACGCCGCAGCCGAGGACCTGATCGCCCGGCTGACCCTCCTGGGTCCCGACGTCGGCGTTGCCCGCCGCCTGATAGCCGCGGGCACGCCAGCCAACGAAGGAGACTGACATGCTCGTCCACTCCCGGATACGCGCGATCGTTGACCGGCAGGCCCGAAGGGGTCAGCCGTGAGCCAGCGCGTCCCCAAGAATGTCCCCGTTCCGCCGTGGGGGCTGGCCGTGGCGGCCATGCTCTCAGTCCAGCTGAGTTCGGCACTGTCAGTGGATCTGATCGCGGCGGTGGGGCCGGCCGGAACTGCCTGGCTCAGACTCAATGTGGGGGCGCTCGTCTTCTTGGCCGTTGCCCGACCCCCATTGCGCGCGCTGCGCCGCCCCGACGTCCCCGTGCTACTGGGGCTGGGTGTCGCCACCGGACTGATGACCATCGCGTTTCTCGCCTCCATCGAACGCATCCCGCTCGGCACCGCCGTCGCGATCGAGTTCCTCGGTCCGCTGACTGTCGCCGGGGTGCGCAGCCACAGCGCACGCTCGCTTATCTGGCCAGCCCTGGCGCTGCTGGGCGTCGTCCTTCTGACCGAACCTTGGGCTGGTGAGATCAACCTCGCCGGTATCGGGTTGGCAGGGCTCGCGGCCGTCGGGTGGGCCGTCTACATTGTGCTCACCCAACGGATCGGCGACCGCTTCACGGGCATCGGTGCGCTTTCACTCACCGTTCCCGTCGCAGCTGCCACGGCAGCGGTCGTCGGCATCCCGCAGTCCGCCGGACATCTCAACCTCGGTGTCCTCTCCGTCGCTTTCGGACTGGCCGTCCTGATGCCGGTGCTGCCAATGGCGCTCGAGATGCTCGCCCTGCGCCGGATGACGCCCACGGCGTTCGGTACCCTGATGGCCCTCGAACCCGCCATCGGGGTGCTCCTCGGGCTGCTCGTGCTGCACCAGCAGCCCTCACTCACCCAATTCGGTGGCATCACGCTCGTCGTCCTTGCAGGGGCCGCCGCGCAACGCGGTGGCCGACGGCGACCGCGCTCCCGCGAACACGCCGGCGCCCCCATCGCCCCCGACCTCATCGGCCAAGGGCCAAAGTAAGCGACAGTCCTCCAAATAGGGGGTCCGCCAGACTGTCGCTACGCGGGAATTCCCTGCTGACAGGGCCCGCAGCTAAGTCCCCCAGGGAGTGCCCCAGACTTTGCTTCCCTGTTATTCAGACCAAAGGAGTTATAACCATGTTCACCGGCTTGAGTGCCTTCCCCCTGACCCCTCAGGCAGATGATGCTGTTGACGAGTCTGCCTTCGTTCGCCTGATCGAACGGCTCTCGGAGGCGAAGGTTGGCTCCATTACCGCGCTCGGATCCACGGGCTCCTACGCGTATCTGAGCGGCGAGGAACGGAGCCGTGTGGCTCGTCTTGCCGTCGAGCACGCCGGCGCGACACCGGTGTTCATTGGTGTTGGGGCCTTGCGGACCTCACACGTCCTCGCGAACGCTGAAATGGCAGAGCAGGCGGGGGCTTCCGCACTCCTGCTTGCGCCCATGACCTATCAGCCCCTCACCGAAGATGACGTGTTCGAACTCTTCCGGACCGTCACCGCGAACTCGTCGCTGCCCGTGATCGTCTATGACAACCCRGGCACCACCCATTTCACCTTCACGACCGAGCTTTACGGACGCATCGCGGAACTGCCCGGAATCGCCTCCATCAAAATCCCCGGTGTGCCGGCCGATCCGGAGCAGGCACAGGCGCGGGTTCAGGAAATCCGCGCCGCCGTCCCGGCGCACGTGACCATCGGAGTTTCCGGTGACGCAAAGGCCGCCGCCGGACTGGCCGCCGGGTGCGATGCCTGGTACTCCGTCATCGGCGGCACCTTGCCCGCCCTGGCGCTGCGGATCACCCGGGCCGCTCTGGAAGGGCGGGTCTCAGACGCGACCGCTGAGTCCGAACGGCTTGCACCGTTGTGGGAGTCGTTCGCCGAGTTTGGCGGGAGTATCCGGGTCGTTGCGGCCATAGCGGAACAGCTGGGACTGGCATCACCATCGTGCCTGCCGCTTCCCCTCCAGGGATTGACCGCGGAGCAGCGTGCCCATGTTGGCAGGATTGTCGATGAGCTCGGGCTTAACCCATAGCGCCGGCCTCGGCGTTTCACGCGGGAAGTACCGCCGGGGCGGGGCGCTGGCGCGCTACGTCTTCGCCGCGACGCTGGTGCGAAGCGCAGACGGCGGCGCAGTGGTCGCCATCGTGCTGCTCGCGCACGCCTGCGGGATGCCGGGCTGGCTGGCCGGCATCCTGGGAGCATCAATCACCGCACCCCACATGCTCGGCCCCTTCATTGCCCGACGCCTCGATACAGCCCGTGACGGACGCAAGGTCATCGCGTGCTCCGCAGTCCTCCACGGGGTGCTGCTCGGTGCTGCTGCACTGCTCCTGCCCGTCGCCTGGCCGATCTGGCCAGCCATGCTGCTCTTCGTCTCCGGCATCTTCGGGCCGATGCTCACCGGCGGGATCAGCAGCCGCCTGCCCTCCATCGCCGGCCCCGGGCAGCGCAGCCAACGCAGAGCACAAAGCTGGGACGTCGCAAGCTACGGACTCAGCGGCACCCTCGGGCCGGCAGCAGTGGCATGGATCGCGGCAGCATCCGACGCACTCACCGCGACACTGGTTCTGGCCGGAGCCGCCGTCGTTGGTGCTGGAGCCGTCCTCGCACTCCCCAAGCAAGAGCCGCCCAACAAGGCCGTTGAGGTGCCATCACCCGGACGAACACTGAGCCTCATATGGGAACGTGGTCCGCTGCGCCGCACACTCGGACTCACCGTGACCGTCGCATTCTCTGTCGCCGCGCTACCGATCTACGCCGTTGCCACAGCTCCCGCGTTCGGCGGCGCCGCGGCCGCCGGAACACTGGTCGCAGCCTACGGGATAGGGAATCTCCTCGGATCAGCAGGGCTCATGCTCCGACCGCTTCGCCGCGACGCAGACCCTCTCATGAGCTCCCTCTCCGCACTCGTCGCGGCAACGCTGATACTCGTGATGCTTACTCCGACACTCCCCACATCCCTCATTGCCTTCGGCCTGGCAGGGATCGCCAACGCAATGTTCTTCGCGGCAACCCTCGCCGCGCGAAGCGAATACGCACCCATCGAGGCCCGCGGCCAAATCTTCATCTGGGTAGGCGCACTCAAGATCGCAGCAGGATCCGCCGGAACAGCCGTCGCGGGTGCAACTATCGCACAGACGGTTTGGGCACCACTTCTGCTGGCGACAGCCCTCACAGCAATTGCTGCGACCACCAGCATCATCGAGCGCTCCCGTCCACGCTTGTCCAAACACTAGCCCGCCTGAATCCGCGGCGTGAATGCGGCGAGCAATGTCTCCAACCTGATGGCCCCGTCACGGAGCACCGGGCCGGCCGAGGGTGTCATGCCCGGCGCAGGGATCAACGCCGACGTCATCAAAGAGGAATCCCCCGGGGCCGTCGAGGACCACTTCGGCCCCTTCTCGGCCGCCGCGGAAGCAACTGTCGCTCAGATCTGCCTGGGTCACCGACGCTATGGCCTTAATGATGGGCAGAAATCCACCGGCATACGCCCTGTGGCCACAGTTGAAAGGGAAGAAGGCTTTGGCGGGGTGGGTAGCGTTGGTCCATGGGACTGGTCGACGACAGCCCGGACCGGGCAGCCCTGACGTTGACGCGGCTCGCCCGCGGAAGAATCCGTAGGACCCGGCGACCTGGCAGGCGCATGCTCGACTATCTAGACGACCTCGGACAGCGGAACGCCACACCTTCCTCGGGTTGGTGGCCACCGCATTGCCCGGAGCCACTTCAAATCCCTGGACTATCTGGGAGCAGGGTTGCGCGAGCCGAGTTAGGGCGGGATGTTCGACACTAAATCACCGTCACCTGCTGGAATTTGACCTTGTCTTTGTCGTCGCGCGCCGTGCCCATTTGACCGGGAGCGCCGCTGGGCCCCGCGAGGCCCGGTGTGGATGGCTGGCCAGGGTCAGTGCTGGCGTGGCTGAAGTCGCCTCGGGCGCCGCTGTCGCCGGTGACCCCCGAGGCACCTCCCGGGCCCGGGTCTCCTCCTTTGCCGGGGTCTCCTGACTTCGCCTTGAACACGCTCTGGCCACCGCTTTGGTCGGAAATGTAAAAGACGAGGATGTCTCCGGCTGCGCCCGCGTCGCCGCCCCGACCTCCAATCCCGCCCTGGGCTCCATTCCCTCCTGCGCCGCCGTAAGCGCCGGGCTCGCAGTCGTTTCCGTCGCCGCCCTTTCCGCCCTTGCCGCCGGCGCCACCTTTTCCTCCGTTGCCACCTTTTCCTCCGTTGCCGCCTGAAGCGTCGACAGATACGTCGCTGCCGAGGACGCTCACGTGTAGTTCAACGGTGCCGCCCTTGCCGCCTGGCAAGCCATCCGCGCCGGGGCCGCCGATGCCGCCATCGCCGCCACGTCCGCCGCGCGTGGCACCAGTGTCGGTGACGAAGAACCAGCCACTGCACACCGCTCCGAATCCCCCTTGTC
Source organism: Arthrobacter sp. 05N33_2 (assembly GCF_056397425.1). NCBI lineage: Bacteria > Bacillati > Actinomycetota > Actinomycetes > Micrococcales > Micrococcaceae > Arthrobacter > Arthrobacter sp. 05N33_2. Next base: position 5,800 of record NZ_JBFTNJ010000089.1, read on the forward strand.
CCTGCGGTCCGTCTCCTCCGGCAGCGCCAGCCGCGCCATCGCCGCCATCCGTTCCCCGCTTGTCGATGCCGCCCATTTTAGGATCTCCTGTTCTGGTGAGGTTAAGTCTCTGATGGGTTTGCTGCTGTTAAGTTCAGCGCCAGCCGGCCGTGACAGCCTCCACTCGAGCGAGGATCTCGGAGATGGCAAGACGATCCGTATAGCCCTCTATCGGCGGATGCGGGCCGGGCTTGGTCATTTCCTCCACCACCAGGGGAATCTCCAATGGTGTAGGCGGGGCACCGACCATCTCGTTGCAGGTGAGCAGGAAGTGGCTGCTCTCCGGTACGATCCAGCCGTACTGGTGGAACTTCACGTTCCCGGCCGTCAGCGCGTTGATCGATCGTTTGAGGAACAGCAGGCCTCGCACTTCGAGGTCGCGGTCCAGAAGCCGGACCTCCTTCCACACCGGAAATGCGTCGCGGACCGGTGAAATGAAACGCGCACCTTTCTCAGCGGTCAGCTTCGCCAGGGCAGGAGAATGGCCACGAGCGATAAGCATCGCCGTTGCGCGGCTGACCGCGTCACGCACCATCACAACTTCCTGCGGAATGGTTGCAGTGCCCTCGATCTCTCGGGACGACACAACACCGTGGTTACCCTCAGAGAAAACCACATCAGGCACAGAGGCATGCTCGAGACTGCGTTGGATGTCGTTCAGATCTTCCTCCGGGATGGCGGGGTGGATGATTCCGAGGCGGTAGAGGTCCCTGATTGAGCGCGGTCTTTCTTCGACCAGAAATTCAGCGGCCGGAGAGTCAGGGCTGTCAGAGAAGACGACCGGGTACTCCGACTCCTCGATTACATATGTGTCAGGCATGATCTGTCCTTGCTTGAACGGAATCTGTTTGGGGGAATGGGGTCCGGTCACGRGGTGGGGACCTGCGTRWAGCGGTCAGCTCTGGGTGATCGGACCRGWCGGCRCCTGCGAGTGTCTCTCAGGTGGGACCGCCAGCCGCCGATCCTCATCCTGGGYGCGGAGACGTGGCGGGCAAGGGACACGGTCGGGTTCTGGACGATTTTGGCTCTGTAGCCGTCCGCGATCAGCAGGTCGTAGACACCTTGCCAGCCTGATCCGTCGACGAAGCCGCCGTGCACGAGCACGAGGTTCTTTACTGGTTCCTCGGACATGCGACCCTTCTGTTTAAGGGAGTAACAACCGGATGCTAGCCGGACCCGGTCCGGGTGGCTAGGGTCCATTGACCGGGGCAATGCCTCGACGCCGCCTTTACCTGCGATTCCGTCGAATGGTTCTCGAAATGGAACGGGCGCTCCCGAGCCCGAATCGAGTTTGAGAGGGAGCGGGGAACCCAGAAAGTTGGTCGGGAAGTGTGCCTCATTCTGTCCCCCGGGGGATGGAGCCTACGGTCAGCGGAGCGCGCGCAGATACCGTGCAGGCACGATTCGCTGCCCGATTCGAAGGAGTGGGTAGATTGCCCGCCAGTCGGCCATCTACTCTCGGCTCAGCGCGCGCCCAGACCGGGATGCACCGCAGCTTTGCAGTACCGCGGACCTTTCCCGTGAGTCAACGCGCACCCTAGCCCGGGATGCGTTCTGGAACTACGCTGGGGCAGGCGTCGCCCTGTTTCCGGGCAGGCGGCGGGCACGTGGTCGGGGAAGGAGGCGGTCCATGAACGCACAGAACATCACCCACTGGATCCGGGCGGGGTTGTGGACACTGCCCCTTTACGGTCTGATCACCGCCTGGGCCACGCTTGAGCCTCAGCCGGACCAGCAAAAGGATCCAGACGCCTGGGCACGGTTCGTCAGCTCGGGCTCGTATCAATCCAGCCACTTGCTCGGCAGCTACGGAGGCACCATCCTCGCCATCTTCGGGGTGTTCGCGCTGGGCTGCTGCCTGGCCAACAGCCGCGTCGGCCGCCTGGCACTGGCAGCAACAGTCATCACCGTCGCAGGAACTGCCTTGCTAATGGTCCCCGCTGTCCTCTCCACTTTCGCCACTCCCGCGATCGGGAAGGCGTATCTGGAAGGGAACCGGGACGTCATGCTTCTGGAGTTTCCATCCGCCATGACGGTCTCGTTCCTGCTCGGGCTGCTGCTCGCGTTCGTTGGCAACGTCTTGCTTGGAGTCGCGGTCTGGCAGTCCCGGACGCTCCCCCGTTGGGCCGGGGCGCTATGGATTGCCGGCGCCGTACTGTTCTACCTCCTCGGCGTCGTGCTGGGGCAGGCGACCACGGGCAGCAGCCTTCCGACACAACCGGCCGGTGCCTTGCTCATGGCTGCATCGGGTGGCTGGATGGCGTGGAGCCAGTCACGGCAGGGCCAGCCAGCCGCGGCCGTCCATGCGGCCGGCACGCGCTGACGGCTTAAGGTTCGTGGAGGCCGGACTTGCCCCAGCGGTCCAAGTGATTGTGTTGAGAATTCGCGTCGGCTCCATCCGTTCGGATGGATCGAGACGATGAATACCGGAGAACGCCTCATGCCACATCTACGACGTTGCGATTATGTCGGTATCACCGTTGGCGTATCACCCATGTGCGCGGTCCGGAGGATTATCGTGCCCCTGGCCCAGCGGATCGGCTGACCTGCCTTCAGCCGCGCCGACCTCACCGGTGAGGTCCGACTCGGGCCCCGAAGATGCCCACCCGCTAACGTTCAGCAACCCAGCACGGGCGCTCACGCCTTTCCCGCGGCCACGGCGGATAACGACGAAGATTTGATCCCCAAGACTCAGCAAGTCATGCAGGTCCAAGCGCTCCCGCCCATGAAGAAGTACGCAGCAACACCGCTGTCCAAGCCAAGAGAAGGAGCCGCCAGACCGCAACGGCCACCAACAAAAATGGGCCCTAGGGGCCATAAAAGGAGATTTGGACACATTCAGCGGCTACAAGCCCCTGAACAGGGAAAACACGTGCCCGAGGTGGGACTCGAACTGCATTCCTGCCCTCGCAATCACTGGGCTCCCGCGGAAACATGCGGAATTCTGTCCGATCCGACACCGGTACGGCCCGGTCCGAAGCCCAATGTGTGTACTTTGTACACACCGCAAAATGGCCAGCTCAAAGCATCGCAATCACCAGCCGCACCCGACACGTTTCGCCGGCGACCACCAGCAACCGCAGCAACTCGGCTAAAAAACGCCGCTCCCCATCGGCCACACGTGGCGAGTGAGGCCGCCCCCGTCACGACATATTCGAGACTTCCTTGACGGGCAGTGTGACAAGTGCCATAGTCTTCGTATGGACCTGTTGGACAGCTGGACAGCTGCGCAAGATCGAGTGGTACGCGTCGGCGCGGCCGAAGCGGTCTTCGCATCCCTCCGCAGCGCAATCGAAGGCGGCAAGATCCCTGTCGGCACCCGCCTGGACTCAGAGGCATCGCTGGCCAAACAGTACGGCGTGAGCCGGACGATGGTCAGGGAGGCGCTGCGTTCCTGCACCGCGTTGGGACTGACGGCCACCCACACGGGTAAAGGCACCTTCGTCATCGCTGACAAGGTGGCCCAGGACCTCAAACTCGGCAAATATTCGGCCAGCGCCCTCGTGGAAGCCCGCCCCCACGTGGAAGTGCCGGCCGCGGGCCTCGCCGCCCAACGCCGCAGCAACGAAGACCTGGAGGCCCTTCGGGAAATCCTCCGGGAAATGTCCGAGGAGGACGATCTCCAGCAGTGGGTGCTTTTGAACACCGAGTTCCACGTGACCATCGCCCGGTGCAGCGGCAATGGCGTGTTCGAATCATTCCTGTCCGACATCTGTGACGCCATGGCCAACCAATCGAACACGCTTAACCTCGTGGCGGACCGGCGCAAAGAATCGGGTCAGGAGCACGCCCGCATTTTCGCTGCCATCGAGAGTGGATCAGCCGACGAAGCATCCCAGGCCATGAGGATGCATTTGCACGGGGTTGAATGCGCCCTGGGCACCATCGTCCCCGGAAGCGGAAACTCCAGGTCCGGCCATACGCGCTAGATCCTAAACCTCGGATTTCACCCACCTCCCCTGCTGCAATCGCCGCAGGCCCCGCGCGGTCTCTTTGCCTTGGAACAACCATGCCCACCGTGCTGGCAGCGGCGTCACTCAGGCCTGCCCCAGATTTTTCCGTCCAAACCCGTCAACGAAGCCCTGTGAGGACCCAATGACCAACGCCCATACCGCCCCGGACACCCGCTCCGAACACGACCTCCTGGGCGACCGGGACGTTCCCGCCGGCGCCTACTGGGGCGTCCACACCCTCCGGGCCGTGGAGAACTTCCCCAT
>NZ_JBFTNJ010000090.1:0-9944 GCF_056397425.1 Arthrobacter sp. 05N33_2
CGGCGTCCCAGTGCTGGAAAGACCGCCCGGGCAGTGTGACCCGGATGTCGCGGCGTTCCCCGGCGGGGATGAGGGCCGTCGCGAAGCCTGTCAGCCAGAACCCGGGCCGGTCCACGTCCGTTTCCGGGGCGTCGGCGTAGATCTGCGCCAGGTATTTTCCGGCCCGGGCACCGGTGTTGCGGACCGTCAGGACGGTGTGCACGTCCTCCCCGGGTGCCGCTTCCTCCAGCTGCGCGAACCCCTCCACGGCGAAGGTGGTGTAGCCCAGTCCGTGGCCGAGCCAATACGCCGGAGCGGCAGCCTGCGTGGTTTGCGCGGCTTGTCTTGCCCAGCCGCGGTAGCCGACATCCAGCCGTTCCGTGTACTCGAGCTGGCCGTTCCGGGGGTGCGTGTCGCGGACGGGGGCATCGGCCAGGGCGGCCGGCCAGGTGGTCGGCAGGTGGCCGCCGGGCTCGGCGTCGCCGAACAGCACATCGGCCAGGGCGTTTCCGAATTCCATGCCCGGGAACCAGACCAGGAGCACCGCCGCGGCGTCGTTCCGCCAGGGCATCTCCACCGGGGCGCCGGCGTTGACCACCACCACGGTGCGTGGGTTCGCCTCGATGACGGCGCGGACGAGGTCGTCCTGCCGGCCCGGCAACGCCAGGGAGGTCCGGTCAAWGCCTTCGCTTTCGACGGCACCGGAGGTCCCGACCATCACGACGGCGACGTCGGCGGCGGCGGCCGCGGCAGCCGCCTTGGCGATCTCGCGGTCCGCCGATTCCCGGGGTTCGTCGATGGCCAGCCCTACGCGGAACAAAGTGGCCTCCGGATGCCAGGTGTAGCGCAAGGTCAGTCGCACCGGGGTTCCGGCGGACAGGACGACGCCGGCTGATTCGTCCGGCGCGCCGATCAGCACGGCTTCAACGTCGGCGTAGCGGTCCCGCGAGTCGGCGGCCGCCACGGCGTCGCCGTCGACCTCCAGGCTGGCGCGGCCGATGCCCTTGAATCCCAGCTTCCAGGTGCCGGAGACGTCCGRCGTGAAGATCGTTTCGATGTCGACGGCGGTGGYGCCGGCGGGGATGGCGCCCGCGCCCCGGGTGAGCGTGGTCCGGGGACCGTATTCCTCCGCAACTGTGCCGGCGGGCCCCCGCCAGGTCAGCCGGACGCTTCCCTCCCCTTGGCCCGGGGCGTGGCATTCCGCGTTCCGGGGTTCGCGAAGGCCCCCGGAGAGCCAGGCACCCTGGACGGTGGTGAGCCGGACGCCGTCGCCGGCCCGCGCGCGCAGCCCCGCGGCGGGCGCCACCGTGTAGGCCGGGAACACCGAGGCGCTGCCGCCGCCCTGGGTCCGGGGATCCAGCGCCGCCGGTCCCACCACGGCGATGGAGGTGAGGTCCCCGGGCGAGAGGGGAAGGACGCCGGCCGGATTTTCCAGCAGCACGAATCCTGCCGCCGCGGCCTCCCGGGCCACGGCGGCGCCGGCTTCGGGTGCCGCGGGTTCGTTCCGGCGGCCCTCCTCGACCCGGCGGCCCAGGGTGACGAGCCGGCGCACTTTCTCGTCAATCACGGCCTCGGGGACCAGACCGGCGGAGATGGCTTCGACGAGCCCGTCGCCCCACAGCTTCTCCGGTCCCGGCATGGCGAGGTCCGTGGCCGAAAGGGCGGAGTCCACGGTGGAGTACACCGCGTGCCAGTCCGAGACCACGGCGCCTTCGAATCCCCATTCGGTCTTGAGCGGGTTCTCCGTGAGGGGATTTTCGGTCATGGCCTTGCCGTTCACGCCGTTGTAGGCCGCCATGATCATCCAGGGCCGGGCCTGCCTGACGACGCGTTCAAACGGTGCGAGGTACACCTCATGCAAAGTCCGTTCGTCGAGCACGTTGTTGACGGTGGTCCGCTCGGTCTCGGCCTCGTTGGCGACGAAGTGCTTGGGGCAGGCGCCGATGCCCTGGCCCTGGATGCCGTCCACGTACGCGGCCGCCAGTTCACCGGTGAGGAGCGGGTCCTCGGACAGGCACTCGAAGTTCCGGCCCGCCAGCGGTGAACGGTGCAGGTTCATGGTGGGGCCGAGCACCACGTCCACCTGCTGACGGCGCGCCTCGGCCGCCAGCAGCTTCCCCACCCGCGCCATCAGCCGCCGGTCCCAAGAAGAGGCCAGGCACGTGGCGGACGGCAGGTTCACCGAGCCGGCTGCCTCGGTGTCGCGGTGGCCGCGGACGCCGACGGGCCCGTCGGAAACCGTGATCTTCGGCAGTCCCAGGCGCGGCTCGGCCTGGGTGTGCCACAGGCCGGAGCCGCTCAGGAGCCGGACTTTCTCTGCCACCGGCAGGGTGCGGATCGTTTCTTCGACGTCGGCGTCAAAGCTCGTGGAGGTCATTCGTTGGTGCTCCTGATCGTTGGTTTCGTCAGCTATCAGCATGGGTTTGCGGCGGCGCGCCCGGACAGCGCAGTTTCATTGGTTGACACGGCGCTGGGTGGAATTTAGGAGGCGACGGCCGCTGAGGTGGCGGCGGCGGTCAGGCGGTGCGTGCCCGCCCCCACGCTTCGGCCGTCCTGCCCCGGCAGCCTGATCTCCGCCTCCACGCCGTCGGGGATTTTTGCTTCGACTTCCAGCACCCCGTCGCCGGTGGTCCGCCACTCGACGGCGATGGTGCCGTGCGGGCTGCGCAGGCTGGTCTTGGCCCAATCGATGCCCTCGCCGGGCAGGGGCGCGATCAGCACCCTGGAGTAGCCCGGGGCGAGCGGCCGGATTCCACCGACGTACTTGTGCAACCAATCAGCAATGGCGCCGAGCGCGTAGTGGTTGAAACTGGTCATTTCGCCGGGGTTGATGGTGCCGTCCGGGAGCATGGAGTCCCACCGTTCCCAGACGGTGGTGGCCCCCATGGTCACCGGGTACAGCCATGAGGGGCATTCCTGTTCGAGCAGGAGCCTGTACGCCGCGTCAGTGTGACCGGTATCGGCCAGGGCGCCGGTGATGAAGGGGGTCCCGGCGAACCCGGTGGAGACGCGGTAGTTGTTGTTCCGTACCAGTTCGGCGAGGCGGTTGCCGGCAAACTCCCGCTGCCGGCCGGTCTGCAGGATGTCGAAGGCGATGGCCAGCGCGTAGACCGTGGTGCAGTCGCTGTGCACGGTTCCGTCGGCGGCCACGTAGTGGGTGTTGAAGGCCGCTTTGACCCGTTCGGCGAGGCGGCCGAACGCGTCGGCGTCGGCGTCGTGTCCCAGGAGCGCAGCCGTCCGCGCGGTGATGGACGCCGTGCGGTACAGGCACGCTGTGGCGACGACGCCGGTGTCCGCCTTGGCCGCCCACGGCTGGTCCGGCGCGGCGTCCGGGTCCAGCCAGTCGCCGAACTGGAAGCCTTCATCCCAGAGCCCGGCGGGCGAGAGCAGTCCCTCTACCCGGCGGGTGTGGGAGGCCATCGAGTCGTACTGGTCCTTCAAGACGGTGTCGTCGCCGTAGGCCTCCCACAGCGCCCACGGAACCCACACGGATGCCTCGCTCCAGATGGCAGAGGATTCCGGTGCCGGGAATTCCGGCGGCTGGGGGCAGTACTTCAGTGCGTCCGGCACGGTGATGGGAACGAGTCCGCCGGCAGCCTTTTGTTCCGCGGCGAGGTCGAGGAGCCAGTCCTGCAGGAAGCCCTTGACGTCGTAGAGGAAGGCGGCCGTGGGGGCGAACACGGCGATGTCCCCGGTCCAGCCGAGCCGCTCATCGCGCTGCGGGCAGTCGGTGGGGAGGTCCAGGAAATTGCCCTTGAGGCCCCAGACGATGTTGCGGTGCAGCTGGTTCACCAGCGGGTTGGAGCACTCGAAGCTGCCGGTGCGTTCAAGCCGGGAGTGCACCGCCACGGCTTCGAGGGATTCCGCCGTCAGCTCGCCGGGCCAGCCGGATACTTCCGCGTAGCGGAACCCGTGGAAGGTCTTGCTGGGTTCGAAGAAGTCCTTGGCGCCGGAGAGGATGAACGTGTCGGTGGCGGCGGCCGAGCGCAGCGGCCGGGTGCCCAGCTCACCGTCCTCGAGGACTTCGGCGTGGCGCACGGTGATGGTGGCGCCGGCGTCGCCCTGGACGGTGAAGCGCAGCCAGCCGACCAGGTTCTGGCCAAAATCCACCAGCGTCTTGCCGGCCGGTGAGGTGAAGACCTCCACCGGTTTGATGACCTCGTTGCGCACCACCGGCGGCCCGACGGGATCCGCCAGCCGGCCGGCGTCGAACTCCAGGGCATGGACCCCAGTCCAGGCGCCGGCCCCCACAGCGGCAGCGTAGGCCTCCGGACCGGCTGCGTCCGCGGCGAAGCCCGGCCGGGCCCAGCCTGCCGGTTCCCGCCGCGCGTCGATGCGCTGTCCGTCGTAAAGATCGTTGGCCGTGGTGCCCGAGGGCCCGGACTGCCAGGACGTGTCCGAGGCGACCGACTGGACGTGGCCGTCGGCGAATTCGATGTCCAGCTGCCCGAAGAACCCGAGCTCATCGCCGTACAGGCCCGACTTGCCGTGCCAGGCCAGGCGTCCGCGGTACCAGCCGTTGCCGAGCGCGACGCCGATCACCGTGGCCGGGCCCACGAGCGCGGTCACATCGTAACTGCGGTAGCGCAGGCGCCATTCGTACGAGCTCCAGCCCGGACTCAGCACGTCCTCACCAACGGGGACGCCGTTGATCTGCGCCTCGTAGATCCCGAACGCCGTGGCCCGCAGGAGCGCGCGCTTCACGGGTCCGTGGCCTTCGTCCAGCCGGAATTCCTTGCGCAGAAGCGGGGCGCCGTCGAAGTCTCGATCCGGCGCGATCATCGTGGCGGACCAGGGTGCGGGGGTCATGTGGTGTCGTCCATTCTTGTGGGGAGTTGCCATGCTGTGGGATTTGCTCGGTACCGCTGGTGCCGCGGGATCAGGCTCGGGACCGGTGCCGCTCAGGCGTAGTGGCAGGCGACGTCGGACGCGCCCACCTTCCGCAGGGCCGGCCGTTCGGTCCGGCACAAGTCCGTGGCCAGCGGGCAGCGCTGGCTGAAGGGGCAGCCGCCGGGAGCGGCAGCGGCGGCCGCCGCGGTCCGCACGCCCAGTGCTTCGCGTTTTTGCCGCCGCTCGGCCTGCTCCGCCGGGCGGGGCACGGGCGAGGCCGCCACGAGCGCCTGGGTGAAGGGGTGTTGGGGCGACTCCGTGACGGCTGCCGCCGGGCCGCTTTCCATGACCTGGCCGCGGTAGAGCACCACGACGCGCTGGGCGAGGAACTGGACCACGGAGATATCGTGGGCGATGAACAAATAGCTCAGCCCCCGCTCGTCCCGGAGGTCGGCCAGGAGGTTCAGGACCTGGGCCCGCGTTGAGAGGTCAAGGGCGCTGACCGCTTCGTCGCACACCACGAGTTTCGGCTCGCAGATCAGTGCCCGGGCGACGGCGATCCGCTGCCGCTGGCCGCCGGAAAACTGGCCGGGAAAGCGGTCCACGGCCTCGCGCGGGAGTCCCACCCTGGCCAGCATGTCCTCGGCGCGCTGCCGGGCCTCCCGGGCGGCCACGCCACGGATCCGCAGCGGTTCGGCCAGTGAGGCACCGATGCTCTGCCGGGGGTTGAGTGATGAGTTCGGGTCCTGGAACACGGCCCGGAGTTCGCCGCCCAGTTCACGCCGCCGTGCGGGGCTGGCATGGGTGATGTCCGTGCCGTTGTAGCTGACCGAACCCCCGCTGCTCTTTTCCAGGCCGAGGATGGCTTTGCCGATCGTGGACTTTCCGGAGCCGGACTCCCCCACCAGGCCCACGGTCTCCCCGTGCCGGATGCTGAAGCTCACGCCGTCCACCGCGGCCGGTCTGGCGGCGGCCTTCCGGCCCCGGCCGTAACGGACCACGAGGTCCACCACGTCCAGGAGCGGCTGCTCGGGAGCCTGCGCTGTTCCGCCCTGGCCTACCGCTGTTTCGATGCTCATGTCCTGTCCTTCTCAACTGTGCTGTCCATCTCAAGAATGTCGAGGACACGGTGGGCGGGTACTTCGGTGGCCACCCAGGCCAGGCCTTCCACGGCCAGTTCGTCGGCCTTGACGCAGCGCACCACGCCGTCGTCCGAGCCCGAGGGAACCAGCGGGACCGGCGCCACGCAGGCCGAGCCTGCGAACTGGCAACGCGCCATGAACCGGCACCCGCCCGGCCAGTCCTTGGGCTGCGGCACCTGGCCGTTGATGGTGGCGAGCCGCTCAGGCATGTCCTCGGCGGTGTTGGCGTGCGGGTCGGCGGCCAGCAACGCCAGGGTGTAYGGGTGGCGGGGTTTGTCCAGGATGTTGGCGGTCCGGCCGCTTTCCACCACCTGGCCGGCGTACATCACGGCCACGGTGTCGCAGATGTCGGCCACTACGCCGAGGTCGTGTGTCACCATCACCACGGACATGCCTGTGTCCTTGACCAGTGCCCGCAGCAGCGAGAGGATCTCGGCCTGCACTGTCACGTCCAGCGCCGTTGTGGGTTCGTCGGCGACCAGCAGCCGGGGACTGCCGGCCAGGGCCAGGGCGATGGCCACGCGCTGGGCCATGCCGCCGGAGATCTGGTGCGGGTAGGTGGTGAGGATGCGCGCGGCGTCCACGATGCCCACCTTTTCGAGCAGGCTCAGGGCTTCGGTGCGTGCTTCGGCTTTGCCCATGCCCCGCAGGCGCCGGATGGCGGAGACCAGCTGGTAGCCGACCGTGAACATGGGGTCGAGGGCACGCATGGGTTCCTGGGAGATCAGCGCGATCTCCCGTCCCCTGACGCCGGCCAGCTCATTTTCCGTGGCGGCCGCGAGGTTCCGGCCGTTCCACAGGATCTGGCCTCCGGTGACGGATACGCCCGAGGGCAACAGGCCCAGCAGGGACAACGCCGTCATGGTTTTGCCGCAGCCGGATTCGCCCACCAGCCCCAGCACGGTGCCCTGTTCGACGTCGAAGGAGACCTCCGTGACCAGGGGCGTGCCGGCGTCGACGCCCACCGAGAGCCCGCGGACACTCAGCCGGCCGGCCGCGTCCGGCGCGGCGGCATCGGTGGACGGCGCGGCGGCATCGGTGGACGGCGCAGCCGCGGACGCAGCGGCCCGGCGTCGGCGGTCAGCGGCGGAGGGCAGGTGGGAGGCGGCCGCGTTCGGGCTTTTCCCCAGGGCGTTGCCGATGGCATTGGCCGCGAGGACCGTCAGCGCCAGGACCGCACCGGTGGGGACCATCAGCCAGGGGGCGTCGTAGACGTGCTGGGATGCGCCCTGGATCATGCCGCCCCAGCTGGGCTGCGGGATGGGCGGCCCAAATCCGATGAACGCCAGACCGGCCTGGATCAGCATGCCCACCGCGAAGATGAGGGCGGACTGCACCACGATCGTGGTGTTCAACCCGGGCAGCACGTGCCGCAGGCTGATGCCGAGCGTGCTCACGCCGTCCACCTTGGCGGCGTCAACATAGAGCTGTGACTGCAGCGCGGTGGCCTGGCCCAGCATCACGCGGTAGATGCCGGCCGAGATGAGGACGCCCAGAATCGCCATGACGACGGGAATGTTCGTGCCCACGGCACCGATGACCGCCAGGATGATCACCGTACCGGGCAAGGACATCATGACCTCGGTGACGCGGCTGATCGGCCCTTCGGTCCGTTGTCCAGCGGCGGCGACCATCGCCAGGACGGTGCCGAGTCCGACGCCGACAATCACCGTGATGAGCGATGTCCCCAGGGTGCCGGCGGCCGCGGCGAAGATGCGGCTGAGCAGGTCCCGCCCCAGTTCGTCGGTGCCCAGCCAGTGGGCGGCAGTGGGGCCGGACAGGATGGCGGCGAAGTCCTGGTCCTCGGTCTTGTACGGCAGCCACCACGGCGCCGTGAGGGAGGCAACCACCAGGACCGCCAACCAGAGCACTCCGGCCACGGCACCGGGCGCCGCGAACAGGCGGTGGGCAGGCCTCCGGCCGACGCCAGTTTTGGGACCGGGGCCGGGACCGGGCCGGCCCGTGGCGGTGTTCGCGGGTGGGGCTCCGCCTGTGCCTGTATCTTCCGCATTCGCGGTGGCGGGGACGGGCGCGGGGGCAACGGAAGGGATCATGAGGCACGCAACTTCGGGTCGAGAAACTTGGTGGCGAGCTCCAGCACGAGGTTCACGGCCACCACCACAACGGTGGCGACCACCACAACGCCCTGCACGGACGGGGCGTCGTGGGTGCTGACGGAGGTCTGGACTGCCTGGCCAAGGCCCGGCATGGCGAAGAGCTGCTCCGCGATCACCGAACCGCCGAACAGCCCGATGAACTGCAGGGCGATCCCGGCCACGATCGGCAGGCTGGCATAGCGCAGGGCGTGGACGTACAGGATCTTCCAGGTGGGGGTGGCCGTTGCGCGCAGGGTCCGGATATGTTCCTGCTGCAGCGCCTCCAGCATGGATGCCCGGGTCTGGCGGGCGATGAACGCCGCACCGCCGACGGCGAGGGTGATCACCGGCAGGGCCAGGGACAGGGCCCAGTCCTGGGGTGAGACCTCGAAGGGGACGTAGCCGGTGGCCGGAAAGACCGAGTACTGGACGGCGAAGAGGTACACAAAGATGATGCCGATCCAGAAGGCCGGCAGCGCCACGGCGAGGCCGCAGACGGCTCCGACGATCCGGTCGACCAGGCCGCCGCGGACGGCTGCCGTGACGCCAAGACCGATGCCTAGTACGGCGCTCAGGACCGTGGCCCCGGCCGCGAGGGCCGCCGTCACCGGCAGCCTGCTGGCCAGGTCGGCGCTCACGGACCGGCCGTCGATCAGGGACACCCCGAAGTCTCCCTGCGCGGCGCTGCCGAGCCAGCGGAAGAACTGGACGGGGAGCGGATCGGACCAGCCGAGCCGGCTGTTGACCTCGTCAATGGCTTGCTGGGTGGCGCCGGCGCCGAGGGACACGGCGCCGGGGCTGCCCGGCATTGCGTGCACCAAGAGGAACGCCAGCACCGCGACCACCAGAACGGTGGCCAGCGCCATGAGCAGGCGCTTTGCGACGTAAATCGCCATGATGACCTCCATTGGTCAGGTCCTGCCGGACGGCCTTCGCCTCAGGGGTGAAGGCCGCCCGGCAGGGTGGGGGGTCAGTTGGCCGGGGCGTAGGACGAGAGCAGCGGGTAGACGTTGCTGCCGGCGAACTCGACCGGCTTGACCTTCTTGGTGTTGTAGCCCTGGTTGGTGAGGGATTCGAAGAGCGGGATCATCCAGCCGGATTCGACGAGCCGGGTGTTGAGCTTGGTCAGCGCGGCTTTCCGGGCGGCATCGTCCTTGGCGGCGGCGACCTCGCCGGTGGCGGCGCTGAGCTGGTCGTCCGTGGCCTTCTGGACGTTGGTGAAGCCGTTGAGGATCGCGCCGTACATCAGGCCCACCGGGTTGTCCCAGCCCAGCGGCGCGTAGCCCAGCGGGGTGGTGGCGACGGCGGCGAACGCCTCATCTGTCGACGTCGCCATCTTGACCTGCATGGTGATGCCGACGGCGGCCAGGTCCTTCTGGACCGCCTGGAGGTCGGTCTGGGTGGTGGCGCTCGCGACGATGGTGAATTCAAAGCCGTTGGCGTAGCCGGCTTCCGCCAGCAGGCTCTTGGCCTTCGCGGGGTCGTAGGCGAACTGTGAGTTCAGTGTCTCCGTGAAGCCGGCCGAATCCTTGGGCAGGGCGTTCCACGCCGGGATGTCACCCTTGTGCAGGGCATCGACCAGGGCCTGCCGGTTGATGGCGTACTGGAACGCCTGGCGGACCTTTTCGCTGGCGAAGGCCGGCGACGTCTTGCCCGTCTTGTCGAAGGCGACCATGGTCTGGACCGTGCCGCCGATCTGGGAGACGCCGACACCCTTGGCCTTGACGAAGTCAACGGTCGGTGAGGTCAGCTGGGCGACGTCCACCTGGCCGGAAACGAGGGCGTTGGCCCGGGCCTGCGGATCCTGGATGACGCTGAAGACGATCTTGTTGTAGGGGTATTTCGCGGCGTCGGTGCTCTTGTCGTTCTTCTGCAGGACGTACTTGTTGCCCTTGAC
>NZ_JBFTNJ010000091.1:0-9872 GCF_056397425.1 Arthrobacter sp. 05N33_2
GAGTTGATCTTCTTGGCGATCTCGGCGTCGTTGGAGAGGATGATGCCGCCGCGCGGACCGGCGAGGGTCTTGTGCGTGGTGGAGGTGGTGACGTGGGCGTGCGGGACCGGGGACGGGTGCAGCCCGGCCGCGACCAGCCCGGCGAAGTGCGCCATGTCCACCATCAGGTASGCGCCCACCGAGTCGGCGATCCGGCGGAACTCGGCGAAGTCGAGCTGCCGGGCGTACGCGGACCAGCCGGCGACGATCAGCGCCGGCTTGTGCTCCAGGGCCAGGGCCTCGACCTCGGCCATGTCGATCCGGTGGTCCTCTTCACGGACCTGGTACGGGATCACGTTGTAGAGCCGGCCGGAGAAGTTGATCCGCATGCCGTGCGTCAGGTGGCCGCCGTGCGCCAGGTTCAGGCCCATGATGGTGTCGCCCGGCCGGATCAGGGCGTGCATGACCGAGGCGTTGGCCTGCGCGCCGGAGTGCGGCTGGACGTTGGCGTACTCCGCGCCGAACAGGGCCTTGACCCGGTCGATCGCGAGCTGTTCGATCACGTCAACGTGCTCGCAGCCGCCGTAGTAGCGCTTGCCCGGGTAGCCCTCGGCGTACTTGTTCGTCAGCACGGAACCCTGCGCCTGCATCACGGCTTTGGCGGTGTGGTTCTCCGAGGCGATCATCTCCAGCCCGTCCCGCTGGCGGGTCAGTTCGGCGTCGATCTTCGCGGCGATCTCCGGATCCAGCGCGGACAGCTCCGCATCCAGCGACGCAGAGACTACCTGCTCAAACGCGACGGTACCCGTTGCGGCGCTCACAGTTCGCCGCCGTTCTTGGACGCGTACTCTTCAGCCGACATCAGTGGGCCTTCTTCGGTCACGGCGACCTTGAACAGCCAGCCGGCACCGTACGGGTCGCTGTTGATCAGCGCCGGATCGGAAACGACGGCGTCATTGATCTCCACCACCTCGCCGGTGACCGGAGCGTACAGGTCCGAGACAGACTTGGTCGACTCAACCTCGCCGCAAGTCTCCCCCGCGGTCACCGCGGAACCGACCTCGGGCAGGTCCACGTAGACGATGTCGCCGAGGGCATCGGCAGCCACGGCCGAAATTCCAATCCCTGCAGGGCCCGACCCGTCAGCGGCAACCCATTCGTGTTCAGCGGAGTACTTCAGTTCGGCTACAACTTTGCTCATTTATCTCAATCCTTAAGTTCGTATGTGGTTTCGGCAGGCTCAGCCAGCGGCGGCTGGCTACTTTTGGCGCTTGTAGAACGGCAGTGCGACAACTTCGAAAGGCTCCGCCTTGCCGCGGAGGTCAATGTCCAGGGCTGTGCCGGGCTCGGTGAATTCGATGTCGACGTAGGCCATCGCGACCGGGTAGCCGAGGGTGGGGCTGGGCTGTCCGGAGGTCACTTCGCCGACGACGTTGCCGTCCTTGAGGACCGGGTAGTGGCTGCGGCCGGCACGGCGGCCCAGGCCCTTGAGGCCCACGAGTTTGCGGCCGGTCGTGGAGCCTGCGCCGGCTGCCTTGAGCTCGCTCAGGGCGGCCTTGCCGACGAAGTCCGACTCCTTGGCGAGCGAGACGACCGGGCCCAGGCCTGCCGCGTACGGGTTGCCTTCGCGGGAGAGTTCGTTGCCATAGAGCGGCATGCCGGCTTCCAGACGCAGCGAGTCACGGCAGGCCAGGCCGGCGGGGATGAGCCCGCGGCTGGCACCGGTTTCCAGCAGTGCTTCCCAGAGGCCGGCGGCGTCCCCGTTGGGAATGTAAATTTCGAAGCCGTCCTCGCCGGTGTAACCGGTGCGGGCGAGGAGCAGATCTTGTCCGTTGATCTGAACCTCAACCGCAGCGTAGTACTTCAGCTCGGTGACCAGGACATGCTGCTCGGCCGGGACCAGCGTCAGCAGGATGGCTTCGGCGTTCGGGCCCTGGACGGCGATCAGCGAGATCTCGGCGGAAACGTCCTCCACCGTCACGTCGAACCCGCCTTCTTGGGCAGAACCAGCCCTTTCGGCCAGTGCCGCGGCAACCACCTTGGCGTTGCCTGCGTTGGGGACCACCAGGTACTTGTCCTCGCCGCGGCGGTAAGAGATGAGGTCATCGATGATGCCGCCGTCTTCCTGGCAGATCAGCGAGTACTTCGCCTTGCCGACGGCCACGGCCGACAGCTTCCCGGCCAGGGCGTAGTCGAGGAACGCCGCGGCGTCCGGGCCGGTGACCCAGACTTCGCCCATGTGGGAGAGGTCGAACAGGCCCGCGGCGTTGCGGACGGCGTGGTGCTCGGCGAGTTCGGAGCTGTACTTCAGCGGCATCTGCCAGCCGCCGAAGTCCGTGAAGGAGGCGCCGGCCTTTTTGTGCTGCTCGTAGAGAGCGGTGTAGTTCTCACTCATCAGAAAATCCTTAGTTTTCGAATTCGGAAAGCGGCGGGCAGGAGCAGACCAGGTTGCGGTCTCCGGCGGCGCCGTCGATGCGTCCGACCGGCGGGAAGTACTTGTCCTGCCTGAGTGTGTGGACGGGGAATGCGGCCTGCTCACGCGGGTACTCGCGGGTCCAGTCGGTGCTGACGACGGCGGCTGCCGTGTGGGGTGCGTTGCGCAGCGGGGAGTTCTCCACCGTGAAATCGCCGTTGGAGACCTGGTCGATCTCCTGGCGGATGGTGATCATCGCCTCGATGAAGCGATCGATCTCCGCAAGGTCCTCGGACTCGGTGGGCTCCACCATGAGGGTGCCCGCCACGGGGAAGGACAGTGTGGGGGCGTGGAAGCCGAAGTCGATGAGGCGCTTGGCCACGTCCTCGGCGGTGACGCCGGTCCTGGCGGTCAGTTCACGCAAATCCAGGATGCACTCGTGGGCCACCAGGCCGCTCTCCCCCGTGTAGAGCACCGGGAAGTGCTCATCCAGCCGGGATGCGATGTAGTTCGCCGCGAGCAGCGCGGACTTGGTGGCCTCGGTGAGGCCCTGGCCGCCCATCAACTTCACGTACGCCCAGGAGATCGGCAGCACACCGGCGGATCCGTAACGCGAAGCGGAGATGGCAACTCCCTTTCCCGGTTCGACCTTGTTCGCGTCCCCTGGCATGAACGGCGCCAGGTGCGCTTTGGCGGCCACGGGGCCAACGCCCGGTCCGCCGCCGCCGTGCGGGATGCAGAAAGTCTTGTGCAGGTTCAGGTGCGAGACGTCGCCGCCGAACTTGCCCGGCTGGGCCAGCCCGACGAGGGCGTTGAGGTTGGCGCCGTCGACGTAGACCTGGCCGCCGGCGGCGTGGATCGCGTCGCAGACCTCGCGGACGTCGGCGTCGTACACCCCGTGGGTGGACGGGTAGGTGATCATGATGCAGGACAGCGCGTCCTTGATTGCCTCGATCTTCGCGGTCAGGTCCGCGTGGTCGATCGTGCCGTCCGAAGCCGTGGCTACCACCACGACTTTCATGCCGGCCAGCACCGCGGAGGCCGCGTTCGTGCCGTGCGCGGAGGCCGGGATCAGGCACACGGTGCGCTGGGCGTCCCCGCGGGAGAGGTGGTAGCCGCGGATGGCCAGCAGGCCCGCCAGCTCACCCTGGGAGCCGGCGTTCGGCTGGATCGAGACCTGGTCGTATCCCGTGATTTCGGCGAGGTCAGCTTCGAGGCCGCTGACGAGTTCCCGCCAGCCCTCGGTCTGGGAGTCCGGCGCGAACGGGTGGATGGAGGCGAACTCCGGCCAGGAGATCGCTTCCATCTCGGCCGTGGCGTTCAGCTTCATGGTGCAGGAGCCCAGCGGGATCATGGTGCGGTCCAGGGCGAGGTCGCGGTCCGAGAGCTTGCGGATGTAGCGCAGCAGCTGGGTTTCGGAGCGGTGCGTGTTGAAGACGGGATGCTGCAGGAAGTCAGAGGTGCGCAGCACCCTCCCGGGCAGCTCGAAGCCCTTGGCCTCCACCACCGGACCGGCGCCAAAGGCGACGACGACCGCGGAGAGGACCTCCGGCGTCGTGGTTTCATCGACGGACACGCCAACTGTGTCCGCGTCGATGAGCCGCAGGTTGATGCCACGGGCCTCGGCGGCGGCGATGACCTTGGCGGCCTTGCCGGGGACGCGGACCGTGAGGGTGTCGAAGAAGGACTCGCTCGCCAGTTCCCGGCCGGCGATCTTCAGCGTGGCGGCGAGGGCGCGGGTGTTGTTGTGGACGGTCTCGGCGATCGCCTTCAGCCCGTCCGGGCCGTGGTAGACGGCGTAGAACGAGGACACGATGGCCAGCAGTGCCTGCGCGGTGCAGATGTTGGACGTGGCCTTCTCGCGGCGGATGTGCTGCTCGCGGGTCTGCAGGGCCAGGCGGTACGCCGGGACGCCGGCGTTGTCTTTGGAGACGCCGACGATGCGGCCGGGGAGCGTGCGTTCCATGCCCTCGCGCACCGCCATGTACGCGGCGTGCGGGCCGCCGAAGAACAGCGGCACGCCCAGGCGCTGGGTGGAGCCGACGGCGATGTCCGCCCCCTGCTCGCCCGGAGGGGTGATCAGGGTCAGGGCAAGCAGATCCGCCGCCACGGTGACCAGTGCGCCGCGTTCTTTGGCCTCCGCGATCACGCCGGACTGGTCCCACACCCGGCCGGAGACGCCCGGCTGCTGGAGGACGAGACCGTTGATGTCGCCGTCGGGCAGACCGGCGGAGAGGTCAGCGACCTGCACCTCGAAGCCCAGCGCCTCCGCTCGGCCCCTGACGATGGCAATGGTCTGCGGGAGGCAGTCGGCGTCGAGGACGGTCTTGGCCCCGGCAGCGGACTTGTTTTTGTTGGCGCGGCGCATGAGAAGCACGGCCTCGGCAACCGCGGTGGCCTCGTCCAGGAGGGACGCATTGGCGACCGGGAGCGCGGTGAGGTCCTGGACCATGGTCTGGAAGTTCAGCAGTGCCTCGAGGCGTCCCTGGGAGATTTCCGGCTGGTACGGGGTGTAGGCGGTGTACCAGGCGGGGGCTTCGAGGATGTTGCGGCGGATCACCGGCGGGGTGACGGTGTCGTAGTAGCCCTGGCCGATCATCTGCACGGCCGTCTTGTTCTTGGAGGCGAGCTTGCGCAGTTCGGCCAGCACCTGGACTTCGCTGAGGGGGCTGTCCAGGGTGAGGGGCTTTTCCTGGCGGATGGAATCGGGGACCGCGTTGTCAACGAGGCCATCAACGCTGTCGTAGCCGACGGCCTTGAGCATGGTGTCGATGTCGGCCTGGCGGCGGGCGCCGATGTGGCGGTCTGCGAAGGTGGACGGGGACGATTGAACCGTCATGAGAGGAACTCCATAATTCAGGTGGCATCAAGACGCCACGATGATTCGGGTTCCTCCCCGCTCTGTATTGGACCTGAGAGTTTCCGTTTTGCCCTGCTGATAGCAGCGCGCCACTTGCACCGTCGGTGAGCCCGGTTGCCCGGACTGCTTTCCAGAGTTGCCTTGCCGCGGCGGTACGTGGGCCTGAGAGATTCCTGGGGAGGATTTGCTCCTACGGCGCCTGCTGAACGTACCGGCAGGACTCTCCCGCCGCAGATCATAAGCTGTGCCACTGGTCGGTGACACAGCTCACAATTTATCCGGTTCCCGGGCAGGATGCAAAATTTATTTCAATTGAGTCGCTGTTCCCGCGGACGACGGCGGGAGCTCTTCGCCGTCGTCCGCTTGCGTGGGTGAGGCGCATGAGGGCCGTGACGTTGATCCGGAACACGCGGCCCCAGAGGTCGTCGTCCACCTCATGGATCGGACCCAAGGGGTTAATCCATTCGGTGCATTATTCTGGACGGGATACTTTCCTTTTTCGCGAGCCTCCCTCCAGGGCGCTCATACGCAAGGAGCCTCCGTGAGCCTTCCGGATCAAGCGATGGAACAGGCAGCTCCCAGCAGACCACCAAGCCGGACTCCCGCCGGGGATGCCGCTTGGGGGTGGCTGATCGGGATCCTGGCAGGACTGCTCGGCTTGGGCCCTTGGCTGGTATCCGGCGCACAGCTCCCGTTGCAGAACTTGTGGGGCGCAGAGGTCGCTCCAGACCAGATGCCTGTGTCGTTACTGCCGCTAAGCCAGTACGAACTCACCACGATCGTGGCCCTCCTCACCGTAGGAGGTGCGGCGGCCGGACTCGCGCTGCGCATCTGGTCGCCCGCCCGACGGCGACTGGTGACGTGGTGCGCGGCAGCCGGTGTTCTTGTGGTTCAGTTCACGGCGGCCGTCCAGTCCTTTACAGTGCTCGACGGCGGCTTGACGGGCGGAACAATGGCGAGCCTCTACTTCGCCGGGCTGCTCGCGGGCGTGACCGCATCCCTCGCTGCGGCCCTCGTGGCGCACCTGCTGCTCTGTTCAAGGTCACCGAGCCTGGCGGCATTGGCCGCCGGACTCGTGGCGGTGCCGTTCGCTTCGTGGACGGTGGAGTGGGTTGTCGGCTTCGTCGGGCACATCAACGTCCCCGTCGCAGTGCCGTCAATCGCTCACTGGATTCCGGCCATCCTCGTTGGTTGCGCCCTGGCATGGTGCGGCCTTCGTCCTGCGCGGCGGGCCGCGGTGTGGTCCGCGAACCTTGCCCTGTTGTGGTTGGTTCCCGCCCTGTTCATCTCGGTCAACTACGTCCTGGGGACCCGTATCCTGGCTGGCGACCTGCAGGAGATGCTGTTAATGAGTCGGCAAATCTTGGCGGCAACACTTGGACCCGAAGGCGGAGCAGCTCCCAAAATCTTGCTGGCCCTGGTCATCGCATCGGCGGGGCTGGGTGCCAAATCCATTGCCGCTCGCCGGCGACCGGACGCGCCCACCTTCCCGTCTTCGTAAAATCCGGACTCACCCGCGACGTGTGGACGTGATTGCACCAGCGGATCCGATGGTGCAATCACGGATTTGATCCCAATCCAGCGGACGACGGCGGGACTTCCCGCCGTCGTCCGCTTGCGTGGGGTGCCGCTCCCCTACAGCGCGGACCAGCCGCCGTCGGAGGCGAGGATGGCGCCRTTGATGTTGGTGCCGTCGTCGCTGAGCAGGAAGGTGATGGACGGGGCGAGCTGCGCCGCGGTGGCGGGGGTGGGGACGGTGGCCTGCATCAGCGGGCCGAGGCGTTCGGCCGCGAGCTGGGAGCCCCAGTCCTAATCTCGCTAGGGCTGCTTTCATCGAATTGACACAGGRCTGCGCTACGGTTGGCAGCACAGTCAATTCGTAGGGGGACAAATGGAGTTTGCAGAAAAACTTTCAGCTTTGGCCGCAAAGGTGCGCCAACAGCGGGGCGTGATCCAGACGGAAGAGGCCACAAAGAATGCCTTTGTCATGCCCTTCATTTCCACAATTCTTGGCTATGACGTCTTCAACCCCATGGAAGTCGTTCCTGAGTTCATCGCGGATGTAGGACTTAAGAAGGGCGAGAAGATCGACTATGCCATCGTGAAGGACGGCGAGGTCCAGATCCTCATCGAGTGCAAGAAGTCCACGGAACCAGTGAAAATCGAGCACGCATCTCAGCTTTTCCGGTACTTTGCCGTGACCAACGCCCGGATCGCCATCCTTACCAACGGCGAGGTGTACCAATTCTTCACGGACCTCGATGCGCCGAACCGAATGGACGCCAAGCCATTCCTCGTACTCGACTTGAACGACATCGACGAATCCCTCATTCCCGAACTGCAGAAACTGTCCAAGGACGTCTTTGATCTCGACTCGATCATCAGCGCGGCCGGGGAACTGAAATACATCGGCGAGCTCAAGAGGACGCTGGCGGCACAATTCAAGGATCCGGAGGACGAGTGGATTAAGTTCCTCACGGGTCGCGTGTACACAGGTCCCTACACCCAGAAGGTGCGTGAGCAGTTCACGGCGTTGGTAACCAAAGCGTCCAAGCAGTTCCTGAATGACCAGGTCAACGAGCGGCTGAAGAAAGCCCTCGGCGCCCAGGCCTTCCCGCAAAATGATGACATAGCAGCAGCAGCCAGCGTCACCAGCGCACCCGTGGCCGAAGCGGACCTGGCCGAAGCTGACGGTCTGGAGACAACGCTGGAGGAAATCGAGGGTTACCAGATCGTGCGGGCAATCGTCTGTAGCGAAGTCAAGCCTGCTCGCGTAGCCCAGCGGGATGCCAAGTCCTATTTCGCAGTGCTGCTGGACGACAACAACCGCAAGCCGATCGCGCGCCTGCACTTCAACCGCACCCAGAAGTACATCGGAATCTTCGACGACAACAAGGAAGAAACGCGAGTGCCCATCAGCTCACTAGAAGAGATCTACGAGCACACCGAAGCACTCCGCGCGAGCGTAAAGAGCTACCTGTAGGCGCCGAAACTGGTGGCCCAGTCCAGGGCAATATTATTTCGCAGTAGAGACCAGCGGACGACGGCGGGACCTTCCACCGTCGTCCGCTTTCGTTAGGTGCGACCCCCCTCGGCCGGCTGCGGCTCATCCCCGAACACCTCGAGCCGGCCCGCGGCAGCGGGAGCGGGCACGGGCCTTTTTGGTTGGGGACGAGGTCCTCGGGTAGGTCGCCGGTATCTGCGCGCCACCTTGATCGAGGCGACGATCGAGGCGCGCATCCAGTGGGCCGCGCGGACGGATTCAGATCCGGTGTCGTCCTTGCTGACGCCTATTGGGATGCTGAGGGCGCCTGCGGCTTAGACCTTTGGACTTTGGATCACGGGCCCGTTGAGGAGAGCGACTCCAAGGCACCCTGCGAAGGCCGATATTGGACCTTATGTAAAGCTGGACGGTTGAAGGCTTCAATTCAACCTCCTTTCATGTCCGGTTTCAGTCGTTCTGGCATTCGCAGTTGACCTGTCGTCCTCCGGAATATGCCCGGACGGTTCAGGAGCGCAAGCCGGCCATGCGGAACGCGGCTTCTCAGCCCCTCGTGCCGCCAGAAACCGAAGAAGTGCCCGGGGAAGAAAAACCTGACACTGTCCGCGCTGGTACGCCCTCGCAACGCGGGCCGCTGCACGCATCGAGGAAGAGGAGGACTAACGTGGCGGTACCGGGCGCACTCCCGTCGTGGCACCAGTTCGTGGAACGCAAATACATTGAAGTGGAACGCAAATACATTGAACCCGACACGATCGCCATGGCTGGCCCAAAAGCGCTCCCCGACGACGAGAGAGTCGAGTACGACCAGAACCGTTTCGCGCGGCTTGGTGCTGACATCGTCCTGACCACCCACGAGACCGAGACGCTACAGCGCCAAGCAAGATCATTCTCGCCCGAAACGCTGCTCAGTCTGCCACCGCCGGAAGGGGCCCGGTTATCACGGGTAAACCTACACCCCGGCAAGAGCACGATCGCCATAGGAAAGCGCCATGAGACGGCCATGCGATGGAAATACGAGCGTACCGACCGGGCTTTGCTCCCGTGACCAACGGTGCCATTCCCGCCGGCACCACTCCGCTTAGGCTCAGTTTTGCAAACTTTTTGGTCCTGATCCCCACAGTCGTGCCACAGCCCAGGAACTCGCAAACAAAGTGATCTACACGTCGCAAGCGTCTCGCTTGGCACCCATCGAAGCCCGTCTGGACCGCCTCCTGTGAGTCCGCATAGCGAAGGGATCTGCCCTTCCTCTCGGGTTCTATCGGCCTTCTAAAGGGCAGCTTCGCCTGATTCGTGTCATCATCACAACTGAATACAACCCCTGATACAGTTCAGGCGTTCCGCATTTGAGGTCGGGACGGCT
This sequence comes from Arthrobacter sp. 05N33_2, assembly GCF_056397425.1. Lineage (NCBI taxonomy): Bacteria > Bacillati > Actinomycetota > Actinomycetes > Micrococcales > Micrococcaceae > Arthrobacter > Arthrobacter sp. 05N33_2. Next base: position 9,617 of record NZ_JBFTNJ010000091.1, read on the forward strand.
GTAAGTTCGAGGGGGACAAAATCAAATACCGTGCGCGTGCGCTGCTTGCCACCATTCTCAGCATTGCTTTGACCCTGATGGTGGCTCCGTCGTCGGCCATAGCGTCGGCCGATGTGACGCCGGCGGAACTGTCCGCGGTCTCCCTTGCCTCCCCCAGGACCGTCGGTCCCGGCGAGAAGGTCACCTTCGACTGGACCATCACCGACGCCTCGGGCATTTCCTATCTGTGGTTCTACCTCACCGGCCCCGAGGGCAA
>NZ_JBFTNJ010000092.1:0-9773 GCF_056397425.1 Arthrobacter sp. 05N33_2
TCCACAACCCGGCCCGGCCCCGCCACGGCTGGCACGCCCGCGAGATTGCATTCGCTGGAATGTACTTTGCGCACAAGTATGAGGATCGTCGGCGCCAGATGGAGTTCTTGCTGGGAGCGGCGGTGGACGCGACGGCGGGCAAGCGTCCAGGCTTTGAAATCTTTTCACGCCAGCTTGGCAGGCAACCGCAGTATCAGTTCCCCGGAATCCTCAAGAAGCACGTGGTGGGATCTCTGTCCTACAAACAGATGCTGACCGCCTATAAGGCATACAAAATCTTCCTCAACGTCAACTCCGTCACGGATTCGCCGTCGATGTGTGCCCGGCGCATATTCGAGATCACGGCGGCGGGCTCCTGCGTAGTCTCCACTCCTAGCGCGGCCATCACGGAATTCTTCCCGGGCAATGAGATTCCCACAGCAGACAACCGGGACGATGCCGCGCACCTGCTGAAGGCGCTGACGGCCAACCCGGACTACGCACAACGCCTGGTCCACAAGGCCCAGCGCAGAATCTGGGCAGAACACACCTTCAGCCACCGGGCACAGTCCATCGCGGCTGCGGCGGGGCCGGCCCTGGCCGTGCCGGCGCCCAGGGCCCAGGTATCGGTCCTCGTCTCAAGTTTCCGCCCGCAGCAACTCGACCACGTCATCGCCGGCGTCGCCGCCCAGCGGGGCGTGGATGTCCAACTGGTCTACCTCGCCCACGGGTTTGAGGTCGACGACGCGGCCTTCCGGCGGAAGTGCCTGGAAGCCGGGATTCTCGACGTCGTGGTTCTTCAGGAACCGGGGCAAACGCTGCTCGGTGAGTGCCTGAATGCCGCCGTGGCGCGCGCTGATGGCCGGTTCTCCACCAAATGGGATGACGACGACATTTACAGCCCCATGTACCTGGGCGACCAGGTCAACGCCATGATGTACTCCGAGGCCGAGGTGGTGGGAAAGCGGGCGCATTACATGCACCTGGCCGGGGCTGGTGCCACGATCCTACGCAACCCGCAACTGGAACACCGGTTCGTGGAAGCAGTCTCCGGACCGACGATTTTCGCTGCCACTGACACGTTCAGGCGCATACCCTTCCATCCCGTGCAACGTGGAGAGGACTCGCGCTTCCTGAGCGACRTCATCGAGACGGGCGGTCGGATCTATTCGGCGGACCGCTTCAATTACTGCCAGATGCGCGGCGCCGACGTGACGTCACACACCTGGCAAATCACTAATGAAGAGCTTCTGGCTTCTTCAAAGATTCAGTTCTTCGGTTCGCCCGAAGACCACATTTTAGTTTAGGGGAGACATGGACGAGACGATTTTTGATGTTGCCGTCATCGGACTTGGTTACATCGGCCTGCCCACCGCGGCCAGCTTCGCAGCCAAAGGAAAGCGCGTGGCCGGCGTCGATGTGAAGCAGTCGACCGTCGACGCCGTCAACCGGGGAGAGGTTCCCTTTGTGGAACCCGATATGGGTGTGGTGGTCTCAGGCGCGGTCAGCCTGGGGAACCTCGTAGCCATGTCTACGGTGCCCGCGGCAGACGCGTTCATCATTGCCGTGCCCACCCCGCTCGCGGAGGGCAACGGCGCCGACCTCTCCTACCTTCGTAGCGCTCTCGAGGCCCTCGCCCCCAAGCTGCGCGGCGGCGAACTTGTGGTCCTGGAGTCGACGTCGCCCCCGGGCACCACTGACCGCCTGGGCGCCTATCTCATGGAGCTGCGGCCGGACCTGTCGCTCGAAGCAGGTCTCGGACTGAACCATGTCCACATTGTGCACTCCCCGGAAAGGGTGCTGCCGGGGCGGATCATGGTCGAAATGGTCACCAACGACCGCGTTATCGGCGGCCTGACAGAAGAGGGGGCCCAGCTGGCCAAGCGGCTTTACGAGGTCATTTGCCAGGGCGAAATCCTGCTCACGGACGCCACCACAGCCGAAATGACCAAGCTGGTGGAAAACACGTTCCGCGACGTCAACATCGCCTTCGCTAACGAGCTCTCGCTCATCTGCGACAACCTGGGCATCGACGTGTGGAAGCTGATCGAACTGGCGAACCACCACCCGCGCGTGAATGTGCTTCGCCCCGGACCCGGTGTGGGCGGACACTGCATCGCGGTGGATCCCTGGTTCATTGTCGACGCCGTCCCGGAGCACTCCGGCCTGATACGCACCGCTCGCGAAGTCAACGACGCCAAGCCGCACCATGTGGTCCGGCAGGCTGTAGAGGCACTGGCCGGCCAGCCCGGGGCAACCGTGGCTGTCCTCGGCCTGGCTTTCAAGGCCAACATCGACGACGTCCGGGAGTCGCCGTCCGTGACGATCGTCCAGGAGCTCGTCCGGCAGCTGCCTGAAAGCACCATCCTGGTCGTTGACCCGAACGTCGAGGAACTCCCGACGGCGCTGGCAGCATCCGGCCTCTCCGCGCTCCAGGGCATGGAGGAAGCCGTAGCAGCGGCGGACCTCGTGATGCTCTTGGTGGACCATGATGAATTCCTGGCCCTTGACTCCGTTGCCCTGGAAGGAAAACAGGTCATCGACACCAAGGGCATCTGGAACCAGCAGGAGCCCTCCGAGTCCAATCGGCTGCACGCGCCCGTTGGGGCCTCCGTCAGTGGATAAGGGAAGCCACGCCCAGTCAGCGGCAGCGGCTATTGAAGACGAGCTGCGACACGCCGGTTTTGCGCTCAAATCCCTGCACGCGCCGCGGCAGGAAACCCCACTCGTCCGAAYCCTGATCTCGGCCGCGAAGGCCACGGACCTGGAGATTGCAGGGACTGTAGCGTCGCTTTTCGGCTCCGCGTGCCAGGATTTCACCGTGGACGTTCTCGTGGAGGACGGGCGGCCGAAGCTGGAGGAGTGGCTCGCCACGGACCGCCGCTTTTCATTTCCCCGAACGGACGGACGACAGCCGGCTGAGGCCGCCTACACGCTGGTGCTCAGCGCGGGAACGGCCATCGGCCTGCACTCGCTGGAGGCGATGATCGACACCCTGCGCCAGACGCAGGCACTTGTCCTGAGGGCACTGGTGGACGGGCAGTCCGGCGCGATGGAACTGTGGCAGACGGCGACCCTCCGGGAGCTGTCAGAAACCGGTGACCCTGAGAAATCCGCACGAAGCGCCGGCGGTGAACGGTGGGTCTCGGGGAGTGCCCTGGGCCTGCACGACTTCCGGCGGCCCAAGCCCAAGCTGCACCTGCGCAAAGGCGCCGCGGCAACCCTTGACCTCAATATCGTGGTCCGGGATTTGGCCGACGCCGCTACCCGCCTCGACTATGAGCAGAAGATCCGGCACCTCGAGGCACGGCTGAAGAAGTCCGAAATCGAACGCCGCCGCCTGGAGCAGGGGATGGCCCCGAACCGCGGCCTCTCCCGCGCCCGTGCCATTGCCCGTAAGGGCCCGGCCTACATCTTTGGCCAGCTCAAGTCCCGCGCGGGCGCGGCGGGGAGCTAACAGCATGCAGATCAAGAGCGTTGTCATCGGCTCGGCAGAGCACTCCATGGCGCAGCTGGCGTTGGACCTTGGACTGGACTACGCCCGCACGGACTGGGAGCACCGCGACCCCAAGACCGCGTCCGACTGGGAACACGCCGTCCCTGCAGATCAATTGTGGTGGGATCACTACGTTGTGCAGACCGRGTCGCTCGCCGAGGCCAGGACGCTGCTTCCCTTGTTCCGCAGCGAGGGACGGGCGCAGCGCTTCGTCCTCGTGATCCGCGGTCTCTTCCCGGCATCTGATCTGCCGGTCTGGACGCCGCGCAGCCTGCAGGTCAAGGCGGGCACGTCCGCCCTGACCGTGCCGGGACTCGGCTTCGCCGTCGTGGTGGAAGGCGGCAAATGGGTGAATGTGCACGCTGCCGCCCTCGCCGCACTGGGCTGTTGCTCGCCTGCCGCGCCGCGGCCGGTGCTGGGCGGACTGCGCGTCGGTATCAGCGACCCCTCAGCCGGCGCCTGGCTCGCTGGCGACTCGCTGGGCAGCTTCATGACGGAACAGCTCCTGCAGCCCGAGCCGGATGACATTTATTCCGTCGACGTACTGATCGGTCCCGCCGAGCTCGCGCAGCAGCTCAGTGATCAGATCGACGCCCAGCCAAGACGGGTAACCCCGCCGGTCTGGACTCCGTCGGCGACGGTGCTGCCTCCTGTTGATACCGCCGTCGTCTCTCCGATGGGATTCTTGCCTTACCCGGACAAGCCGGCTCGTGTGCTCGAGCCAAGGGAGCTCGGCCGAGGGGGAGACCTCAGCGAAACCGACCTCGCCGCCCTGCGCCCGCACGACTATGTCGAGGTTGATGGCAGCCGCTTCGGCGGCCTGGACCGGCAGTTGGCGCGGCGCCTGAGTCAGCTCGCCGTCGCCGGCGTGCCGATGATGACGCGTGGATTGCCCTCCCCGGTAAGGTCCATGCTGGGTGACCGGCTGGTGGACTGCATCGAGGCCTTCGACGCCGGTGACGCGCCGGTGATGCGGGAATCAAAGTCGATCGACCTACGCCGGACGGCGCTGGACCTCTACAGCCCGCGCGCCGTCTGGAACACATTGCTGGGCCGGCTCGGCAAGCCGCTATTTCCCGTACCCTCCGTGAGCGTGGTTCTGGCCACCCGCCGGCCGGAGAAGCTGGCGTCAGCCCTGGAGCAGCTGGCATACCAGAGCTGGGAAGCTGTGGAAGTAGTGGTGGTGCTGCACGGCTTCGACCCGGACCTCCCCGAAGTCCGCCGGGCTGTGGAGGCGTACCCCGGCGAGCTGCAGGTGCGCTCAGTTCCGACCGACATGATTTTCGGCGACGTGCTGAACGCCGGTGTCAGCGCCGCCGGCGGCGATCTTATCTGCAAGATGGACGACGACGACTGGTACGGCCCGCACCACCTGCGGGACCTCGTTCACGCCAAGGACTTCAGCGGTGCCATCCTAGTGGGGGCACAAGTCGAATTCGTGTACCTGGAAAGCCTGGACATCACCACCCGCAGGCCTCCGCTCGGCGAGCAGTACTCGGACCACGTTGCTGGCGGCACCATGATGCTCGGCAGGGATGATCTGCGTCACCTGGGAGGGTGGCGGCCCGTTCATCGTGCCGTCGACCGATGCCTCTTGCAGGCCGTCCAGGCCGCCGGGGGACTCATCTACCGCTCCCATGGCCAGAACTATGTAATGCAACGCCACTCCGGGGCGGATTCGCACGGCGGCCACACCTGGAACCCCGAGGACAGCATCTTCCTGCAAAGCGTTGCCGAACAATGGGACGGGTTCCAGCCGCCGCCACAAATCGGCCCGGTTTCGGACCGTCCTGCAGGAGCACGGCTGGATGCCATGCGCAGCCATTTCGTCCGTGCGCCGGGTCCAGCCCCATCTCAGTCCGCCCATACTACTCATCCGCACATTTAGAAGGCTCAGGGAATGAAATTTCAACAAGCTCTCCGCAGACTTGCGCGCCTGTCCCCGAAGAAGAAAGCGGCCGCCGCTTCCTTCGCCGTCCTCTTCGCCTTGGTAGTGGTGGCTGCCTACGCCCGCGCCCCCTGGATCCTGGCGCTGCTCGTGCTGGCCTTCGCGGCCGCGCTCGCCGTGGGCGCGCTCTACATGGATAGGCTCTTAAAGGGGGCCCGACGTGCTACAAAGCGCGCCACGGCGGCGCAGGCCAAGCTGGCCGCAACCTTGCCGGACCCGCGGCCCGGGGCTCTGGTTGAGTGGGGTGCCCGCTCCCGGATCCCGGAAGCGCGGCTTGCTCAGCGGTTGACCAAGCTCCGTTCCGTTGACGGCCGCGATGTCCTGGTCAGCACGGCTACCACGGGCCAGTGGGGCTGGCGGGACATGGCTGTTGCACTGGAAATGTACAGAATCGGAGGGAAGTCCCGGCGCAGCGTTCAGCCCGTCCTGGACAAGACACCCCGCTCCGTACTGCTGCATCTGGGCGACCTGTGCTTCCGGCAGAACGTTCTCCAGGATGACATCCTCAACGCGGCCACGCTGTACAAGTATGTCTTCCAGCGGCTCGGAGCCAAGCCGTTCCGGGAAAAGCGGCGTGGGGAATTCTTCCTGGACGCGCTGGCCCGGACAGGGCAGGGCGAGGAAGTCATCAGGCTTCAGTATCTTTACAAGGCTGATGAGATGAACGCCAATGACCTCCACCTGTACCGCGCCAACGCAGCCAACCCGTTCAAAGACGATGCAGCCGACGCCGACCAGTGGCTCGCCGAGATCAACGAGATCTATGAGCGGGCAGGGCTGTCCCGGCTTTCGCTGGCCGAGGGTACGGCACCGGCCTTTCTGCGCCTGAGCGCAGAAGTGCCGGAACCGGTGACGGACGGACCCTTGGTCAGCATCGTCATGCCCGTCTACAAGCCGGACGAATACACGGATCTTGCGATCCAGTCGGCGCTCAACCAGAGCTACCGGAACATCGAAGTCATCATCGTTGACGACGGTTCCGGCGGGGACGCTGCTGAACGGCTTAACAAGTGGCTGGCTGCGGACGATCGCGTCAAGCTGGTGCTCAACGAGCCCAACGCCGGCGCGTACACGTCGCGCAATATCGGCTACTCCATGGCTCAGGGCGAGTTCATCACGATCTTCGACGGCGACGACTGGCAGCACCCGCAAAAAATCGACCTCCTGGTCCGGGGTGCCCAGCAGCAGAGCGACGGACGGCTCGTTTCTGCTCCCTGGACCCGCGCGGACGAGGACCTCTTTTTCCACTACCGCGGATGGCGTGGAGCCTTCATCACGCCGGCGCACGTTTCCACGATGTTCCACACTCCCACCATCCGGGAGCACCTGGGTCACTGGGATTCCGTCCGCAAGGCCGCGGACACGGAGTTCATCCTCCGCTACCAGGTTGTCGTCAATGGCGAAGAGCCTTTCGAAGTGTGCGAGGCACCCTTGACGCTGTCCTTGGTGGGCACCTCGAACCTTTCCATGGAAGATTTCCGTCTGGGCTACAGGTCACCTGACCGGGTGTCCTACCGCGATTCCTACGAGCACTGGCACAAGATGATCCGAATGGGCGGACACTCCGGCTACCTGGACTTCCCGCTTGCCCGGAGGGCATTCCCTGCGCCGTCCAGGTTCCTCCCGGCCGGTGCCAAGCAGCAGGACCTGGAACTTGATATCCTGCTGGTCGGCGATTTCGGCGCTGACTCCCTGGTGGGCGCGCTGATGATGGAACACCTGGCGGCTGTGGCAGAGAAGGGACAGAAGGTTGGACTTATGCACTATCCGAGCCTCCTTCACACGGCAGCCATCGACCGTTCATATTCCGATGAGCTCATGGACGCCTTCCATGACGGGCGTCTTGTCCGCGTCGAAATCACGGACCGCGTGCGGTCCGCGTCAGTCAACGTCTATGACCCCACTGCGTTCCAGTACAGCCGAGAGCTGCGCAGCGGGCACGTTGCGGAACAGGTGTCCGTTTGGACGGACCAACCGCCCTACAACTGGGAATCTGACGAACACAAGTACGAGGTCGGGACGGTGGAACGCAATCTGTTGTCCGTGTTCGGCGCTCCCATCAAGTGGGTTCCGCTCAACGAACGGACCTGGCGGATCATCACGGAGTCCGGGCACGGACAAAAATCCATCGGTGACCATGTGGCGCAGCCGGATATTCTGACTATTCCCGACACCCCGGCGGAGGAAGCTCCGCTTGCACTGACAGGCTCCACCGTGGGCGCTTTTGAAGCAGGAGAGAATACGTGAATTCGCAAGACATTAGCCAAGGAACGGCGTGGGACGAGCGGAACAATGTAGAGATCCGCCGCCTGGGCTCGGCCAGCGAGATCGCCCACCACGCGTCTGAACCCTACGAGTTCGTAGTGCCGGGGGCGTCTGGCGGCCCGCTTGCTATCGTGGGACTTTATGCGCCCAGGGTATCAAAGACGCTGATCGTTACGTTCCATGGCTCACTGCAGCGGTCCAAATACCAGCTCCCGCGCTTTGAGTGGCGGAAGTCTCTTGCATCCATCGATGCCGCGCAGCTTTTCATCGCGGACTCCAGCCTCAACCTCAGCGACGGCATGCCTCTGGCGTGGTATATCGGCAATGAAGCCCAAGACCTGACTACGGATGTGGCATTGCTCATCAAGGAGATCGCGGCCTCAGCAGGATACGAACGAATCCTGCTGACCGGCTCCAGCGGAGGTGGCTTTGCATCACTGGCCGTCTCGCGCCAGATCAGCGGCTCGCTGGCCGTGTGCTTCTCACCGCAAACCCGCGTGGGAGACTACGAGCGGTCGGCCGTCGGCACTTTTACCAGGGTCTGCTTTCCCGAGAATGACGGCTACGACAGCATCGAAGAGAGTAACCGTCCGCGGCTGGACCTTCGACACCTTTACACAAACACCCGTGACCGCAACTTCGTGTGGTATGTCCAGAACACCCGGGATACTTCGCACTTCGAGAAGCATTACACGCCCTTCGCCGAGGCACGCGGCGTGGATCCCGCCCTAGGCGGACGTGACGCCTCCGGCCGCATTGAGTTTGTGCCGCAGGAACTGCAGGCGGGTCAYGAGCCGCCGTCCCGAGGGCGTTTCCTTGGCCACGTCCTTGACGCCCATAAGGAGTTCTTTGGTGTAGCGCTCGCGAGTGTTGCCGACGGGGCTTAACGGCGCATCGTGGGCTGGCTTGCCACGCATTGACTGTGATTCGCACCATCTCAGATACGGTTTCACGGCCCGTGAATTGATGCTACGCAACCATTCTGCCTAGGTTAAAGGAAATAATGAGTTCTGAATGTGAATATGTATTTAAAGTAGCGCACAAGGCGAACGAGATTCAGCTTGCATTATGGTACGGGCAACCGCTCGGTGATAGGGCCGCCATCCTCACGGTCCGACTATATGACGCCACCGGTAAACGAGTCGCTAACAAGAGCCTGATCCAATCGGATGCAGTACCGAGACCCTACCTTTTTATTCCGGCTCAGTCCGAGTCCGGGCTTCACCGGGTTGGCAGCATCATGGCGACGCCGTCCGTCTCGACTGTCAAGGTGGCCGTCTTGGCGTGGCCGACTCTCGAGCCGATGAGCATGGACTCGTTTCCGAAGTCCTACATAACTATGGAACGGTCTGCGGTAGATGCGGCCCACGGTGAACGAGTGAGAACTAACATGATCCCAGGAAGGCCCAACGGTTCCTCTAAATGACACGGAATGTGGATATATCGGTCGTAATTGGCTTCAAGGATTGGGGTACTGGTCGTCTCCGGATGGCCGTTCAAACAATTCAGAAGTCATTCGGAAGCCTTACGGGTGAAGTAATCGTCTCCGACTATGGGTCGTCTGACTTTGAAGACACCCGCCACGCGATGGAAGAAATTGGGGCTACCTACGTATATACGCCTACCGACGGGGTCTGGTCGCGTTCCCGGGCCTTGAACGCGGGGTTTGCCGTCTCATCCGGACGGGTGCTTGTTTCAACTGACGCGGACATGATTTTTTCTCCGAAATCGATGGAAGTAGTTGGCAAGGCGATCCTTGACGATCCCCGTCTTGCGCTGGTACTTCAGTGCCGGGATCTTCCGGAAGGCTACTCCGACGAAGAACTGGACATTGCCAGCCTCGACTGGCCGCTCCTGGACAGGGTGTCTCGGATGCGGCCTCGCTGGGGAATGGGCGGGATGATGGCGGCCAGCCGATCGAAATTCCTGCAGATTCGGGGCCTCGATGAGCGGATGGAAATATACGGCGGTGAGGACATTGATTTTGCTAATCGGCTGAGACGCGCAGGCGCGAGACTGGAGTGGCTAGTCGATGATGACGTTCGCATGTTCCACATGTGGCACGCTCCGTCCAGGGCGATCGCC
>NZ_JBFTNJ010000093.1:0-9616 GCF_056397425.1 Arthrobacter sp. 05N33_2
AATGTACTGGGCACGTTCGGTGCCTTGTTCCTGAATCAGGGTATCCAGGGACTCCAGCCATTCGGCGGTCTCTTCCGGATCACGATCAGGCAGCTGGTTTGTCAACCCGCTGAGGATATGGGAGGTATCTTCTCCTGCAGCCACGTCCAACCTCTCTTTGAGCGCATCTATCGGCACCCTCAGCTCCGGGCAGGGTGACTGCCTGGCGTGAACGCGACGTGTGCGACATATCGGTTACATCAGCCCGGTCGTATGCGCCGGGCAAGGTCCAATCACGGTACGCCTGCCTGTATTAGCCGGGCGGTTGCCCGCGCAGGCGTAGTCGTCATCAGCCACTCTAGCCGTGCGGGCTGATGGATGCGTAGCCGCCCTATGGACCCGCCGCCGTATTTCACGGGCATACTGGTTGTGTGACGAAGCGCTGCCCCGCAGCCTCCGGATCGGCCTGTGTGACGCAGAATATGGCGGATCGCGGTACCAACAGCTTGAAGCGAGAGCCCAAAGGGTGTTGGCTTGGAGTAATGGAAATCACTAGTGCCATTGAAAACATGAAGCAATTCAAAAAGCATAGGAGCAACACGTGAGCGAGGCCGACGCCGCCACTTCGGTAAATGTGGCGGAGAAACTGGGTTTCAAAGACGGGGACCTGATTCAGGAATTCGGTTATGACGACGATGTCGACTTCGACTTGCGGGACGATATCGAAGATCTCACGGGCTCTGAGCTTCTCGATGAGGACGATCACGAGGTGGTCGATGCCGCCATTCTCTGGTGGCGGGCAGGTGACGGAGACCTTGTGGACACGCTGGTCGATTCGCTGACCACTCTCACCGAGGGCGGCGTTGTCTGGGTCCTGACTCCCAAGTCCGGCCGGGACGGCTACGTCTCGCCCGCGGACATCCAGGATGCCGCGCCTACCGCAGGGCTCCACTACACCACCTCCGCCGGCGTCTCGAAGGACTGGAGCGCCACCCGGTTGGTCACTCGGAAGAACAAGTGACCCAAGCGGTCCAGCACGAGGCCTCCGGGCCGGGCTCCGCCGTGAGCCCCGTTCCCGGCGCCGTTCCCGGCGTCGGCGATGCCGCGCCGGATTTCGAGCTCGCCAATCAATTCGGCGAACCGGTGCGCCTCTCAGACTTCCGCGGCCGCAACGTCGCCATAGTCTTCTACCCGTTTGCCTTCTCCGGGATCTGCACCGGGGAACTGTGCGAAATCCGGGACAACCTGGCACTGTTCGAGGATGCCGACGCCGCCGTGCTGGCAGTCTCGGTGGACAGCAAATTCGCCCAGCGTGCCTATGCCGAAAAGGAAGGCTACGGCTTCGATCTGCTGGCAGACTTCTGGCCGCACGGGGCCGTGGCCTCGGCTTACGGCGTGTTCGACCCTGATAGCGGCATGGCGCTGCGCGGCACCTTCATCATCGACGCGGCGGGAATCGTCCGCTACGTCGTGGTGAATCCGCGCGGCCAGGCCCGGGACTTCGCCGAATACCGGGCGGCCCTCGCGGGACTCGGCGGGAGCTGATCCGGTGAGGCAGCGGCGGYCAGGAATCGGCATGACCGGGTTTGCCAGCCTCCCGCCGGTCACGGCCGCCGGGAGCGCCGCGGAACTCCAGCGCACCGAGCTGGAGGCCCTGCAGGACATCCACGGCCTCCTGTCCGGGGAGCAGTTCGCCGTGCTGACGGGTGCCGGCCTGAGTACGGATTCAGGCATCCCGGACTACCGCGGGCCCGGCGCCGCACCGCGGACCCCCATGACCTACCAGGAATTCATCGGCGAGCCGGGAAACCGGCAGCGCTACTGGGCCCGCAACCACATCGGCTGGTCACATCTGCGCAGGGCGGATCCGAACGATGGCCATGCCGCTGTAGCCCGGCTGGAGCAGCGGGGGCTTCTCACCGGCCTCATCACCCAAAACGTGGACCGGCTCCACGAGGACGCCGGCAGCGTCAACGTCGTGGACCTGCACGGCCGGTTCGACCGGGTAGTGTGCCTGGACTGCCACCGGCGGTTYAGCCGCCGGATGCTGGCCGGTGTCCTGGAAGAACTCAACCCCGGGTTCCTGGAACGGGCGCAGGCGGCCGGGGTGGTTGAAATGGCACCGGACGCCGATGCCGCCGTCGAGGACGCCGAACTGATTGGATCGTTCATCGTCGCCCGCTGTCCGGCCTGCGGCGGCACCCTGAAACCGGACTTCGTGTACTTCGGGGAAAACGTGCCCAAGGACCGGGTGGAGCGCTCGTATGCCATGGTCGACGCCGCCCGGGCGCTCCTGGTGGCCGGCTCGTCGCTGACCGTGATGAGCGGCCTGCGTTTTGTCCGCCACGCGGCGAAGCAGGGCAAAGCCGTGGTCATTATCAACAGGGGACCGACCCGCGGCGACGGCCTCGCCACCATCAAGCTGGAGGCAGGCGTCAGCGGGGCCTTGACCTGGCTCGCCGCCGAGCTGCCGCCCCTGTAGCGACGGCCGGGCCGATTGGCGCTTGGCCGGTGACATCCGGTACAGTAGCTGTTCGTTGGTTGAAGCGCTGAGGCGCGGAAACCGCGGTTTGGGTCTTTAGCTCAGCTGGTAGAGCGCCACGTTTACACCGTGGATGTCATCGGTTCGATCCCGGTAGGACCCACCACAGAAAACCCCGTCTTTCCGGACCACACGGTCCGGAAAGACGGGGTTTTGTGCGTCCCGTTGACCCGATCAGGAGCTTTTCGGCGCCGATTCGTTGGGGCCGCTGATCGGGGCTACGGTCCCTTCAAGGAGGGCGTAGGCGTTGGCGAGCCGCTGCACAGCCTGAGACTGATTGGTCGACACGCCACCCTTTACGATCGAATCCAGCACCACGGCTTTCGCCTTCTCCAGTTTCTGAGCGTTCGATTCAGCCATCTTGGATTCCCCTTGGTCCTTCGCAGGGCGCCCTGTGCGCCCGGCACGCGTCGAATTTACCATCTGCTCGGAAATGTCTGACATTGGTGACGGCGGTGAAGGGCGGTTTCCTCGTCCTGGGGAACGTTGCAGAGTACAGTGAGGTGATTTGTCGAGTAACGAAAAGACTATTGGGGAAAGCCATGTTCTACGGCGTCACGCGCTACAGCCTCTTCTCGCCCGGATCGCACTCTTGGAAAACGTCTCGCAGCGGCGTCTTCAAGACGCCGGAGGACTACATGCGGTACTTGTTCTCTGAGCAGCGCCTCAACCTAAGGGCTGAGATGTTCTTCACGAAGGCCGTGCCCGCTCTTGCGGTCATGGCGGAAAACCATGATTACAAGCATTTGGTGATGTATTCCGAGCTGCTCCCGAAGCGCCATCAGGACATCTTGTTCGCGGCCGCAGCCGAGTACCCGTTCCTGGTGCCTGTGGAATGGAACGACGTCGTTCGGGGAACCGGCATAGAAGAAGTGCGTCCCCTGATCGAGCAGGACCTCGCCAGCAAGTTCGACGCCGACGCCGGCGTGCAGCCGGTCGCGTGGTTCCGCCTCGACGACGACGACCTGCTCGCCGCCGACTATCTGACCCATCTTGAGGTGTACCGGACGCTGAACCACGTGGGGATGGCCATTTCATTCGGACTCGGCCTGACGGCCTACAAGGGCCAACATGACCTGGTGAACCTCCGAGAGTTCTACCACCCGAAGTCCGCCCAAGGGATGGCCTTCGTGTCCGCGTTCGACCCGCGCCAGCGCAGCCTGTCGATCGTTACGCCCGGGCCGCACCATGGTGTAGACCAGGTGATGCCGACCATCCTTGACTCCCGGGAACACATGTTCTTTCAAGTCCGTCACAGCGATCAGGACTCGACGTTGAACGAAACCCCGCATGAGCGCGTCGCAGCCTCTCTGGCGCGGCTGGACAAACTGCCGGCTGTGCGATCGGCCGACATTTCTGCGGAAAAATGGCCGAGTCTCATCGAGGACATCGTCCGCGGCGAACCTGTGCTGCACGAGCTTTCCGCGCCGGGCGCGGAACCCCTGCGCCTGACCGAGGACACGGTGCTGACTTTTCCGTTGGATTCGGCAATTGGGGCGGGGCTGGTCGAGTTCGAGTTTGAGTTCGAGTCGAGGAGCAGGCTCCAGGGAGGATTTGGCGTGGTCTCCTATCAGCTTCAAGGTGCGGAGGGCATCGATCCCGAGGAACTCGGGCTGCGGGAGAGCTCCATCTATGGGTTGAATCGTCAGGTGTGGTCGAAAAATGCGCGCGGCGTGGTGCGTCAAAGCCTTCTGCTGCCCAAAGGGGTCAGCATCTCCGGCATCACACTCAAGGGCAAGAATCGCCAGCCCGCAGACGTTTTCATCCGCTTGCGCCAGCCGCGCGTCGTTGCGGTGCACGCCGCCGACTAAAGACCGGAGGCCCCCCAGGGCGGGGTTTTGTGCGTCCCGGCGGGGGATGCTGCACGCCCCGAAAATGTCAGGGCTCCGCCCTACTGTGACGGGCATGGAACACGTGATGGTGAAAACAGGCCCGGACGGGCGGCCCCTGGCGGTAGTGCGCGGGGGCAGGGAATGGTTGATCGGCGCCGAGCCCGTGCGTTGGTTCGAGCGGGTCAGCTGGTGGGAGGCCGAGCGCCGGATGCCCAAGGGCCTGAGCCGCGTGGATGTCGAGGTCTGGCAGGTCCAGGCGAGGCTCGGCCGCAACCGCGGATCTGCCCTGACCACTATGGAACTGATCCGGGATGGCCTCGGTGGGGGCTGGCGGCTGCGGGGGGCCGTTGCGGACGCCGCGTAGGCTGCCAGTGAGGGCAACAATCGCACGGCCCGGCCCGCTCAAAAGAGGACCCCGGACCCTGGTATCACCCGGGCATTGGAAAAGCCTTCCACCGCGACTATTGGGGGATGCCGCGGTGGAAGGCTTGTAATGAATATACCGTGAACGCTTGGAAATGTGAAACACCGGCGGTGTTTCTGCGCGCCAGAATTACGCCAGTCGATGGCCTAATCGCGGGCCTCGGGAGTCCGCCGCCTAGGATGTTTTCATGACCGCCACGAGTGCCCGCCGAATCGCCAGAGTCCGCCCGCTTTCCCCGGCTGCCGGGGACGAATACTTCTTCGTCGCCAACGACGCAGCGGACTTTGGCAGTGCGGCGGGCAGGGTGTGGACGGTGACCACCTCCCCCTTCCCCGGTTCCGCTGCCAATGTCGGCAGCCTGCCCCGCAGCGGTTGGGAAGTCGGCGCGGCGGTGGAGGAATCGTCCTTCACGTTCCTCGCGCCCTGTGTCCCGGCCAACGTCCTGGGCATGGCGCACAATACGGGTGCCGCGGGCCGCGGACTTCCGCCGCAGGCCTTCCACAAGGCGGCCACCAGTGTGGTTGGCCCGGGGGACGCGGTTGAACTCCGGCCGGGTGTGGGCCGCGTCGAGCCGGAGGCCGAACTGACCCTCGTCATCGGCAGCAGGGCCCGCGCACTGACGCCCAGCAACGCCATGGGCGCAGTCCTGGGCTACACGATCGGAAACGACGTCTCCGCCAGGAACCTGCAGGAATCCGACGAGCTGTGGATCAGCGCCAAGAGCCAGGACACGTTCACGCCCGTGGGGCCCTGGATCGTCACGGACCTGAACGGTGACGACCTGGCGATCGGCATCAAACACAACGGTCAGGAACTCCGGGCAGCCAGCTCCGCCGACCTTGGCTGGAAGGTCGAGGAAATCCTCACCTATCTCACATCCTTCATGACCCTTCACCCGGGTGACCTGGTGCTGACGGGATTCCCCGCCGAGTGTGCGCCGATCGTCCCCGGCGACACCGTCACGTGCCACATTGCCGGCATCGGCGAGCTGACGAATCCCGTGGTGTCTGCCGCCTAAGGGGCCGGCGGTCCCCGACGAGGCCCGCCGACGGGGAGCGATGGATGCACGGGCCCTGCCGGTCCCGGTTCAGGGCTCCAGACATTATGATGGTTAGTGTTCAGCTGACTGGACGGCATTCGAACGAGTGGCGCGGCGACTTGCGCGCGATACCTGAAGGAGAATCATGGCCGATTCCCGAGTTTCCCGACCCTCCGACGGATTGGGGAGCGCGTCACCCGCTCCGGCTGTCACCCGTGCCGCCGCCGTGCTGGAAGCCCTGGCGGCATCCGCGACCGGACGCCTCACGCTCAGTGATCTGTCCCGGGAACTGGGAATCCCTAAGTCCTCCACCTCCAACCTGCTGCTCGCGCTCGAGGAGGCGAGGCTGATCAGCCGCCAGGGCGCGGAGTTCACCCTCGGCCGGAAGTTGGTTGAGCTCGGTGCTGCCTACCTCAGCCGCCTCGACGAGGTCCAGGAGTTCTACCGCTTCTGTGAACAGGCCCCGACGCTCTCGGGAGAGACGGTCCGGATCGCCATGCTGGACGGAACAAATGTCATCTACCTGGCCCGCTACGAAGGGCACCCGGCGGTGCGCCTGACGTCCAATATTGGCGACAAGATGCCCGTGTCCCTCTGTGCCGTGGGCAAGGCCCTGATCGCGCGGCTGCATGACCACGACGTCGACGAGATGTTTCCCGACGACGCCACTCTTCCGGTCCTGACGCCGAAGTCGCTGCGCACGGGTGCCGAGCTCAAGGCGCAGCTCACGCTCATCCGGGAACAGGGGTATGCGTTCGAGGACGAGGAATCCACCACCGGCGTCGTGTGCCTGGCCGTCGCCGTCCCGACCCGGGGCGCACACGGGCCCAGCCTCGGCCTGTCGGTCACCGCGCTGAAGGCGACTTACTCGCAGGAGCAGGGCGCCCTGATGGTGAAGGAACTCCAGGACCTCGCCCGGTCCCTCGGCAATCCCATGGGCTAGGGGCCCGCGCCGCWGGGCGTTTCGGGACGCCCGGAATAAATCTGATTATTCATTGGCTAGGCGATCACTATGCTGTACTCTGTTCAGCATAGTGATCGACTCCTTGGGGTTGCTCACACCCACCAGACCAACGGGGGTCTGGAGTGTTCTTGAGGGAGTGCTTGTGACAACTAGTACTAATACACCGCTCGCTGAAGCGGACGGCGCCGTCGTCGATCCGGAACAGCTGCGACGGGCAACGCTTGCCAGCTCTGTGGGCTCCGCGCTGGAGTACTACGACTTCTACATCTACGGGCTGGCCTCCGCCCTGATCTTCGGCCCGCTGTTCTTCAAGCCGCTCGGCGAGGACGGGGCCCTGATTGCATCCTTCGCCACGTACGGTGTGGGCTTCGCGGCGCGGCCCTTCGGCGGGATGGTCTTCGGCTACATCGGCGACCGGTTCGGCCGCAAGATGGTCCTGATCCTCACCATCGGCCTGATGGGGACCGCCAGCTTCGCCATCGGCCTGCTGCCGACGTACGAACAGGCCGGCATGCTCGGCGCAGTTCTTCTGGTGACGCTGCGCATCCTGCAGGGACTGGGTGCCGGCGCTGAACAGGCGGGCGCCACCACGCTCATTTCCGAAGTCGCGCCGCGCCGCCGTCGTGGCTTCTTCGCGTCGCTCCCGTTCGTCGGCATCCAGCTGGGGACCCTGCTCGGCGCCGGAACGTTCGCGCTCATTGCCATGGCAGACAAGGCCGTCCTGGAGGGCTGGCTGTGGCGGGTGCCCTTCCTGGCCAGCGTGCTCCTGGTTGTGGTGGCCATCTTCATTCGGCTCCGGCTGAAGGAAACGCCCGTCTTCCAGGAACTGGAAAAGCACAAGAGCGTGGTCAAGAACCCCATCGGCCAGCTGTGGAAGCACTCGAAGAAGAACGTGTTGATCGGCATCGGCCTGCGGATGGGCGAAAACGGCAATTCCTCGATCTACTCCGCGCTGCTCATCGCGTTCCTGGCGGCCAAGGACGGCGTTTTTCCCGGCGACAAGTTCATCGGTCCGGTCGGCCTGCTCATCGCCGCGGGCTTCGCGGCCGTCATGGTGATCACCTTCGGTGCGCTGTCCGACAGGTTCGGCCGGGTGCCCGTCTACCGCTACGGCGCGCTGTTCCAGGCGCTCATCGCGCTGCCGGCGTTCTACCTGGTGACGCTGGGCAATGTCACGCTGGTCTGGATTGTCATGGTGGTGGGCATCGCCCTCGGCGTTCAGTCCATGCTCGGCCCGCAGTGCCCGCTGCTGCCTGAACTCTTCGGCTCGCAGTACCGCTTCACCGGCGTGGCCATGAGCCGGGAGCTCTCCGCCGTCCTGGCCGGCGGCCTGGTCCCGCTGGTCGGCGCCGCGCTGCTGGCCGCCACGGACCATTCCTGGCTGGTGCTCGCCATCTACTCGCTGGTCCTGGCGCTGATCTCGTTTGTCACCACCTTCTTCACGCCCGAGACGGTGGGACGCGACCTTCTCCTGACGGAGGATGCGCGCTAGGCGGTATCCGGGCTGCAGACCCTCCGTCCGCGCCGCACAGGCCGTGGCCTCTTCCACCCAGGAAGGGGCCACGGCCGTTTCTGCGCCACGGAATACCCGCGTCGACGGGCAAAATACCCGGCGCGCCGGAATGCCGGCCTCGCAGGCACGGTCCCGCGTTGCTGGGCGGAACCTTCCTCGCCCGACGCTAAGGGCGGCCCAACCGTTTCCGGTGGGCCGCCCTGTGTGCGCTGCGGCGCTGGTGCAGTGCGAAAGGGTGGACTCAGTAGAAGTGCACCGTGTCCACCAGGTGGGGGAGTTCGCCACCGTCGAGGTAGGTCCGCAGGTTGCTGCAGAAGCGTTCGGTGATCAGCCGGTTTTCGGCGGCGCTGAGCGCCGAGGTGTGCGGGGACACCATCACCCTGGGGTGGTTCCACAGCGGGCTGTCCTGCGGCAGTGGCTCCACGGCGAAGACATCGAGGCAGGCATAGGAGACCTGGCCGTTGCCCAGAGCCTCCAGAAGCGCCTCTTCATCGACCACGGTGCCGCGGCCCACGTTGACGAAGACTGTTCCGGGCTTCATGGCGGCGAAGACGTCGCGGCTGAAAAGCTTCTCGGTGTACGGCGTGCCGGGCAGGGTATTGACGACGGCGTCTGCGGTGCCCAGCAGGCCGGCGAGTCCGTCGTTGTCCGTGACCGTCTCGATCCCGTCGATGGCCTCCACGGTCCGCTTGGTCCCGCTGACGCTCATGCCCAGGGCGCGGGCGATCCGTGCGGTCTCGAGCCCGATCTCGCCGAGCCCGGTGACCACCAGGCGGGAGCCGTTGACCAGGCGGGTGGGGGTGCGGAGCTCGGGCCAGAGCTTGGCCGCCTGGTCCTGGGCCAGCTCGGCGCTGCGCTTGAAGCCGTTGAGGATGCCCAGGGCGGCGAACTCGGCGAGCGGCAGGGCGTGCACCCCGGCCGAGGTGGTGACCCTGAACTTCTGCAGCGTCGCCGCGTCCAGCCCCGATGCCTTTACGGCACCGCCGGCGCCGGCCGCCATGGCATGGATCCACTCAAGCCAGGGATTGCTGCCGGCGATCCGGGCGAGGCCTGCCGGGCTTTCGTTKGGGAGCCCGTACAGGACCTGGGCCTTGTTGAGCATGTCCCAGTAGCGCTCTTCCTGCTCCGGCGTCCGGCGGAAGTCCGGGTCACCCGCATGGTCGGCGGGAAAACGTTCCGGCGGCAAGAGCTCGGGGTCGTAGAGGACGGTCACGGACGGATCTACGGCGCGGATGCGGTCCACCAGCTCTGCTTCGAGCGGGACGGCGATCGCGACGGTGGTTTTGGTCGTCATAGTGTTCATCATACTGAATAGAGGCTAGG
>NZ_JBFTNJ010000094.1:0-9347 GCF_056397425.1 Arthrobacter sp. 05N33_2
GGGTCCTGGCTGGGGTCCTGGCTGTTGAGCTTCCCGGCCAGCGTCGCGAATCCGGCCTTGAGCTTGCCCGTTCCTGCGTTCAGCTGGCCCGCGCCGTCCTGCAGCCGCTGCGCGCCGGCCTGCAGCTGGCTGGCACCGACGTCGAGCTTGTGCGCGCCCGCGGTGATCTTGGCGATCTTGTCCTTCACCACCGAAAGCGGAACGAGCCCCTTGACAGGGTCATCCGCCGCCGCCTCCAGCAGTTCCAGCGCCTGAGCCAGGGCCGCGGTCCCGGTTCCGGCCTCCGGATTGCCGTTGGCACCGCGGTAGCCCTTGAGCTGGTCCGTGCCGCCTGCCAGCGCTGCGGTGCCGCCGGCCAGCCGGGCAGCGCCGCCGTCGAGCCGGGTGGCCCCGTCGGCGAGGTTGTTCTCTGCGTTGCCCGCCGGCGTCGGCGTCAGCGCGGCCGAAAGCTGCACGGCCCCCGCCGCGAGCTTCTGCGCACCGTCGTCGACTTTGTAGACGCCGGGGGCCAGCTTGCTGGTGACGTCGGCTTCGATCTTGACGGCACCTTCGGCCAACTGGCCGGCGCCGGCCTGGAGCTTGTCCGCCCCGGGTGCCAGCTGGGTGCTGATGCCCGAGGAGATCTTTTCCGCCCCCGCGGAAAGTTTTCCGGCCCCGGTATCGGCCAGGCTGGCGCCGTTGGCGAGTTTCCCGGCGCCGTCGTCCAGCTGGCCGGCTCCGGCGGACGCCTGCGCGGCCCCGTCCTTGAGCTTGGCCGAACCGTCCGTGATGCGGCCCGTGACGAGGGTATAGAACCCCAGCAGGGCCATGAGCAGCAATGCCAGGGTGGCGATGGCGATTTGCTGCGCACGGGTCCGGGTCTTGCTGATAGCGGCACGACTCTGTGGCACATGATTCCTCTCGACGTTCCCGCCGGCAGCGGCTCTGCTGTCGGCCACCCCAGCAGCTGTGACGCAGCTAACACCGGAAAATGAGCGCAAAGCTGCCCGCAACGGAGTGGGGGAGGGGTGGTTACTCGTTGGTAACTTACCGAGCGTAAACGTGTTTCCGCCGGATTGGCAAGGGCTGGCGCGGGTATTGCGGCCATCGACGCCGCGCGCGGCCCGCCCCGGCGGCCCGATCCCGCCGCCGTACGCCCGATTTGTGGAAGTGAAAACTCTCGGGTAAAGTAATTACTCGTGCTGAGGCGCCGGGAGTGAGGGTTTAGGCCCAAACATCCGGAGCGAAAGTGCCTTTGGGATATGGTGTAATTGGCAACACTACGGTTTCTGGTACCGTCATTCTAGGTTCGAGTCCTGGTATCCCAGCTCTGAAGTTCCGCGGGTTTCCGCTGAAATTCGGAAGTTTTGAATCGGCTGGTCCGATTTGAAACGGCGGCCAAATGTATGAAACAATCATTTGGCTTGAATGGCAGAAATGCTGTTCAGGAAGTACGCGGCCCCATCGTATAGCGGCCTAGTACGCTGCCCTCTCACGGCGGTAACGCGGGTTCGAATCCCGCTGGGGTCACAATGAAAACGGTCCCGGGCATCAGCCCGGGGCCGTTTTTCGTTTCCCCCGATGGCTGGGCTTCCAGGCGAGACTCGTCCGCCGGCGTATTGCCGGGCGCTCCGAGTCCCGCTAGGCGCTGCGCATGGCGCTTTGGTTCCGCGCAGCGGCGCCCCCGCAGGAACCACGTTCTGAACTGGCATGATGATGCAGTGAGCTCCCATGAAACCGGCCCCGGGGCCGCAACCGGCGTGGCCCTCCTGGAGGCAGTGCGGCAGGACCTCGCGGCCCTCCGGCTGCCGCTCGCCCTCCCCGGGACGGACCAAACGCGCCTGGACCTTCGAAGGGCCGTGGCTCAACTCGATGACTACATCCTGCCCCGGTACCGCAGCCTCGACGCGCCCCTGCTGGCCGTGGTGGGCGGTTCCACCGGGGCCGGAAAATCCACCCTGGTCAACGCCCTGGTGGGCCACCCCGTCACGCGGGCCGGTGCGATCCGCCCCACCACCCGCCAGCCCATCCTGCTGCACCATCCCACCGACGCCGCTTGGTTTGAGGGCCAGCGGGTGCTGCCGGCCCTGGGCCGCATCCGGGGTGCCCTCGTGGACGGCCGGGCGCCGGCCCCGGCTGATGCGGCGTTGGATCCCGGCCCGGTGACCTCCCTGGTCCTTGTCTCCGACTCCGCGGTCCCGCCCGGAATCGCCCTGGTCGACGCGCCCGACGTCGACTCCATTTCCGAGAACAACCGGCAGCTGGCCGGGCAGTTGCTTGCCGCCGCAGACCTCTGGGTGTTTGTCACCACAGCCAACCGGTATGCCGACGCCGTGCCCTGGCGCCTGCTCCTGGATGCGGCCTCCCGCGACATCATGGTGGCCGTGGTCCTGGACCGGGTGCCGCCAGCGGCGGAAGCGGAGGTTAGCGCGGATCTGCAGGCCATGCTCAGCCGGGAAGGGCTGGGGGCCGCCAAACTGTTTGTGGTGCCGGAGCTGCCGCTGGGTGCCGCGGGGATGCTTCCTGCAGGGGCCGTCGAGCCGCTGCGCGTTTGGCTCGGGAAGCTGGCCGGGGACGCTGCGGGACGGGCCGGAATCGCCCGGCGCACCCTCAACGGCACCCTCCTCGCGCTCGCCCACCGCGTCGACGCGGCGGAGCGGGCGCTGTCCGAACAGCAGCACGCAGCCGATGTTCTCGCAGCCGACGCCCGCAACGCTTATGACGACGCCGTAGCCAGGATCCTCGAGGCCACCCGCGACGGCGCACTGCTGCGCGGCGAAGTGCTGGCGCGCTGGCAGGACTTCGTCGGGACCGGGGAGTTCTTCCGCGCCATGGAACAGAGCATCGGACGCTTCCGTGACCGCGTGGGCGCGTTCGTCCGGGGTGAACCGGCGCCTGCGGTCAGGGTGGAAACCGCGATCGAAACGGGACTGCAGGCGGTCATTGTCGATCAAGCCGCTAAGGCCGCCGAGCACACCGACCAGCGGTGGCGTTCAGACCCCGCCGGAAGGCAGGTGCTGGGCACCGACGATCTTTCCGGTGCCTCCGAGGGCTTCGCGGATGCTGTGGCGGCCGAAATCCGCGCTTGGCAGGGGAGCCTGATGGAACTCATCCGCACCGAAGGCCAGGGCAAGCGCACCCAGGCCCGCTGGTTGTCCTTCGGAATCAACGGCCTCGGCGCTGCCTTGATGATTGTGGTGTTCTCCATGACCGCGGGCCTGACCGGGCTTGAGATCGGAGTTGCCGGCGGCACCGCCGTCGTGGGTCAGCGCCTCCTGGAGGCAGTATTCGGGGAGGACGCCGTCCGCCGGCTGGCCCGGACCGCGCGCGAAGACCTGCATCTGCGGTGCCAGGGCCTGCTGGCTGCGGAGTGTCGGCGGTTCTTGACCCGGCTGGAGGTCGACGGCGGCGTGCCGCCCTCAGCCATTGCCGGGCATGCGGCGGCACTGCGCCGGCTGGCGGCCACGTCATGAGCCGTCATGCGGCCGCCCGCGAGACGTCCCAGCTCGATCGCAGGCTGGAAGCGCTCAACAGCGCCACGGAGCTCTCATCCGGAGTCCTCCCGGAGGAGATCCTGGCCGGTGTCCTGCAGGTGCTCGACCGCGCGAGTTCGCGGCGGTCGCTGTCCGGAGACCACACGGTGGTCGGGTTTTTTGGAGCCACCGGCAGCGGCAAGTCATCGCTTTTCAATGCCGTAAGCGGCGAGGAGATCGCGACGGCGGCCGTGCGCAGGCCGACCACCACCGAGCCGCTGGCGGGCATTTGGGGCGTCCAGGGCAGCGATGCGCTGCTGGATTGGCTGGAGGTCCGAAAGCGCCACGCTGCGGCACCGATCAAAGGGTTCGCCGACGACGACACCGGGCTGATCCTTCTGGACCTGCCGGACTTTGACTCGACCAGGGCCGCCAACCGTGAGATTGTGCAGCGGATGGTGGGCATCGTGGACGTCCTCGTCTGGGTCCTCGATCCGCAGAAATATGCCGACGCCGCCGTGCACAACGATTTCCTGGCCCCGCTGTCCTCGCACGGGGCCGTGACGATCGTGGTGCTCAACCAGATCGACAGGCTCCTGGAGCACGAGGTCCGGCCGGTCCTGGAATCCCTCACAGCTATCCTGGCGCGGGACGGGCTGGACAAAGTTCAGGTCCTCGGGGCTTCCGCCGTGCTGGGGACGGGGGTGGACAAGGTGCGGGCCGCGATCCGGCAGGTGGCGATGCAGCGTAAAGCGATGTCACAGCGACTTGCGGCAGATGTCACGCTGGCCGCCGCCCGGCTTGCCGAGGCGTCCGGCCTGCCCACGGGTGGCACGACGGCCGCTGGTGGCACGACGGCCGCCGGTGCGACGGCGGCGGCCAAGGCCCGGCTGGCGGGGGAGTTGGCTGTGGCCGCCAATGTGCCGTTGGTGGTCGACGCCGTCGCCCGGTCCTACCGGCTGGAGGCAACCCGGCGCACGGGCTGGCCCGTGACCCGCTGGCTGGCCAGATTCCGGCCGGATCCGCTGCGGCGTCTGAACTTGCGCCGCGAGGGCGCCAAGCCTGAGCTGAACCGGACCTCGCTGCCGCCTGCCGGGGCGCCGGAACAGGCGCGGACCGATGCCGCCGTCCGGGAATTCGCTGAGGCGGCGTCCGCCGGTGCCCCTGGCCCGTGGCGGGCGGCCATCCGCGGCGCCGCCCGGGAAGTAAACGACCGGCTGCCGGATGCACTGGACCAGGCAATTGCCTCCACAGAGTTGTCCGCTGGCAGGAAGTCCTGGTGGTGGGGTGGGTTCAACGCGGTTCAGTGGCTCGCCTTGGTGACGGCCCTGGCCGGGTTCGCGTGGCTGGGAGTCCTGGCTGCGCTCGGCTACCTGCAACTGCCGGTGCCAGAGGTCCCACGGGTCCAGGGCTGGCCGGTTCCTACGGTGATGATCGCCGGGGGAGTGCTGCTGGGCATCGTCCTGGCGATTGGGGCGCGGTTCATCTCCGGAGCCGCGGCAGCGTCACGCAGTGCCGTGGCACGGAAGCGACTGA
Organism: Arthrobacter sp. 05N33_2; assembly: GCF_056397425.1. NCBI lineage: Bacteria > Bacillati > Actinomycetota > Actinomycetes > Micrococcales > Micrococcaceae > Arthrobacter > Arthrobacter sp. 05N33_2. Next base: position 4,989 of record NZ_JBFTNJ010000094.1, read on the forward strand.
CAGCCGCCGTCGCCGCCGTCGCGGGGGAACTCGTCGTGGCGCCCGTGGAACGTGAGCTCAGCCGCCTGGCGAAGTTCACGGCCGCGCTGAAGGCCGCCGCGGGTCGGCAGTGAGCCGTCCGTGCGGGTCCGGCCGGATGCGGCCTGCCTAAATCCCGGCCGCGGCGTCGCGGACCTTGATCATGGTGCGGAGGTTGCGTGTGGTGGTGGCAGCCTTGTACTTCGCCTTCGAGGAGAGCTTGCTGAAAGGGCTGTCCAGAGTGCCGCCGGCGGGGGCGAGCCAGGCCAGGGCTTCCGGGCCCAGCCGGGTGAGCTCGGCCCCGTCCAAGGCCCTGCCTGCCTCGAGCAGCTCCGAGAGGACCTCTTCATCAGAGGCGAGCGTCAGGTACGTATGGGTGGACGCGTCGTCGGCCGGGTAGGGGCAGGCCTCCACCAGGGCTGCCACACGGCCCGCGGTGAGCACCACCACCCAGGCGTCGTAGCCGAAGGTTTCCCGCAGGCACGCCTCGAATTCCTTTTTGACGCCGGCCGGATCCAGCTCGCTGGCCAGCACGACGTTGCCGCTGGCCAACAGGGTCACGACACCCGAAAATGGCCGGGACTTCAGGGCGTTCTTGAGATCGGCCATCTTGATATTGATGCCGCCCACGTTGATGCCCCGCAGGAAGACCGCATAGCTGTTCATGGGCACAGCATACTTAGTCGTTGGTCTTGCGCAGCGCTTCCGTCAGGACACGGCCGGCGTTGCAGACCACTTCGGCGTGCAGGCGCCCCGGTTGGCGGGTCAGGCGCTCGATCGGGCCGGAGATGGACACGGCGGCAATCACGCGGCCGGACGGCCCGCGGACGGGGGCCGAAACGGAGGCGACACCGGGCTCGCGTTCGCCGAGGCTCTGGCCCCAGCCCCGGCGTCGTACTCCGGCCAGGACGGTGGGGGTGAAGCGGGCGGACTGGAGGCCTTCCAGGAGGCGGTCGTGGTCCTCCCACGCCAGCAGCACCTGGGCGGCGGAGCCGGCCTTCATGGACAGCTGGGTGCCGACGGGGATGGTGTCGCGCAGCCCGATCGGGCGTTCGGCGGAGGCCACGCAGACGCGCCAGTCACCCTGGCGGCGGAAGATCTGGGCGCTTTCGCCGGTGGCGTCGCGCAGCTGCATGAGCACGGGGCCGGCGGAGGCGATGAGGCGGTCCTCGCCGGCGGCGGAGGCCAGTTCCACCAGACGGCTCCCGAGCACGAAGCGGCCCTGGATATCGCGGCTCACGAGCCTGTGGTGCACCAGCGCGAGAGCCAGCCGGTGCACGGTGGGCCGGGCCAGTCCCGTGGCCGCCACCAGCTGCGCCAAGGTGGTGGGGCCGGCCTCAAGTGCGTCAAGCACATGGGCCGCTTTATCGATGACACCGACTCCACTAGAATTGTCCATGTAATGATATTGACGTCTCATTATCTGAGATGCAAGTCAACGCGCTGGCGTATTACTTGGCTGTGCTGGTTCAGTGGAGGAGATAGTCCGTCGGAACGCACAATACTTACCGCAGTGAAGGGAGCAGGCCGTGGCAAAGACACTGGCCGAGAAGGTCTGGGACGCGCACGTAGTGCGCAAGGGGGACGGCGAAGGAGCCAACGCCCAGCCGGATCTCCTCTTCATTGACCTCCACCTGGTGCACGAGGTGACGTCGCCGCAGGCCTTTGAAGGTCTGCGGCTCGCCGGCCGCAAGCTGCGCCGTCCGGACCTCACCATCGCCACCGAGGACCACAACACTCCCACGCTGGATATCGACAAGCCAATTGCCGATCTCACCAGCCGGACCCAGATCCAGACCCTGCGCAACAACTGCCAGGAGTTTGGCGTCCGCCTGCACTCCCTCGGCGACGCCGAACAGGGAATCGTGCACGTGGTGGGCCCCCAGCTGGGCCTCACACAGCCCGGCATGACCGTGGTCTGCGGTGACTCGCACACCTCAACCCACGGCGCCTTCGGAGCGCTCGCCATGGGCATCGGCACCTCCGAGGTGGAGCACGTCATGGCCACCCAGACGCTGTCCCTGAAGCCGTTCAAGACCATGGCGATCAATGTTGAGGGCACGCTGCGCCCCGGCGTGAGCGCCAAGGACATCATCCTGGCCGTCATCGCCAAGATCGGCACCGGCGGCGGGCAGGGCTACGTGCTGGAATACCGCGGCTCCGCCATCCGTGCGCTGTCCATGGAAGCCCGGATGACCATCTGCAACATGTCCATCGAGGCCGGCGCCCGCGCCGGGCTGGTGGCTCCGGACCAGACCACTTACGACTACATGCACGGCCGCCCGCATGCGCCCGAGGGCGCCGACTGGGATGCCGCCGTCGAATACTGGAACACGCTGCACACCGACGACGACGCAGCGTTCGACGTCGAGGTGGACCTCGACGCCGACACCCTGGAACCGTTCGTGACGTGGGGAACCAACCCGGGCCAGGGCGTGTCGCTGTCCGCAAAGGTGCCGTCGCCCGATGACTTCGGCGATGAAAACGCCAAGGCCGCCGCCGAACGCGCCCTGCAGTACATGGGGCTCGAGGCCGGCACCCCGATGAAGGACATCCGGGTGGACACGGTGTTCCTGGGCTCCTGCACGAACTCCCGGATGGAGGACCTCCGGGCCGCCGCCGACATCATCCGGGGCCGGACCAAGGACCCGGCCGTGCGCATGCTGGTGGTGCCCGGCTCCGCCCGCGTCCGGCTCGAGGCTGAAGCCGAGGGCCTGGACAAGGTCTTCAAGGACTTCGGGGCCGAGTGGCGCTTCGCCGGCTGCTCCATGTGCCTGGGCATGAACCCGGACCAGCTGGAGGTGGGGGAGCGCTGCGCCTCCACGTCCAACCGCAACTTCGAGGGGCGCCAGGGCAAGGGCGGCCGCACCCACCTCGTCTCGCCCGTGGTCGCAGCGGCGACGGCAGTCCGAGGCACCCTGAGTTCGCCGTCGGATCTGGACCCTGCTCCGGAGTCCGCGGCGGTCCGAGTCGGCGCCGCGTAGTCTCCGCCTTTCCCGCCCAGATCCGAAGCCTCGCTCCACACAGCCTCGCTCCACACAGTCCCGAAGGATCCGCCATGGAAAAGTTCACCACTCACACCGGAATCGGTGTCCCGCTGCGCCAGAGCAACGTCGACACGGACCAGATCATCCCCGCCGTGTACCTCAAGCGCATCACGCGCACCGGCTTTGAGGACGCGCTCTTCGCAGCGTGGCGCAAGGACCCGTCCTTCATCCTGAACCAGGCGCCGTTCAATGCAGGATCCGTTCTGGTGGCCGGTCCCGACTTCGGCACCGGCTCCTCACGCGAGCACGCCGTCTGGGCGCTGAAGGACTTCGGCTTCAAGACGGTCCTGTCCTCCCGCTTTGCCGACATCTTCCGCGGCAACTCCGGCAAGCAGGGCCTGCTTGCCGCCGAAGTCGCCCAGGATGAGATCGAGCTCATTTGGAAAGAACTTGAAAACGCCCCGGGTACCGAGGTGACGGTGGACCTCGTGTCCAAGACCGTGCAGTGCGGCAACATTGTGGCKCCGTTCGAGATTGATGACTACACGCGGTGGCGCCTCCTCGAGGGCCTGGACGACATCGGGCTGACCCTGAAGCACGAACCCGACATCACCGCGTACGAGGCCACCCGGCCTTCCTTCAAGCCCAAGACGCTGCCCGCCCGGTTGTCCTAAAGTTCCAGACCTGGGGCTCCTGGTTGTCCTAATGTTCCGGACCTGAGGCTCCCGGGCCTAGGGCCAGAGCCCAGTGATGTGCCTGGCAATGACGTGCCGCCGTCGAGTTGTAAGACTCGACGGCGGCACTCGTGTTTGTGCGGTGCTCGCGTCTTGTCCGGCCCTCAGCGCGCTTAGGCCGCCGCGACGGCAGCGCGTTTGCGGCTCTTGAGAGCCTTCGCCCGAACCCGGATCAGGTGAAGCTGGCGGGAACCCGGCTCGGAGCCTGGCTGGTCTGTGGCTGGTGGCCGAAGCGGTGTTCCGGGCAAAGGTGGTGCGGTGGAGTGGTACGTGTGGCCGGTGGGGGTGGTGAGTTCGATGGTGTGCCTGCTGCTTCTGCGGTTGCCGGGTTCGGCTTCAGGGCTGGGGCGTGCTCTCCAGCCGGGGGATTCCTTGGTGTGGTTGCAGGCTTCGCAAAGTCCGGCGGCGTTGTCCGTGGTGGTCGGGCCGCCGGCGTGCCAGGGAATGATGTGGTCCAGGTGGCGGATGGGCGGGTCGCAGTACGGGGTGCGGCAGGTGTCGTCGCGGGCCTGGATGAAGCGGCGGTGCCCGGGTGGGAAGAGCCGGGCGCGGGAGTCCATGGCGATGAGCTCGCCGGTGCCGGGGTGGGTGTAGAGCCGGCGGAGCCAGAGGTTGAACGC
>NZ_JBFTNJ010000095.1:0-9078 GCF_056397425.1 Arthrobacter sp. 05N33_2
CGCCGGAACCACCGGCTCCGGGACCGATGCCGGAACCACCGACGCCGGGACCGACGCCGGAACCACCGGCTCCGGGACCGACGCCGGAACCACCGGCTCCGGGACCGATGCCGGAACCACCGGCTCCGGGACGCCCGATCCCTGGACCATTGGCCGGCCGCTTCAGCTCTCACCGGAACTCGCCGGCTACCTGCGGGCCAGCCTGTGCATTCCGTCGTGGCGGGACGCGGTCCTGGTGATGGCGGCCGCCGGACGGTCCGCGGCCGAACGCGGCGCCGAGGACTTCGGTATCTTCGACCCGGACCCCGGGTCCGCCGCTTTCCCCGATAACACGCCCGCCTCACGGCTCCGACCGACGCCCAGCCCCCTGCCGGGTCCAATGTCCGGCCGCACTTCCCGGTCCAAGTCCGCTCCGCGGATACCCCTGCCGGTGGCACCCGGCAGCGGCGGGTCCGCCGGCGGCGCCGTGCCTGCAGCCGGGGCTGTTCCCGGTTACGGGGAAGTCCTGCTCGGACTGGCGCCGTCGGTTCCGGACTGGACCCTGATGGTCGGGCTCGAGCGGGTCCTGGAACGGCTTGGCCGTCTTGGTGACGGGGAGGCAACGGCAGCCGCCGTGACGGCGCGGGGCTGGATCGAATGGTGCCGTGGCCGCGGCTCCTACGCCGACGCGCTCTACCGGCAGGCCTTGCAGGGCCAGCCGGGGTACAGGCTCGCGGAACTGCTGGCGGAGCTTGGCCGGCGCGGCACCCTTTGCGGCTGGGCTGCCAGGCGGGAGGCGGCCTGGCAGAAGTTTGCCCCGGACGCGGCATGAGGTCCTGACGCGGCGGGCGAAGCCGCCGCGATATCGTCGACCCGGCGTCGCGAAAGGCACCCGGCCTGAAAACCGTGAGACAATGGTTGCCGAGACCCGGTTGGGTCCGTGTATCAAGTGCCCTAAATGTTCCTTGGAAACAGGGAACATTAAGGCCGCGCCAGCAGTTCTACTAAGTGGCTCTGCTGGTCGTGGTTGCACCTGATGTTGAACACGGACTTGACAGGGTCATAGTGGTGTTGCCCGTATGGTGATTCCGCAGACCGCAGCTAGAAAGGTTTTCAGTGACCCCGTCTTCCGCGAAGAAGGAACCCGCCGACCAGGCCGAATTGTCCCCTGAGGAGAAGAAGGCGGCGACCAACGCCAAGCGCGCCGCCACGCGCGCAGCCAACAAGGCTGTCAAGGACGCCGCTTCCGCAGAGGGTGGCGACACCGTAACCGGAGTCGCCAAGCCTGAGCCCAAGAAGCGCGGGCCCAAGCCCGGCGCGAAAGCCGCGGCAGAAGCCGCCGGCAACTCTGCCAGTACGTCTGACGATGACGTCGACGCCGAAGAGGATCTCGACGACATCACGCCCGACGCCGCCGAGCTCGGCGACGAAGTAGAAGGCGAGGAAGTCGCCGGCAAGGCCGCGGCCACCACCGGCTCCGGCTTCGTCTACTCCGACGCCGACGACGACGACGCTCCGGTGCAGCAGGTTATGTCTGCCGGCGCCACCGCCGACCCCGTCAAGGACTACCTGAAGCAGATCGGCAAGGTCGCCCTGCTGAATGCCGAACAGGAAGTAGACCTGGCCCTGCGGATCGAGGCCGGTCTCTTCGCTGAAGAAAAGATCGCAGCCGACGACGGCACCATGGACCCGAAACTCAAGCGCGAGCTCGAATTCGTCATCCACGACGGCAAGCGCGCCAAGAACCACCTGCTGGAGGCCAACCTCCGCCTCGTCGTCTCGCTGGCCAAGCGCTACACCGGGCGCGGCATGCTGTTCCTGGACCTGATCCAGGAAGGCAACCTGGGCCTGATCCGTGCGGTGGAGAAATTCGACTACACCAAGGGCTTCAAGTTCTCCACCTACGCCACCTGGTGGATCCGCCAGGCGATCACCCGCGCCATGGCTGACCAGGCCCGCACCATCCGCATCCCGGTGCACATGGTGGAAGTCATCAACAAGCTGGCCCGAGTCCAGCGCCAGATGCTGCAGGACCTCGGCCGCGAACCCACCCCGGAGGAGCTGGCCCTCGAACTCGACATGACCCCGGAAAAGGTCGTGGAGGTCCAGAAGTACGGCCGCGAGCCCATCTCGCTGCACACCCCGCTTGGCGAGGACGGCGACTCCGAATTCGGCGACCTCATCGAGGACTCCGAAGCCGTGGTTCCCGCGGATGCCGTGAGCTTCACCCTGCTGCAGGAACAGCTGCACTCGGTGCTGGATACGCTCTCCGAGCGCGAAGCCGGCGTGGTAGCGATGCGCTTCGGCCTTACCGACGGCCAGCCGAAGACTTTAGACGAAATCGGCAAGGTCTACGGTGTGACACGTGAGCGCATCCGCCAGATCGAATCCAAGACCATGTCCAAGCTGCGGCACCCGTCGCGCTCACAGGTCCTGCGCGACTACCTGGACTAAGCGCCACTGGTCGCAGACCGGGTAAAGGTTCTCAGCAATGCGGGGTCTCTTCCCGCCCATCCTCACCGGAGGAACGGGCAGGAAGGGACCCCGCATTGCTTTTTGCCGCCGCAGCCGGGTGCACGGCACTTAACCGAACCGGCACCTGACGAAACAGCACTTAACGAATCAGGGCCCCTCCGGTATGGAGGGGCCCTGATGCAGTGGTCTCAGGTCGCCCGGAACCCTGTAGGGCGACGGGCTGAAGCCGGTGCGGTCTAGTCGACCGGAACCGGGGCCTTCTGGTGAAGGCGGTCAGTCTCATCATGCCAGTCTGAACTGAGCGGCTTGAGTGTCGGTTCTACGGCGCGTGCGTGGTGGCCGCAGAAAAGAAGCTCACCGCCGGAGGCACCGAGAACAACTCGGACATATGCCTGTGCTCCGCAACGATCGCACCGGTCTGCGGCGGTCAGTGTGCGGTCCGCAACTGCTGTTGTCATGTTCGGCCTCCTTAGTAGATCGGTATACCTATATAACCAGCATTCGTGGCCAAACCATGGCACGGATGGCCTACTTTCGCTGTCCGCGTATCACGTCTCAGTAACGGCGGGTGGCCGGAGAGCCCCCGCGGGGAGTGGCAGACCGTCGATCACCCGGAGTCCGACTAACCTAGGAAGTGCGTCAAATTCTGTGACTGCCGCCTGCGCACGCTGCGGTGGCTGTCCCGATCCTTTAAGGAGTTCACGACCCGTGGCACCCAGTTCTGATTACACCGCCCGGCACCTCTCCGTGCTGGAGGGCCTCGAGGCCGTCCGTAAGCGCCCGGGCATGTACATCGGCTCCACGGACTCCCGCGGCCTCATGCACTGCCTCTGGGAAATCATCGACAACTCCGTCGACGAGGCCCTCGCCGGCTTCGGCCACGACATCAAGATCATCCTCCACGCGGACAACTCAGTCGAGATTCACGACGACGGCCGCGGCATCCCCGTGGACGTCGAACCGAAAACCGGGCTGACCGGCGTCGAGGTCGTCTTCACCAAACTGCACGCCGGCGGAAAGTTCGGCGGCGGCTCCTACACCGCTTCCGGCGGCTTGCACGGCGTGGGCGCCTCGGTGGTCAACGCGCTCTCGGCCCGCCTCGACGTCGAAGTGGACCGCGGCGGCAAGACGTACAAGATGTCCTTCCGCCGGGGGGAACCGGGCCGGTTCAAGGATCCGGGCACCAAACCGGACCCCGCGACCCTGTTCGAACCCTTCATCGACGGCTCTGTGCTCGATGTCGTGGGCAAGGCCAAGCGCGGCGTGACCGGAACCCGGATCCGCTACTGGGCGGACCGGCAGATATTCACGCCCGACGCCAAATTCTCCTACGATGACCTCGCCGCGCGTGCCCGCCAGACCTCGTTCCTGGTCCCCGGACTGAAGCTCACGGTCCGGGATGAACGCAGGATTGCCGGCACGCCCGGAGAATCGGGCCCGCATGAGGAGGTCTTCCACCACGACGGCGGCATCTCCGAATTTGTCGACTTCCTCGCCGCCGACCCCGCCGTCACGGATATCTGGCGCCTCCACGGTGCCGGAAAATTCAAGGAAACCGTCCCCGTCCTCGACGAAAAGGGCCACAGCCAGCTCGCGGAGGTCGAACGCGACTGTGAGGTCGACGTCGCGCTGCGCTGGGGGATCGGCTACGACAGCACGGTCCGGACCTTCGTCAACATCATTTCCACGCCCAAGGGCGGCACCCACCAGTCCGGCTTCGAGCAGGCCCTGCTCAAGACCTTCCGCAAGGCCGTGGAGACCAATGCCCGCAAGCTCAAGGCCGGCAACGACAAGATCGAAAAGGACGACATCTTCGCCGGCCTGACCGCGGTCCTGACCGTCCGGCTGGCCGAACCGCAGTTCGAGGGCCAGACCAAGGAAATCCTGGGCACCTCCGCCGTCCGGGCCATTGTGGCCAAGGTGGTGGAACAGGAGATCACCGCGAAGCTGACCTCCGCCAACCGCAACGACAAGGCCCAGTCCGCGCTGCTGCTGGAAAAGATCGTCAGCGAGATGAAGTCCCGCATCTCGGCGCGCGTCCACAAGGAAACCCAGCGCCGCAAGAACGCGCTGGAAACCTCCTCCATGCCCACCAAGCTGGCCGATTGCCGTACCGACGACGTCGGACGCTCCGAACTGTTCATCGTCGAAGGTGACTCCGCGCTCGGCACCGCCAAACTGGCGCGGTCCTCCGACTTCCAGGCGCTCCTGCCGATCCGCGGCAAAATCCTCAACGTCCAGAAAGCCTCGGTGGGGGACATGCTCTCCAACGCCGAGTGCGCTGCCCTGATCCAGGTGGTGGGGGCCGGTTCCGGCCGCACGTTCGACATCAGCGCCGCCCGGTACGGCAAAGTGATCCTGATGACCGACGCCGACGTCGACGGCGCCCACATCCGGACCCTGCTCCTGACGCTCTTCTYCCGCTACATGCGTCCGATGATCGACGAGGGGCGCGTCTTCGCCGCCGTCCCGCCGCTGCACCGTGTGGAGGTCGTCAACGCCGGCCAGAAGGCCAACGAGATGATCTACACCTACTCCGAGGCTGAGCTCCATGTCCTGCTGGCGCGGCTCGCCAAAGAGGGCAAGCGCTACAAGGAGCCGATCCAGCGGTACAAGGGGCTGGGCGAAATGGATGCCGAACAGCTGGCCGAAACCACCATGGACCCGCGACACCGGACGCTCCGCAAGGTCGGGATCGAGAACGCCAAGCAGGCCGAAGAGACTTTCGACCTCCTCATGGGCTCGGACGTGGCGCCGCGCAAGGACTTCATCATTGCAGGCGCCGCCAATCTGGACCGGGAGCGCATCGACGCCTGACGTTCCGCCGGCGGGGACGGGCCCGGCGACCGAAATCTGTGCCGTCGCGGCTGCTTCGCCGGCGTCTGGTTCTCTCAACCTTTGCCCAAGGTGCTTCCGATAGCTTCATCTCACCCTTGCGGGCAAGGACGCCCGGGTTGGATTCCGCAGCCGAATCCAGGAGAACCCTATGAAGCAACGCCGGAATATCCGCCGTGCGGCCATCGCCGCCTCGATCGGACTGGCGGCCAGCCTTGCGCCGCCCGCACTCGCTGACAACGGAACAAACACGGCACCCCTGCGCGCTGCCGTGTCGGCAACAAACATCATGAAACACCTCGCGGCCCTCCAGGCCGTCGCGGACGCCAACGGTGGCACGCGGGCTGCCAGCACTCCGGGATACGAAGCCTCCGCCCGGTACATCGAGCGCAAGTTGTGGGCCGCCGGCTACACCCCGGTCCGCCAAACCTTCCCCTACGAGCGCTACGACACCGTCTCGGCGTCGATGGAGCGCCTCTCGCCATCCCCGCGGACCTACGCCTATGACGCCCCGGACGGCTTCCTCGATATGAACTATTCCGGTTCCGGCAACGTCACGGCCCCGCTGAGCGCCGTCGACATCAACCTGGCCGGCGACCGGGCCTCCACCAGCGGCTGCGAGGCAGCCGACTTCGGCGGGTTCACGGCGGGCAACATCGCCCTGATCCAGCGCGGCACCTGCACCTTCCGGATCAAGGCGGACAACGCCGCCGCGGCCGGGGCGGCCGGCGTCATCATCTTCAACCAGGGCAATGCGGACCCGGCGGACGAGCGCTTTGCCCTCTTCGGCGGCACGCTGGACGCGCCTCAGGCAGGTATCCCGGTGGTCAGCACCAGCTTCGCCACCGGCGCCGAACTCGCCGGGCTGAACGGCGTCAGCATGCACCTCGCCGTGAACTCCACCGTCACCAAGCTGACCTCGTTCAACATCCTGGCCGACACCGGCGGACGCGCGGACCGCACCGTCCTGGTGGGGGCGCACCTGGATTCCGTGCCGGAAGGGCCGGGCATCAACGACAACGGCACCGGGACAGCCTCCATCCTCGAGACGGCGATCCAGCTGAAGGCGTCGGGCCAGACCCCCGTGAACAGGGTCCGCTTCGCCTTCTGGGGAGGGGAGGAGCCCGGACTTGTCGGCTCCGACTTCTACACATCCCAGCTGACGGCGAGCCAGATCAAGGCGCACGCGGTCAACCTCAACTTCGACATGGTCGGCTCGCCGAACTTTGTGCGGTTCGTCTACGACGGCGACGGCTCCTCCTTCGGCACGAAGGGCCCCAATGGCTCCGGGCTCGTCGAGAAGGTCTTCCTGGACTACTTCAAGTCCCAGAACCTGCCTACTGCGCCGACGCAGTTCGACGGGCGCTCGGACTACTCCGGGTTCATCAACAACGGGATTCCGGCGGGTGGCCTGTTCACCGGCGCGGAAGACCTTAAGACGGTGGCGGAAGCGGCAGTGTTCGGCGGGACACCAAACGTGGCTCATGACGCCTGCTACCACCAGGCCTGCGACACTCTCGCCAACGTCAACACCACTGTGCTGGAGCAAATGGCCGACGCGATCGCCCACTCGACACTGACCTTCGCCATGACCACCTCGGCGATCAATGGAACGTCCAAGGGCAACGGGTCCGGCAACGTCGACCTGCAATTCAAGGCCAGCAAGCTGCTGAAATAGCGGCGCAGATGGCTATCCTGGCGCGAAACCGGCCGCTCCGCCGTTCCTGTGGCGGGGCGGTCCGGCGTGGGGGCCGGATGACAGGAGTGGCAGGGGGCCGGAGTTAGCCGAGCAGGCCGGGGACCAGCAGCAGGGCCGTCGGCACGGCCAGGAGCAGCACGCAGCAGGCCAGGACAGCGGCGCGCAGCGGTTCCGACAACGGCGGCTGCGGCGAGAGCAGGCGGCTGACGCGTGACGCCGTCGTGCCCGCCGAGCCGCTGCCTCCGGTGGCGCCGGGCTGGCTGGGGTCGCCGTCGGCCACGCCGGGCTCGCCGAACGCCAGGCGCACCGCGGGGGTGGCCGGGGACCCGCTGGCCACAATGGCAATCGCCCTGATCAGGGTCGCCTTGCTCTCCGTCTTGAGCGCGACGTCGTCGGCCAGCATCTCGATCAGGGAGTTGACCGACTCCTGCGCCAGCCGGGTGGTGGGCAGCCACGGCAGCGCCTGGCGCCACGCGGCGAAGGCCCACAGCAGGAGGTGGTGGCGCTGGCTCAGGTGGGCGTTCTCGTGAATCAGCACGGCACGCAACTCATCGGGCTCCAGGGCGGCCATGAGGCCGTCGGAGAGAACCGTCACGGACCGTGCGCCGCCGGGCAGGCAGTACGCCACCGGCGAGTCCACGTTCAGGACCATCGTCCCCGGGCCGTCGGAGGACGGCGACGCCAGGAGGTCCAGCAGCTCGCGGTGGCGGCGGCGCTGGCGCTGGATCTTGTAGTAGGTCAGCAGCAGGGTAAATACCAGGTGCGCCGTCAGCAGGGCCGCGGCCGAGAGCGCAAAGATGTGCCAGAAGCCCAGTTCCGTGGTGGGGGCATTGTGGAAGACCATGCCAGCCAGCGCCCGCAGGCCGGAGAGCAGGTTGTCCCCGACCGGCTCGAGCCCGTAAACCAGCATGGCGCCGATCATGGACAGGCCACCGGCCAGTGCGATCGCCTGCCACAACAGCATCGCCGTGAAGGGGGAGCGGGCCGGCCACTGGGCACGGGAGAGGAGGACAGGCACCGGCCACGCCAATGCTATCGCCAGGACCGCCAGAAAATATGAGGTCCAGAACATCGGGCGCTAGCTGCGGCCCAAAAGCTTGCGCAGGGTTTCTGCCTCGTTATCCGTGACGGAACCAATGAACCGGGCCAGGACGGCTTCGCGGTCCGGAGCGGAGCCGAGGACCTCGTGCATGAGTTCCGCGGTGTGGTCCGCACGGCTCGAGACGGCCTGGTAGCGGTGCGGGCGGGTGCCGCGTTCGCGTTCCACCAGACCCTTCCGCTCAAGGCGCGAGAGTACGGTCAGCACCGTGGTGACCGCGAGGTCTTTGCCCACGTGTCCGGCGCTGCCGTCCTGGGGCTGGGTGCTTTGTGCGAGGAGGTCCCGCAGAGTGTTGGCTGTCGCAGCTTCTTGGCCTGCCCAGAGCAGGTCCATCACTGCCCGTTCCAGTTCACCGAGACTTGCCATTGCGTACATCCTTCTATGCCTGCCGCGCCGGCGTCATGCTGGGAAACTGCTGGTGCCTGCCGGGGCGGTGTGTGTGAATACTTCGTTTACAAATTTACCGCGTTTTGCGCATTCTTTCTACATGAAGTAGAACACGGCCGCCCGGCGTGTCGCGCCGCCGGCCCGCGGTGGCGGGAGAGGCTCTTTGTTCCATTGCAGGCCGTGACGTGCCGTGGGAGTCTGAGTTACGGGGAAGCGACGATTTGTTCTACACTCTGTAGAAGAATTACTTCTACGCCACGTAGAAGTTGCTCGGACCTAGCCAAAAGTAGGGACTGCCTTGGACGCCTTGGAAATCGCACGCTGGCAATTCGGAATCACCACGGTCTACCACTTCATGATGGTGCCGCTCACGATTGGCCTCGGGCTGGTGGTGGCTGTGATCCAGACGCTCTGGTACCGCACCGGCAAGCCGGAATATCTGCGCATGACCAAGTTCTGGGGCAAGCTCTTCCTGATCAACTTCATCATGGGCGTGGCCACCGGCATCGTGCAGGAGTTCCAGTTCGGCATGGCCTGGAGCGAGTACAGCCGCTTTGTCGGTGACGTCTTTGGCGCCCCGCTGGCCCTGGAAGCGCTGTTGGCG
>NZ_JBFTNJ010000096.1:0-8775 GCF_056397425.1 Arthrobacter sp. 05N33_2
GTGCGGGTCCAGCCGGCCGTCGGCAGGCAGCGGCTCGTAGAGCGCCCGGTAACTCTCCAGTCTCCGGCGTCGAATTGCGTCCAGCGCGAAGGTCCGCGACAGCGCCCGGTCGGTGAGCTCGGCCGCGGCGGTGCCGTCGCCGGAAAGGGCACGGCAGACCGATCGGATCATCAGGATCTCCGGATCCTCGCCCCACGGTGCGGGGAGATCCAGGCACAGCCGTTCAAGGGTCTGCACGTCGTTTCCGAGCAGGAATTCGAGCCAATGGGCGCCGAGGGAAATCACGGCTTGCCGGGGTGCGCTTCCTTGCAGCGCCTGGGCGACGCCCTCGACGACGTCGACGTCCTGGTAGTACCTCGCCGCCACGCGGTGCAGACGCTCGGCGAGCAAAGGGTCACGCCGCTGCAGGATGCGCCGGCACTGCGCCGCGAAGAGGGAATGCCACCGGAACATCGATTCGCCCGCACGGTATTCGTGCTCCTCGATGAAGAGCCCGTTACGGAGGCATTCCTCAAGCAGCACGCCGCCGCGGGGACGGCCTTCGAGTTCGACGGCGAGCCGGCGTCCGAGCCAGTCGCTGGCAGTGGCCCTGAGAATGAATTCGGCCAGCGACGGTTCGATCTGGTCGAGGATCTCTTCTGCGACGTAGTCGGCGAGCGGGACGTGCGTAGGCGCGGAGCCTGGCGTTGTAAGCGGCACGTTGCGGGCCTGCGCCAAGGAGACCAGGCTGGCGTGGACTGCCACAGGCCAGCCGGCAGTCATCTTCCAGAGCGACCCGGCGTCGAACGTTTGATCTTGTCCCAGCGCACTGGCGAACTGGGCAACTTCCTCCCGCGTGAAGGCCAGTTCGGCGGCGCGAAGTTCACCCAGTCCCTCGCCGTACCGGAATCTTTCGAGCTGAATGGACGTATGGCCGCGTCCCGAGAGGACCAGCCGCAGTGAGGGGGGTGCCGATGCGGCGAGCACCCCGACGATTCCGTTCGCCAGCCCCGGCCCGGCCAAATGGACGTCATCGATCACCAGGACAATCGGTTCAGTGAGGTGCTCGAGTGCCCCGAGGAGAAGGTCGTAGGAGGCCGCCCGGTCGTGGGCAAGGCTCGGGTCCAGGGCGAGGAGGGCGTCGGTTCCGGGTAACGGCAGTTTGCCCGCCGCGGACTGGATCGCCCCAACAACACCGTGAAACAGCCGCGCGGGCTGCGTGTCGAACCTGTCCAGCGACAGCCATGCGCACGGCAGAGCGCACTTGCGGACCCAATCACCCAGAAAAGTTGACTTGCCGTAGCCGGCCGGGGCCGCGACGAGGGTCAGGCGGTGCGAATCCGCGGYCGCGGACAGGGCGCTTTCCAGACGTGGACGCTCCAACGCTCCGAGACCGCGCACAGGCGGGCGGATCTTGAACTGTGGGCCCGGTACCCATTCGGCTTCTAGCCTATCTCTCACATTCCACATGCTAGGTGGGGGCAAAAGGGCACCAACAGGGCGCAAAGACCCCTTGTGCGCCGCTCCTTAGTGCGACAATACGGCGATTAGGGCGACCCGATTGCGGCACGGCACGAATTGGGTGCCCGGCTGTATCATCAGTCATGCCTATGAMGCACGGCAGCCCGACAGACCCGATTTTCCTTCATGACCTCGACAAGGCCGACCGCAGGCGGGTCATTATTTTCGCGATTGCACGTCTCATCGCATTTTCGGTTGTGGTCCTCGCCCTGTATTTCTTTATTCCCGTCGGGGGATTCAATGACGCCGATCCCGCGGCCGCCTGGATCCGCCTGGCGGGTGTCGTGCTGGTCTTTTTCGCAGTCCTGGCAATTCAATTGCGGCTGATACTCGTGGCGCATATCCCGAGGGTTCGGGCGGCCGCGGCTGTCGCCGAAACCCTGTTGATGTTTTTGTGTCTCTTCGCGCTGCTTTACACATCAATGTCGATCACATCTGCGGCGGCGTTTAGCGAGCCCCTGAGCCGAACCGATGCCCTTTACTTCACCACTTCCACGTTTGCCACCGTCGGGTTCGGGGATATTACGCCGGTAAGCCAGCTGGCGAGGGGTGTCGTGTCCGTCCAAATGATTGCCGATTTAGGTGCACTCCTATTGATCGCAAAAGTGGCATTCTTCGCGGCAGGGCGGCGGCTGGGCGGCGAATCCTGAACCCGCCGCCGTCATCACCCAAAACGGATGACAGCAGGCCGGCCGGCTGAAATTTCGCGGGCAGGGCCGGGATTCGGTGCGCCACTTTGCACGTCCGACGCGCGGCGTCCAGCCCGTAGGGACGGCCGTGGCGGGCCCTTCCCCGGCGTGACAGATCACCCTGTGTGGGTGGGGCTGGACCGGCACGCCGAGTGAACAATGAAAATAGCCGTGAAATGCCCAGCCGCGGAACACAAGCTAAGGCGGATCCCCTCATGTCGCTGAACGATCAGCCCGCTGGCCCCGCTAGCCCGGAACAGGAAGAAATTCTGCGGTTACGGGCCGAAGTCGCCCGTCTCCAGCAGGAACGGGACACTGCCCGCAAGGCCCCGCCGAGGCCGGCCGTGCGGCATCCGGGGCTGGCCCGGCGCATTGTGGCAATCGTGCTGGTGGTTATCACTGGCCTGTTGGCCTTCGCGACAGTTCCGGCCCTCTACCTTCGCAGCGAAGTCATCGACACCGATCGCTACGTCGCCACCGTCGCACCGTTGGCCTCGGACCCTGCGATCCAGGCCGAAATCGCCGACAAGGTCACTCAACAGATCAACGACGCCGTGGATTTCCAGACCATCACGCGCGATGCCCTGAACGAGCTCGCTAAAACGGCGCCCCGCGTGGCGGCCGTGCTTACCGGGCTGGCCCCGATGCTTGCGGAGCAGACCAAAACGCTCATCCATACCGCCGTTGCCAGATTCGTGGCGACACCGCAGTTCCAGGACCTTTGGATCCAGGTGAACCGGGTGGCGCACCAGGGGCTGGTCAACCTTGCCACGGGAAGCACGGGAGGCACGGTCAGTATTGATGAGAATGGCACGGTGTCGATTTCCACGAAAGAGATCATCGCCCGGGTCAAGACTCTCCTTGTCCAGCAAGGGGTGGATATCGCCTCGAGGATCCCGGAAGTTGACGCGCAGATCGCCCTGTTCCAGTCTCCTGAACTGGTCCGTGCCACGGAAACCATCCGGACCCTGGACCGGCTCGGCCCAATACTGGCGTGGCTGACGGTGCTCAGCGCCGTGGGCGCCATTGCCGTTGCCCCCCGGGGCCGGAGACGGAGCACGACGAGCGGCGTGGGGTTGGCCGTGGCGGTGTCGATGGCGGTGCTAGCGCTGTCCCTTGTGATCGGGCGAAGTTACGTCCTGAACTCGATTCCATCGAGTGCTGTCTCCCCTGCGGCGGCCGAAAGCCTGGTCGAGGCACTCCTGGTACCGCTGCGCACCAGCCTGCGCCTTGTCTTCGTCGTCGGACTGCTGATCGCCCTGGCAGCTTTTCTGGGCGGCCACTCGCGTCCAGCGGAGTATGTCCGGCACGGCCTGGCGACGGCGGGCGACTACATCACCGGCAAGATCGGCGGTGGCCAGGCCAAGCCATGGCAGCTCTGGTTGGCCCGGTACCGGCGGATCATCGAAGCCACCGTCGTCGGCATCGCTGTGCTGGTGCTGATCTTTTGGCAGGACCCGACGGCGGCCGTCGCCATCTGGACGGCCGTCCTGGCCGTGCTGGTCGTTCTCGTGGTCGAACTGCTGTGCCGGCCGGCCGTAGCCGGCGGGCCGGGCGCCGAACCCGGCGCCGAACCCGGAGGCGAGCCGGGCGTCGATCCCGGCGGTGAGTCCAGTGTCGAGTCCGGCGGCGTGCCAGGCGGTGAGTCGGTCACGGCGGGCGGCCCTCCCGATGACACGTATCCCACGATTCCCATCCCCCGGGCGCCCGACGCCGGAGGAACCAGCGTGTGAAGGACCGGCGGGACCGGACTACCAGTTAGCGCCGCGCCAGCTGGTGCTGCGCGGCAGCGGCACTCGCCGCAGACACTAGCCGCAGACACTAAGGCGGCCGCAGCCGCCGACACTAGGCCGACGCTAGGGGGCGGTCGGCGAGAACGGGAACAGGTCCTCGCCGGCGCCGTGCACCACCACGCAGGTAGCCTCGGGTACTTCCCGCCACGCCCCGCGGAGATCCCCCAGCGGTTCGGAGACGACCAGGCGCGCGTTGTCCGCCAGGTCATGAAGCAACGGGTTGTCCGGGTACTGGACGCGAAGGGTCGCGACGTCGGTGCTGTGGAACAGCGACCGGGACTGCCGTTCACTCGAGTAGCGGAACGCCCAGGTGGTCTCGCCGTCGGTCGTGGCGACTGTCATCTGGATTGGCTGCTCGATCCCGTGGCGCCGGCCGACGTCTTCAATCAGTCCAACCGCGGCAGCTACGGCCGCCCTCGGGTCCTGCTCCAGCCCGAAGGTCAGGGCGAGGAAGAAGAAGAGCTCTGAGTCCGTGGCTCCCTCGATCAGCGGAAAGAGCGATGGCTCAACGGCTATGGCCAAGTCGCGCTTCACAGTCGGGAACTCCCGGATGAGTCCGTTGTGCATCCATAGCCAGCTGCCGTGGCGGAATGGATGGCAGTTGGTCTGTTGGACTGCCGATCCGGTCGAGGCCCGAATATGCGCGAAGACCCGGCCGGCCGACGCCTGGGCCGACAACTCGCGGAGGTTGCGGTCATTCCACGCGGGCTCCGTGCTGTGGAACAACCCGGGATACGGCGCGGATCCGTACCAGCCCACGCCGAAGCCGTCCCCGTTGGTGGTTTCAACGCCCATTCGAGCGTGCTTGCTCTGCATCACGAGCGAGTTGGTCGGTTTGTACAACAGCTCCTCCAGTTGCACCGGCGAACCCGAATACGCTAGCCAACGACACATGGCATCCTCCCTCAGTTGTGGACAGCAGTCCATCACGGCGACGGAGCGGGCACATCATCACCCCGGGGTGATTCGGGCCGCGGGGTGGGAGGTAATGGGGTCCCACCCGCGTTCGATAGTTCCGTCGTCGCGTCCCCGCTGGTCAGCGGCGCGCCCGGCACGGAGAGCCGCGCGAAAGGATCACCCGCGGCGGGTGACGCGCAAGCGGGCCCCTCACCCAACACTGGTGGTACCTGCCAGTGATTGGGCTGCCAGGCGAAAGCCCATGGAGAGGTGAGTCCAATGTCGAAACCAAAACCAGTCCTCGCGCGAATGTCTGCGCTCGGGGCGGCGGTTGCGCTGCTCGCCGGCTGCGCCACCTCGGGACCCAGCAGCAGCCCCAGCGCGAGCCCGACGGCGAGCGTTTCACCGGTTTGCGCTGCCGCCACTGACTTTTCAACAGCCCTGACGAATTTCAAGGACTCCCTCAAGCCAGGCGCCACCATCGGCCAGATCCAGGCGGCCCGGGATCAGGTTCGGAAGAGCTACGACGATCTGGTCAACGCGGCCAGCGACGCGGCCAAAGATCGGGTGGATGCCGTCAAAGCAGCCCAACAGAAGTTCACCTCCGCTGTGAACTCCGTTCCCGACGACGCCACCCTGACGCAGGCGGCCAACTCGCTCAAGGACGAAGCCGCGAACGTGCAGGCCGCCATCAGCGATCTCTCAAATGACGCCAAGTGCTAGCCCGGGTCTTCCGGGATATCCGCGGTGAAACCCATTCCCATCCAAGGCTGCGTTCGTAGGCGACGCCGCACCAAGCGAAAGTAGGGAAGCCAAAATGAATTTCTTCGAGAACTTTTGGGATATTCTCTGGTGGCTGTTTATCTTCTATGCAATTATCGCCTTCCTGTATGCAGTGTTCATGGTGATCGGCGACCTCTTCCGCGACGACGAGCTCAGCGGCTGGTGGAAAGCCGTCTGGATCGTTCTTCTGGTCTTCATTCCGTTCCTGACCGTGCTGGCATACATGATTGCCCGCGGCAAGGGCATGGCGGAGCGGTCAATGGCGCGGGCCCGCAAGTCCCAGCAGGAAACCGATGCCTACATCCGCAGTGTCGCCACGGCCAGCCCCACCGAGGAGATCGCCAAAGCCAAAGCACTCATGGACGCGGGAACCATCAGTGCGGAGGAGTTTGCCCAGATCAAGAGCAAGATCGTCGTCTGACTCCGGGTTGAGGCGCGAGGAGCAGGCCTGGCCAACTCGCTATTCATGAGGCCATGAGGCTTCTAAGATATGGCTAGGCTGAACCAAGGAGGGCTCATGGAGCCGGAACCATCGGAATCCAATCCACGTTCGGCCCTCCCCCGCACCCTCATAATCCTGCTCGCCCTGGCCAGCGCGACGATTGCAGCGTTCGGCCTCGGCGCGATCCAGGGAATAGTCACCCCCGTCTTTTTTGCCTTCGTGCTGACGCTTTGTGTCCATCCGCTGCGCCGCTGGATGCAGGCACGGGGAATTTCCCGGGGCATCGCCACCGGGACCACTATCGCGGCTGTCTTCGGGTTGCTGACCGCCTTCGCCGCAGTCCTGATTGCCTCGCTCGCCCAGTTCTCCGCGCTGCTGCCGCAATACGCCCCCCAAATGGCCGAGATCGGCGCCAGGATCTCCGCACTGCTGGAATCTGTTGGATTTGGCCCGGAGCAAGCCCAGGCAGTCCTGAACGGGTTTACGCCGGGCCGCATCATCGGGTTCCTCGGCGGCCTCCTGGGAAACGTCGCGAGCCTGGTGACCAGCCTCGTGATCATACTGACGATGCTCATTCTTATGGCGATTGACGGCTCGCGCGTGCCGGCGCTCCTGATTCATCTGAACTATCACCGGCCGGCACTGGTTTCAGCGCTCAACGGCTTCGGAACCGGTGTGCGCCGCTACATGGTCGCCACCACGGTCCTCGGAATCGCGCAGGGGTTGTTCAACTGGCTGGTTCTGGTCATCCTGCAGATCCCCGGCGCCCTGCTCTGGGGGCTGCTGTCTTTCATCTGCAGCTTCATCCCCAACATCGGGTATTTCATCGCCATCATCCCGCCCTTGTTCTTCGGCTACCTCACCGGGGGCTGGCCGACCGTCGTGGCAGTCATCATCATCTATGGCGGAATCAACAGCATCATCCAGTCGATCATCCAGCCGAAATATGTGGGCAACGCGGTGTCGCTGAGTGAGACGCTGACCTTCTTCTCCGTCCTCTTCTGGGCAGTGGTCCTGGGTCCTGTCGGCGCCGTCCTCGCCGTCCCCCTGACGCTCTTGTTCCGGACCATCCTGCTCGATTCTGACCCGACACTTGCATGGTGGCGGCCGTTGACGGGCGACAAGAAGGACCTCGAACTGCTCATCAAGGAAGAAGACAAGGCGATCCGGGCCCGCCGCGGACGACTGAAGACGGGCCGTCCGGACACCGGAAGCGGGCCGAAGGCATGACATGCCGTCGGGGTGCTGCCGGGGGACGGTGAGGGGAGCATGCTGAGCACTCTCAGCAGCCTGGCTCTCTTTGCCCTGGCCGGGGCTCTCAGCACAGTGCCTGTCAGCGTGACGATCATGATTCTGCTCTCGCCAACTCCGCGCCGCGGCGCCCTTCCCTTCCTGATCGGCAGCCTCGCGGGTTCGATCGTGGTCGTGGGCCTGGCAGCGGTCGGGCTGCAATTCCTGCCCGTCAAGCCGCCGCGCCTGCGTAGGGACGAATGGGTGGCACAAATTGCCATTGTGATCGGTGCGCTTCTGGTTGCGTACGCCGTGTACCTCCTCGTGAGCAAGGGCGGCCGGGACAACGCCATGCTTGGCAAGATGAAGTCGCGGTTCCGCTCCGCCCGGCCCTGGGAATTCGTCGTACTGGGCCTGGGCTTTAACCTTCGTCCGAAGGCGCTCCTGCTGGCCGTCACCGCCGGTGCCGTGATCGGTGTCCAGGAACTGCCGCCGCTGCCAAGCAGCCTGCTTGTCCTCGCCTACGCCGCCGTGGTCCAGTCAGCCGTCATCATTCCGGTCGCTGTGTGGCTGCGCTCCCCCGAACGGGCCCAAGTGCCGTTGACCGCCCTATACAACTGGCTGCAGCGCAATGGCCGCAGGATTGCGGCGATCGCGACGCTGACGATCGGGATCTTCCTCGTCGGCTACAGCCTTCTCCAGCTCTAATCGGACTACCCCGAAACCACGCACCCCGCCGGATCCCGGGGAACTCCGCTGTCAAGGGGGTGCAGCCTGGACGCTCGCCGCTGTGAACTTCAGCCCAGGACGCTCCCCTCGCCGGTGCCGGCGGGCTTGGGGTCAGGGATCCGAATCATGCGGAACGAGGTGCCGAGCCCGGCGAGGCCGGCAAGGATCGGGACGAACAGTGCAATCTGGAGGGCCAGGGGCCGTGCCTCCGTGTTGATGCGGATGATTTCGTTCTGGATGTCCTCCGGCTGGCCGGCGATCTGTTCCTGGAGTTGCGCGTCGCTCATCACCTGGGCGTCGTCTTCCAGTACCGTCGCGACCTGCTGCTTGTCGTCGGGCGGGAGGACCGTGCTGGCATCCGACAAGCCGATGAAGATGGTCGAGAGCGATGCCAGCATGATGCCGCCGGCGAACGCGAGTCCGAAGGACAAGCCGAACGATCCCGCGGCCGAGTTCACGCTGGCGGCCTCGCTGACCCGCTCGTCCGAAATCGGGGACAAGGTGTAGTTGTTGAGCTGGGATACCAGCAGCCCCAGGCCAAAGCCTGAAATGATCAGCGGGATCAGCAGCCACCAGCCGGAGTCAGCTCGCGGCACGATGGGGACCAGCACCACCAAACCCGCGATCAGAAACAGAAAGCCCCACCGTATGAGGCTGGCCGGGCGCCGCCTCCCGGACCTCTTCCCGACGATCATGGCGACAGCGAACATGG
>NZ_JBFTNJ010000097.1:0-8730 GCF_056397425.1 Arthrobacter sp. 05N33_2
CACTCCACCAGTGTCTCGACGGAGTAGCGGTCCGGGTGGCGCTTGTCTACGAGGTCATGGTGAGGCTTACAAAGCAGGATCAGGTTTGCAAAGGCTCTGCGCTCGTTATCCGTCATGTTTGGGTCATAGCGAGGACCGTCCGGGCTTGCAGCTCGGATGTGTGCAATTTGAACCTCAGTAAAAGGCTCATCATCGATGAAGGTGACCACCGAGCGTGGGCAGTCGGGGTAGTAGCACGTCGTCCCTGAAAGGGCGTAGAGCGCACGCACAGTGGCACTGGTGTATTGACGAGGACCGGGGCTGCTCTTACTCACACAGGGAGCCTAACAGTGGCTTGGCCCAGGTCTGGGCTTGGACTAGCGCAGGGTGTTAGCCTTGACAGCCTCGTCAAGGAACAGCACTTAGCGTGCCGGGTTGTGAACGCCGTCGAGGTCGAGCAGGATGATCGGCTTCATGGGTGCGACCCTTTCACGACCGCCCGTCATCGCCAACTGCCAGCCGGGTTGCTGCCGCCACGCGCCAGACACTTGGCGTTCGCGTGGATGCCCTCGTTGTCGTCTTCGAAAGTTCCGCCGCAGTCACTGCACTGGAACCTGAATCCGTTGGCGCTGCCGATGTAGCGTGGGTTCTCGCTGATCTCCCGCAGTCGTGCCGCCCTGGCATCTTTGGCCGCCTGGCGTGCGGCGATCTCGGTCGCGTCCCTGGCCTCAGACATCCAGAGGGCCCGGGGCCGCGGGCCGATGAACTCCGGGTGGCCTTCCTCAATGCGCGCCGGCCGGTGCACCGTCTGAGGCCTGAAGGTTTGCTCCCTTGGCGGCCCAGGGCGCGCGCCCGGTTCCGGCGGCTTGGGAACGTCAACCTCCGCCTGGCTACGTTCGGCAATTGCTGACCACTTCGAATTTGGTATCGAAGACACCCACCGCCCCTGGACCAGGTCGTTGCATGTAGGGCATGCGAACCCCAGAGGCTTACCGGGTCGGTTCACGGTGACCAATTTGCCTCGGACCAGCGAGCCGCCAGCGGCCTGAAGCCAGGCCTCGACCGGGACAAGGACACGGTCCAGGCTTTCAGGGCCCGGCCGGTATGGGCGAAGATCAATCCTCGCCGGCGGCTCCAGCAGCCGCCAGATGAGGAAAGGGTGGCCGGAGCCAGAACAGCTGACGATGCTCGCCCACACATTCATCCCCGCCCTAACTGCGGGTACAGCCCCGACGTCCGGTGCCACAGCTTGAACCGCGAACAGCGAGTCCCTTTCCACCTTGCGTTCCACCTCCTCCTGGCCCACGAGCTGTCTCGCTTTGGCCTCCTGAGCAGCCTTCACCCTGGCGGCCTCCGCGGCTTCGGCGCGCTCAGCCTCCAGTCGCTGGATGGTGTCCCACTGGTGCCGTGGCGTCCCGTGAGGCCACTTGAATCTTGGTTGCAGGACCGCGTCCACTATCGCCCCGGACCGGGCCATCTTTCCGATGAGCGGCTGGTGGTCGAGCAGCTCCATCAATTCAGCAGGATTCCCGGGCAGGTCGCTGGCCTTGCCGAAGCCCGTTACGATCATCGGCAGCTGCACCCGGAACCAATCGAAGTCTTTGGGGACAACCCACACCGGGCCGATGCGATCGTCCACGTAACGCTGGGACCGGCGCACGAACTCTTCCTCGGTCTGCTGCGAGAGCTGGACTTCGAACGCAAGCCGCCGGCCGTCCGTGTTAGTGGCCAAGACGTCGGCAGTCCAGGCCCGCTCGGGATGAGCGGCCTCCACCTCCGCGGTCCACCCCGGGGCCGCGTTGATCCTGTCCTTCAGCGCCTGCTTCATGGCCAGGTGCTGGGGCGACTCCGACTTGTGCACGACGGGGCACTCAAGGCTCGGGTAATGGGCGAAGTACTGGCGGCCCATGTGGGAGGTCACCCGTTTGGCCCGCAGCCCGCATTCAATCAGCACCAGCTCCGCATAGCGCGGATGTTTCACCAGATCACGCCACGGCCGATGAGCCATCTCAGTCGCATCGACTCGCTCACCATTGATGTACGCCACCAGCTGCAACGAAGATCCCCCCACCACCACGCCCATTGTCACCTGGCGGTCAATCTACCTGCCGTCCGCCGACGGCGCCATCAGGAACCGTTGACGATTCGAGCCCGCTGCTACGACAGAGCAGGGCACCCCGGTTGGCGCAGACCCTTTGCAGGATCCTCAGGCGCCCTTGCGTTTTCCGGTATGAATAAGGCATGACCAGTTCAACGAAGGACACGCGATCACCGTCCCTGTCGGTCCTGCCACTAATTTCTGGTGGGCATTCCAGTCCCAGAACTTCCGGCATGTCTATCTCGACGGCACCTTGTGGGCACCTTTAGCCGAGTTTCATCAAATGCCCCTGTCGTCGCAGTCCGGGTTTCCTTGAGGACTTCTGAGACAACAACTTGTACCGCCGTTTCGCAGCTGTGAATTTCTACGATAAATGGCGGTCTTTTTGCAGCGCTAAATGTCACCCTCACTGACTTCGGCTGCCGGTGGGAACGCGGCCCGCACCGGCAGTCACGTCCGTTGTCGACTCCTGCCGACTGTCTTGAAACGCTAGGGTTTCGAGGCACTGAGGTTATGAGACACAGGGGATCCAGATGCGGCGACCCCTTCAGGTGTCCGTAAGGGGATCCTTCAACGGCCGTGTTTGCAGCTTGCCCGTTGATCACCCGAAGGCGCCGGAGAGCGCCAGCGTAGTGATTGTTTCTACCGCACCACTGACGGCTGCGCTGACGGCCGGAGCGCCAATCAGTGCGGCGATGGCGTTTAGTTTGCCTGCTTTCTTCACCACGTCGCCGGTATTCGGCGTTTCCTGCTGGGTTGCTGCCCGGAGTTCCTCGACCGCCGCAATCAGTTCAGATCGGTTCTCGTCGTCAGCTACTCCCTTTGCCGTGGACTGAACGACGTCGAGCAGCCTGATCGCGTCGTCGACACTCAACCCCTCGGCCTTGGCTTTTGCCTTCGAACCGATGGCAGTAGGACCGTTTGCGGTCTGAATCGTGGTGTTGTACTGCGTACCGATGTGCTGGCCCACGGCTGCGTCCACAGCTTGTTTTCTTGGCAACTCCGTCAGCGGAGTCTCTGCAGTCAGGTCGGCAACGACGTCGACGAGTTGCGTTCTGATCTGACCTAGAATCCCTGTGAGCATCGACCCGGGAAGCGAGTAAGACATGCTCAGGATTTGCTGGAATGGGCCAAGCTCATCGTTCCAAATGGTTTGGGCATAGGCCAGGCCCGTGCTGGAAAAGGAGATCGAAGAGCTCCCGGCGAGACTCTCCAGCTCTTCGATGGGCTGACGGAGTGGAAATGACTCCGGCACGCCCTTCTGGGCCTCTACAGGCAATTGGAGCCGATTGAACGTTTGACCTTTGGCCCAGGTATTGCCACTAATTGAGCTCACCGTTATCGGTGGCGAGGGCAGCACCCGGTAGCTGGGGACTTCAGCGTCGTCGTCATATCCAGAGAGCTCGTATCTTGCCCATTGCCTCAATGACTCAGAGCCGGTTTCGGCACCGAGCAGCAGGCACTTGCGCAGGAGCCCTGCCAGAGGTTCTGATTCGTCCAGGATTTGCTCCCTCAAGGAGCCGAGCAGAGTGTTGGTCATTTGAAGTCCTTCAACGTGAAGCCCTGTTGCATACCAAGCGAATCTACCGGCCATCT
Source organism: Arthrobacter sp. 05N33_2 (assembly GCF_056397425.1). Lineage (NCBI taxonomy): Bacteria > Bacillati > Actinomycetota > Actinomycetes > Micrococcales > Micrococcaceae > Arthrobacter > Arthrobacter sp. 05N33_2. Next base: position 3,674 of record NZ_JBFTNJ010000097.1, read on the forward strand.
CCGACAACAGGGGGGTACAGGTGCCCGAACCTGCCGTAAGCCGGTCCCTCACCGGAGCAACCACAACCCAAAATTTCCGGATCACGATCGCCGCGTTGTGGGGCCAGTCGATTCCCGTAAGACCTTCCCGCAAAATGCCCGGTGATGGGGGGCTAAACGGTACATCCAAAACTATGACCGGGCTCCTCATCGGATGCGCCCGCGTATCCACGAACGACCAAGACCTACCGCCCGGAAGAATGCCCTCGTTGCTCTTGGACTGTCATCGGAGAAGACGTTCACCGACCAGGGACTCGCCCGTGCCGACCGGGCACGCGCCGAGCTCAAGGAAGCGCTAGCCGCCTGACCGTCAACAAGTCGCACCAAGTCATGCACATGCCTGGGAACGTCGCCATGAACAGTCATGACATCAAGAAATGCAAACCAGCAAAGGCAGCACATCTCCCCCAGCCAGCGTTCAGTCATGCAGTTAGCGGCACTCCGGGCCATGAACGAGTAGGCAGCATCACCGCTGCCGGAAATCAAGAAAAGGAGCCACCCGGCTACAGAAACGGCCACCAACGAAAAAGGGCCCCCGCAGGGGCCCATCAGTGAACAGTTTGTGCACACTCAGAGGCTCACAAGCCCCTGAACAGGGAAAACACGTGCCCGAGGTGGGACTCGAACTACATTCCAGCCCTAGCAAACACTGGGAACTCCCGGAAACATGCGGAATCCGGCCCGATCCGGCACCAGTACGAACCGATCCGAAGCCCAAAGTGTGTACTTTGTACACACCCCAAATTGGCCAATTCCACGGATCAGGACGAAGCCTCACCCTAGCTCCTTCGACCGCGGGGAGAGCCCGCTTATGGCCGATATCGAGTCGCGTCAAGGCTAGGCCGCCGGCTGAAATTCGAGTTCAGCCCAGTCGACCCGGACGGGTCGGGAGCCAAGGGCGGCGGATATCCGGCCCGCCACTTGTCTCGCGGGATTCGATTATCTAGTGCGATTTTCTCTCGTTCACCCAGAAGATCCGACAGGGCGCCGACAACCCTCCGCACGCTGCTTGACACTCCAACCCAACGCGGGATATGTTCTATCTCACATCTACTTACGCGCGTTAGTAACGCGCATCAGTAGATTTAGCTAGACTCTCATCCAAAGTTCAGCCCTTATTACTAGACATCGGACGGTCAATGAAGACGAACCCTCGGCAGGCCAAAGTGACAATGCAGGATGTCGCGAACCATGTCGGAGTCTCTCGGACGACGGTTTCCTTTGTCCTAAACGGCGGAACGGGAAACGGAATTCCACAAGAAACCCGTGACCGCGTCCACCGGGCCGTGACCGAACTGGGCTACCGCCCGAACGCTGGAGCCCGAGCGCTGGCAGCCAAACACACCAAGCTCTACGGGCTGATCACGGAAATTGTTACGGCGCCTTATGCCGCCGACATCGTCCGAGGCGCCGAGGAACAGGCCGCGCGGGAGGGTAAAACACTACTGATCGCCAGCACCGACGGCAGCAGTGACGCCGACCGGCAGGCAATCGAAACGATGCTCGAGCACCGTGTCGAGGGTCTGATCTATGCAACAAGCTGGCATAGGGGCGTCCGGCTGCCGGCTGTCGCAGACGAGGTGCCGACGGTCCTGGTTCACTGCTTTGACGAAGCGGCCACCCTCCATTCCGTCATTCCTGACGAGGCTCAGGGCGGCTACGCCGCCACTATGAGGCTCATCGGGGCCGGACACGACCGGATAGGGCTCATCAACCTTGATCCCGTAATTCCAGCAGCCATCGGCCGCCGGGCCGGTTACATCCGCGCTCTGGACCAGGCAGGTATGGGCCTGGATGAGAAGTTGATCATCAACGAGGACGGCGAGGCAGACCAGGGCTACCGTGCGGCATCCTCCCTCCTTGACAGCGCGGTGCCGCCTACGGCCATCTTCTGCGCCACTGACCGTATGGCCATGGGCGCATACGACGCCATCAAAGAACGAGGGTTTCGTATTGGGGAAGATATCTCCGTGGTTGGCTTCGACAACCAGGAAGTTATCGCCAGCTACCTGCGACCCAGCCTGACGACTGTCGCACTGCCATTCCGGCAAATGGGGGCAACCGGCGTCGCGCTGCTGGCCAAACTGGCAGCGAACCGCGATCTAACACCGCTCCAACACATTGTCGAATGCCCTCTGGTGGAGCGTACATCCGTGCGCCTGCCCCTCCTGACGTCCACCACCCGCTAACCCCATCTCCCTTTCACTGACGAAACGAGCTCCCTCATGCCCAAAATCAACCCCAAAAGATCACTGACCGTTGTTGCAGCCACACTTGCGATCGGCGCCCTGACTCTCACCGGATGCAGCGCCGGAAACACAGCTGGAAGCACAGCAAACGGCGGAAGCGCCTCCAGCGGGCTCCTGACCATCCCCCGGGAGGACACCGCAACGTTCACCAGCAACTTCAACCCGTTCTCCCCGAGGGCGCTGCCTATGACGCAGCAGTCGGTCTTCGAGCCACTGCTGATCGTCAACCCCGTCAAGGGCGAACCCGTGCCCTGGCTCGGCGCTTCGTGGAAGGCAGACGAAGACGGCAAGGGAGCGACGTTCACCCTCCGCGACGGGGTCAAATGGTCGGACGGACGGCCACTGACGGCCGATGACGTGGTGTACACCTTTGAGCTCCAGAAAAAGATCCAAGGCGGGTTCGACTACTTGGCCAAGGTCTCAGCCGTAGATGCGCACACTGTACGCTTCGATTTCAACAAGCCCTACGCGCCCGGACTTTACGAAGTCGGCCAGCAGGTCATCGCCCCTAAGCATGTCTGGTCCCAGATCGCGGACCCGGCAAAAGCCACTAACGACAATCCGGTCGGCACGGGTCCTTACACRCAGGTCTCCCATTTCCAGRCACAGTCATTCGARCTYGATAAGAAYCCCAAYTACTGGCAGCCGGAAAAGCAGCAGCTGACCGGCATCAGGATGCTGGCCTTCGCCGGCAACTCCGGTGCCAACCTCGCCCTGCAGAATGGCGATGTGGATTGGAGCGACCAGTTCATCCCCAACGTCCAGAAAACCTTTATCGACAAGGATCCGGCCCACCGCCACTTCTGGTACCCCACCATAGGTGGCACCATCAACTGGCAGCTCAACACCACCAAGGCTCCCTTTAACGATTCCGTCGTCCGCAAAGCACTCAGCATGGCCGTGGACCGCGATCAGGTGACCGGCCTGGGCATGGCGGGCTACACCCATCCGGCCGACTGCACCGGCCTCAGCGACGCCTACAATAGCTGGCGCGACCAGAGCATCGTCGACAAATGTGACTGGACCAAGCTGAACGTGGACAAAGCCAACCAGATGCTCGATGACGCCGGTTACAAAAAGGGAGCCGACGGCATCCGCACCCTCAAGGACGGCAAACCGTTCCAGTTCAAGTTCTCTGTCGGCTCGGCATCTTCGGACTGGCTCTCCGTCGGYCAGATCATCTCCAAGAACATGGAAAAACTCGGYGTTAAGGTCGAAGTCARCTCCCCTGACTGGTCCCAGGTCGTCTCCTCCTACACCGACGGATCCTTCGACAGCGGCATCGTCTGGAGTAGTGCCGGCGCGTCCCCGTACGAGTTCTACCGCGGCGTAATGTCCCAGAAGGTGGTTGTACCGGCAGGGCAAAAGGCGAACGAAAACTACCACCGCTTTGGCGACGCGGAAGCGACCGCAACCCTGGACAAGATGGCGGCAACGGCAGACCCGGCAGCACAGAAGACCCTCGTCGGCACCCTGGAGGCCCGCTTCAACGACGCGGCCCCGGTGATCCCGCTGTTTTCCGGCCCGGCGTGGGGCGCCTACACCGACCAGCGATTCACGGGCTGGCCCAGCAGCGATAACCCGTATGCGACCCTTTCGGTCCGCTCCGCCACCACCGTGCTGGTTCTGACCTCGCTCAAGCCGGCGCAGTAGCCATCTCGTGGCTGTCCGGGGCAACCGGCCCCGGACAGCCACCAAGTCCGCCGCACATGCGGCCCCCGCACCGTTACCACCTGCCGGACCCGGACCGATCCCCGGGCGGCGCAACAATCATCAAGAAAGAAGCGGAATCATGGTATTCCTCCTCCGCCGTCTGGGGTTCTACGTCATCGCCTTCTGGGCCTGCATCACCCTGAATTTCTTCCTCCCCAGGCTGATGCCCGGGGACCCTGTCAGTCGAATGTTCTCCCAGGTACAGTCCCAGATGCGCCCCGACCAGGTGGATGCGCTCCGGCGGCTCTTCGGCCTGGACGACCGGCCGCTATGGGAGCAGTATCTGGCGTACATCGGCAACATCTTCCGCGGGGACATGGGCATCTCGCTCTCCCGGTTCCCCACCCCCGTTTCGGAAGTGATCGCATCACAAATCGGATGGACCCTCCTGCTCGGCGGCACCGCCCTGGTTATTGCCGTCATTCTGGGCAATCTCCTCGGCGTTCTGGCAGCATGGCGGCGCGGAAAGTTCCTGGATTCCGTCTTTCCCCCGCTGCTGATTTTCGTCGGATCATTTCCCTACTTCTGGCTGGCCATGGCCGCTCTATATCTGTTCGGGATAACCCTCGGGTGGCTGCCTCTGAACCATGCCTTCTCCACAGGCCTCAACCCGTCGTTTTCCCTCGAATACATCGGCGACGTAGCCGCGCATCTCGTCCTCCCGGCCCTGACCATCGTTCTGGTCTCCATCGGCGGGTGGATGCTGGGGATGCGTAACACGATGATCGCCACCACCGCCGAGGACTACATCACGATGGCCCGGGCCAAGGGACTCCGCCCGGCACGGATCATGTTCCAGTACGCGGCCCGCAACGCCATGCTGCCTTCGGTGACGTCGTTCGGCATGTCCCTTGGCTTCGTCGTCGGCGGCGCTCTCCTTACCGAAACCGTGTTCGCGTACCCGGGCATTGGCTACCAGCTTCTGACCTCTGTCCAGGCGCTGGACTACCCGCTGACCCAAGGCATCTTCCTCACCATTACCGCAGCCGTGCTGGCAGCTAACTTCCTGGTCGACATCATTTACGTACGACTGGACCCCCGGGTCCGGGTCAGCTA
>NZ_JBFTNJ010000098.1:0-8542 GCF_056397425.1 Arthrobacter sp. 05N33_2
CCTTCACCCTCAATGACGGTGATGCCCTTCTTGCCCTTGATCAGACCCTGCAGGCCCTTGAACTTGCCGGCAATGATGCCGTCCTTGTAAGCGTTGACAGCCGTGATGTCGATGCTGTCAAGGGTCACGTTGACGCCGTACTTGGCCGAGTCGCGGGCGTGGTCCGCCAGCTCTGCCGAGTGCAGCAGGGCCTTGGTGGGGATACAGCCGTTGTGCAGGCAGGTGCCGCCGAGCTTGCCCTTTTCGATGAGGCCGACGGTGAGGCCAAGCTGGACAGCACGCAGTGCGGTGGCGTAGCCGCCGCTGCCGCCGCCGAGTACCAGGATGTCGAATTCTTGCGCAGTTGCCTGATCGGCCACTAAAACGCTCCCTCGCGTGAACGATGACACGAGAGTACGCATCATCTGGTCTTGGAACCTGTCTGCTGTGATTGTGCCAGCCGGCCGGTTCCCTTTCATTTGTGACTACTACATTGGGGTCTGCTTCTGGGAAACAAGGTTTACCTTAGCGAACCACTAATACATGCTCCACCTTGCCATGGCGTTTGTGGAGCGCTTGTGTCCAGTGTCACGCGCCTTTGTGGCCGGGAAGGCATCGCCGCCCCGGCCACAAAGCCGCGATGCGCGCTAGACGGTCTTGGTGAGGATGTCCTCGACGTAGGCCACCAAGGTGCGGACGGTGCAGCCCGTGCCCTGTTTGTGGTTGTAGCCGTAGGGGCTGCCGTTATTAAACGACGGGCCGGCGATGTCGATGTGCGCCCACGGGATCTGTTCCCCGTCCTTGCCCTTGCCAACGAACTCGCGCAGGAAGACGGCCGCCGTCATCATGCCGCCGTGGCGTTCGCCAATGTTGGCGATGTCGGCGACCTGGGAGTCGAGGCTGGCCCGGAGTTCTTCCGGCAGCGGCATGGGCCAGACGAGCTCGCCGGCCCGGTCCGCGGCGGTCTTGATGGCGCCGGTAAGGGAGTCGGAACCCATCACACCGGCCGTGCGGTCGCCCAGAGCAATGAGCTGGGCGCCGRTGAGGGTTGCGACGTCAATGATGGCATCCGGGAATTCCTGGCTGGCGGCGACGATGCCATCGGCCATGACCAGGCGACCCTCGGCGTCGGTGTTGAGGACCTCGACGGTCTTGCCGCCGAACATCGTCAGAACGTCCGCCGGGCGCTGTGCAGCGCCGGAGGGCATGTTCTCGGCGATGCAGAGCCACGCGGTCGCCTTGACGGGCAGCCCGAGGCCCGCGAGGGCCAGGACGGTGTTGAGGACGACGGCGGCACCCGCCATGTCGGACTTCATGTCACCCATGCCCAGGGCCGGCTTGATGGAGATGCCGCCCGTGTCAAAAGTGATGCCCTTGCCCACGAGGGCGATCTTGGCCGTGGCCTTCGCCGGGGCGTATTCGACCTTTACGAGGCGCGGCTGCCGGGTGGAGCCCTTGCCGACGCCGAGAATGCCGCCGAAGCCCTCCTTCTCAAGACGCTTCTCGTCCCAGACGGTCACCTTCACCGGCAGGCCCTTGGACAGTTCCTTGGCGGCATCGGCGAAGGACTCGGGGTAGAGGTGGCTCGGCGGCTGGTTGACCAGCGTGCGGGTCGCGTTCACGGCCGTGCCGATCAGGGATGCCCGGTTCAGGACAGGCGCCAGCGCCTTGTCCGTGGCGAAGTCGGTGCGGATGATGACGTTCTTCACCGGATCTTTGAGCCCGTCCTTGGAGGACCGGAACTCCGTATAGGAGTAGGCGCCCATCGCGGCGCCCTCGGCGACCGCCGCGACCTCGGCCAGGGTGGTCGTGGGCRGGGCAAGGGTGACGGTGGCGACGCCGGCCAGCTGGCGGACGGCCGAGCCGGCGGCGCGGCGCAGTGCCTCCTCGGAGAGCGGCTGCGTGGCCGAAAGCTTGCCGACGCCGGCGAGCAGCAGGATGGTCGCTCCCGCCTCGGGCAGGCCGGGCAGCCGGTGAGCCTGGTCCGCCGCGCCGGTGATGCCAAGAACGCTCAGTGATTCCGCCAGGGCCTCCGCGGCCTTGGCCGTCAGCGGATTGTCGAGCAGAACGGGGCCGTCAGGACCCTGTCCGACGCCGATGACAAGGGCATCGCTGGGGGACTTCTTCAAATCCCCTGCGACTGCACTAAGTTTGACTTCACTATTCTTGACCACGAGGACAGTCCTCAATTCTCTGTGATGGTTCTCGGTGATATTCGGCAGGAACTGCATGTTTGGCGTCCTGCCACGGATCCCGGGGCGCCGTCGGTCTGGGACGCAACCCGGTGTCTGCAAAACAAGCCCTAGGGCCATCACCGATCGTAGTCTCTCGACCGTGCGGAAATTCAATCGAATGAGAGCTGGAGCACACCCCGGGCAGGAATTAGCCCGGGCGCCGGGGCGTTGTATTGGTAGAGACGCTGCGGAGCGGTGAGTGCTCCATGGGACTGGCCGGCAGGATCCGCCTGACTGGCCGTTCTGCCAGGCACCGCCCGAATGGCGGATTGCGCCCCGCTTCTCCCACCGCCGCCCTCGTGAAAGGAACACGCCGTGATTGAACGGATTTCCGGCTCTTTGCTGGATCCCCAGTCGCTCTATATCCGTGATGACGCGCTGTTCTCCAGCACCGAACTGCGCGGACTCAACCTCGTCATGGGGTTCACCGGCTTCGCCGACGCGGGCCACGTGGTCCGGCAGATCACCGCTGAACTGCTGGACACGCTCGATACCGAGATGATCGCCGAGTTCGACGCCGACCAGCTGATCGACTACAGGTCCCGGCGCCCGCAGGTCAGCTTCGTCGAGGACCACCTGCAGGACTACCAGGCACCGAGCCTGGCCCTCTACCGGCTGGTCGACGGACTGGGCAGCCCGTTCCTGCTCCTCGCGGGGTTCGAACCGGACCTGCAATGGGAGCGCTTCGCTCGCGCCGTCGTCGGCCTCGTCGAAGAGCTCGACGTCAACCTCGTCACCTGGATCCATTCGATCCCGATGCCCGTGCCCCACACCCGGCCGGTCGGTGTGACCGTGCACGGCAACCGGCCGGAGCTGATCGAGGGAATCTCGATCTGGAAGCCCACGGTGGAGGTGCCAGCCGCGGTGGGCCACATCCTGGAGCTGCGGCTGACGGAGGCCGGCCGGAACATCGCCGGCTATGTGATCCATGTGCCGCACTACCTGGCCGAAGCCGAGTACCCCACGGCCGCCGTGGCCGGGCTCGAGTACCTGGGCGCGGCAACGTCGCTCATGCTGCCGACCGATCGTTTGCGCGAGGCGGGACGCGAGGTGGGCCGGCAGATAGCCGAGCAGATCGAGGCATCCGAGGAGGTCCAGCAGGTGGTCTCACGGCTGGAGACCCGGTACGACGAAAAGGCCGAGGGGACGGTCCGGAGGTCGCTGCTGGCTGATGAGAACGACCAGCTCCCCAATGCCGACGCCCTTGGTGCCGCCGTCGAGGCGTACCTGGCCCGCAAAGAACCCGGCGAATAAATACTATTTATCATGAACCGGGCATAATGGGGGAGTGACCTCTCCCCGCGCCTGGCTGATCTGGATCGTCGGGATCTTCGCCTATCTCGTGGCGGTCAGCCAACGGACCTCTTTCGGTGTGGTCGGCCTGGAGGCAACGGAACGCTTCCACGCCAGCGCCGCGGAGATCTCCTTCTTCACCGTGCTGCAGCTGCTGGTTTATGCKGCGCTGCAGATTCCCGTGGGGATTCTGGTGGACCGGTTCGGCTCCCGCGCGATGCTGGCGGGCGGTGGTGTCCTGATGGGACTCGGCCAGCTTCAGCTGGCGTTTGCCGACAACATACCCGGCGGAGTCCTGGGACGCGTCCTGGTGGGCGCCGGTGACGCCATGACGTTTATTTCCGTCATCCGGCTCATCCCGCTCTGGTTCGCCCCGGGGCGCGTCCCGCTCCTGACGCAGCTGACCGGCATGTCCGGCCAGCTCGGCCAGCTCTTCAGCGTGGTGCCGTTCGCCATGATCCTGCACTCCGCGGGGTGGACCCCGGCCTTCCTGACGCTCGCCGCGATGTCCGGCCTCGCCGTCGTGCTGGTGCTTATCCTGCTCCAGGACCTTCCACCCGGGCACTCCGCACCGGCACAGTCACAGGGGCTGCGCGCCACCGGCATTTCGCTGGCGCACGCCTGGCGGCAACCCGGGACCCGGCTCGGGCTGTGGAGCCACTTCACCGTCCAGTTCAGTGGCACGGTTTTTGCCATGACGTGGGGCTACCCTTTCCTGATTTCGGCCGAGGGGCTGGACCGCGGCACGGTCTCGGCCCTCATGGCGCTGTACGTCGCCGGCGCCATCGCCGCCGGACCGCTGATGGGCAGATTCGTTGCCCGGCATCCGCTGCGGCGCTCCACCATGGTGCTGCTCATTTCCGGATGCACCGCTGCCGCCTGGGCGGCGGTTCTGCTGGTGCCGGGACGAGCGCCGCTCTGGCTCTTGGCCGTGCTCGTGGTGACCCTCGCCGTCGGCGGCCCCGGTTCCATGATCGGCTTCGATTTCGCCCGGACCTTCAACCCGGCCCACCGGCTCGGCACCGCCACCGGGATCGTCAACGTGGGCGGCTTCATCGCCGCGCTCGTGTCCATTTACCTAATCGGGCTGGTGCTCGACGTCCTGCATGCCACCGGGTTCTCGCAGGGGGAGCTCTACGGCCTGGATCCGTTCCGCGTGGCCCTGAGCGTGCAGTTCCTGCTGCTGGCCGGGGGAGCAGGAGCCATCGTGGTGACCCGGCGGAAGGTCCGGCGCCAAATGGCGGCCCAGGGAGTCATGGTTCCGCCGCTGCTCAAGTCCCTGGCCGAGCAGCGCAGGCTGGTCGCGGAGCGCCGCCGCACGCCCTGAATATGTGGTGGGCCGGGCTGATCGGTCATCCGTATGGCTGAAGTTGTTCATTATCGGGGTTGAACTAACTTAGAACGAGCGTTGGAGATGTGGACGCCAGCTTAGGGTGAAGGCATGTTCAAACCGATCCAGTCTCTGAGGCTCCTCGCGGCACCGGCCACGTCCGTGCTGCTTCTGGGGACTCTCTTTATCCTGGAGKAGCGACATTTCGACCAGAACAGCGCCCTTCTGTTGGCGCTCCTGACCGGCGTCGCTGTGGCCGAGGTCCTGCCGGCCGCTGCCGTGGGGCTGGTTTTCGCCGCCTTGGCCCTGCAGAGCCTGAAGGTTTTCCCGTTGGTCTTTCTCTCGGGCGTGCTGAGCTACGCTGTCGTTCCGGTGGTCATCTTTGTCGCCGTCATCGGCTGGAAAGCCCGGAACCGGTGGGTCCCCCCCGTTGCTGCTGTCGTATTTGCCGGCATCATCACCGTCAACTGGTTCACCGACCAGACCTGGATCAACATCATCTTCGCCAGCCCGATCTACGGCAGGGGATTACTGCGAACCCTCACCTACGCCTTTCTGATCTTTGGAGCCTTCGCCGCCCTGAACCTCGCCGCCTGGGCCGTCGGTGTGGCAGTAAACAACGCCTCGAGGAGCCGAAGGGCGCAGCTCGCGGCGGAAACACGGCTGCGGGAGACCGCGACCGAACTCGCCATCGAACAAGAACGCAACAGAATCGCCGGGGAGCTCCACGACGTCCTGGCACATTCACTGACAGTCATCGTGGCCCAGGCCGACGGAATACGCTTCATCCACCGCACAGAACCGGAAACCGTGGAAGAAGCATCCAAGGTCATCGCCGAATCGGCGAGGACCGCCCTTGTCGAAACGCGCCGGCTCATCGAAGGCTTCTCCACGGAGCTCAGCAACCAACCGACTCACAAAATTGAAGACCTGGTGATTCTTGCCGACCGTCTGAGCTCCAGCGGCATGGCGGTCACGATCGAAACGACGGGCCAGCCATGGGACATGACCGCCGCCCAGCAGCTAACGGTCTACCGCCTGGCGCAGGAAAGCCTCACAAACGCCTTCAAGCACGGAGACCGGAGCCAGGGTACGCACCTGCACCTGGTGTGGACGGCAGGATCCCTTGAGCTCCGCATCAACTCCTCGCTGATCACCAGCCCGGCCGCGACGACAAAGGCCACCCCATCGGGCCGCGGGATAGCAGGAATGAAAGCCCGCGCCGCAGCCGCCGGCGGATGGGTGGAAACAGTCCGCGGCGAAGAGACCTTCGAAGTACTGGCCTTCCTCCCGTCGGCCGGACCTAGGCAGCAGGCAGCGGCCGCCTCCAACGGGCCCCGCCTGCGCTCATTGGAGGGAGCACAACCATGACGACCACACCGATCCGGATTGCCCTGGCCGATGACCAGCCGCTGTTCAGCGCCGGGCTCAAAATGATTCTGCGCAGCCAGGCGGACATGGACCTTGTCGGCGAAGCCGTCAACGGAGAGGCCGCCGTCGAACTCGTGCAGGAGACCTCCCCTGATGTGCTCCTCATGGACATCCGCATGCCTGTCATGGACGGCATCACGGCCACAAGGACGATCCTGGAAAAGTCCACTGGAACTGCCACCAAAATCATCGTGCTGACCACGATCCAGCATGACGAAGCCGTCGTCCGAGCCATCCAGGCCGGCGCCGCCGGTTTCCTGACCAAAGACACCACACCGGACTTCCTGCTGGCCGCCATCCGAACGGTTCACTCGGGGCACTCAGTCATCGCTCCGGCCATCACCAACGAACTGCTACGCGACTACACCACGCCCTCTTCCGGGAACGACGCCGCGCTGGCAGACCTGTCCGGAAGGGAGCGCGACGTGTTTCTCCTTACCGCCAAAGGGCTGGGAAACGCCGAAATCGCGGCCTCACTGGTACTCAGCGAAGCCACGGTGAAATCCCACGTCGGCAGCATCCTGGCGAAACTGAAGCTGAAGAACCGCATCCAGCTCGTCGCCTTCGCTTACGAAAACAACGTCCTCAACTAGCCCTCACAACAGCACCGCCCCACCCTCCGACGCCGTCCCAATACGGGAAGGACAGCCACCGCTTTGCCCAAAACAACCGAAGGAGCCACCATGAAAAAGAAGATCTTCGGCGCTGCCGTGCTGATCGTAGGCACCGGCGCCGCCCTGGCCGCGGCCGCCATCCCGGCCGCGTCGGTCACCGCGTCCCCGGAACCCGTCCCAGGGATCATCCGCCAGGCAGAGGCCTACGCCTCAACAGATCCGATAGCCGAAAAGGGCATGCAGGAGGCTGTCCGCCGCTGCATGGCCAAGGCCGGCTTCGACTACACACCGCCCGCCGCCGAGACGACTATGGACCTCAACGGAGCCATCGGATTCAAACGGCTCACGGTCGACGCCGCCAAAGCCAGCGGCTACGCCAGCACCCGACCACAAGGATCCCGTGAGCCGGCTCCCGGGTCCGCAGACGGCAAACTCTTCGCCAATCCAGCCTTCACCAAGGCACTCACCGGGCCTGAGGACACCGCGTCAAAGGCCACGGTGGGCGGTATGGGAACGTCCTCCGGCGGATGCCGCGGCGAAGCCATGACACAGATCTACGGCAGCGCGGAAAACTACATGCTCGCCACCGGCATCGCCTCCAACTGGTTTTTCCCGGCCGCCCTGTCCGCCTCCGGCGACTCGGGCATTACCAAAGCAGTCGCTGAATGGGCGGCCTGCATGAAGGAAACCCCTTACGCCTCGTTTTCTAACCCGGGGCAGGCCGCCGATGCCGGTAAAACTGCGGGCGGCCAGGAAGAGTTCAGAATCGCCGTGACCGACGCCGTCTGCCGGGACAAGACCGGGTTCCACGCTGCCCTGGACAAAGTCCTGGACAAATACCTGACAACCCGCATGCAGGAACTCGCCCCGCAGATCGCGAAGGTCAAAGAGATTCGCCGCGCCGCGGACTCGAACGCGGCAACGGTGGAGGCCACTGCATCGAAATAGTGCGGTTTAGTGCGGTTTGGCGAAAGGCCGGCGTCCTGTCAGCATTCGGGGGGCGGGGGGAGGACACCGCCCGTTGGCGCTGGTTCCGCCATAGTGGTTCCGACTTCGTCGCGGTTATCCACATACCGCAACCCGGTACTGTCGCCGGGGACGCAGCCGCCGCGAAGCTGGACTTATGACAGCTCCCGATCACCTGAGAATTACCGGCCCCGAAGACATTCTGGGCTTCATCCCGCACTCCCTCGGTTACTGGCCGGAAGACAGCCTCGTGGCCATGACCTTGCAGGGCAAACGCCTCGGAGCCACCTTGCGGGTCGACCTCCCCGTGCCCGGAGGCGGCTCAGGCCGGAGGGACATGCTGGCCGGTTTTGCCCGGAATGTCGTGGCCTATCTGCAGGCGGACGACGCGGCTGACGGTTCGCTGCTGGCCTTCTTCACTGACGCTGAGGCCGGCGCCAACACGCAGACGGACAGCGCCGGCGACGGCCATGCGTGGGCGGACCTGCTCAAAGAACTCGAGCTTGCCCTTGAGGCAGCCGGATTGCCCGTGAGGGACGCCTGGATTATCGGTACTGAGTTCTGGCGCAACGCAGACTGCAGCGATCCGGAATGCTGTGGGATGCCCGGCCGTCCGGTCGAACAGATCAGGAACAGCAGGCTCAACGCCGAGATGGTCTACCGCGGCAGCAGCGTCGGCGCGGTCCCCGGCGCCC
>NZ_JBFTNJ010000099.1:0-8314 GCF_056397425.1 Arthrobacter sp. 05N33_2
GGGTGAGCCCCGGCGCCGTTCGGTGCGGATCTGGCTCAGGCGCAGGGGGTTGGAGGAGAGCCCGAAACACTTCTCAACGAAAGGCCTCAGCGGCTTGGGGAGCCCTTCCCGTTCAAAGTCTTCGTCCACCAGCGGGAAGTTGGCGGCGAAAATGCCGTGCTGCAGGGCCAAGTACATTGTGGTGGGCGTTTTTCCGCAGCGGGACGGCGCCACCAGGATGACTTGGGCCTTTTCGAGCGCCCGCAGGCTTTGGCCGTCGTCGTGTTCCATGGCGTATTCGACGGCGGCCATCCGGGATTGATACCGCTCCGCATTGCCCAGGCCATGGGCCCTGCCGGGTTCGCCGCTGGCCGGCGAACCGAGGGCCTGCTCCAGCTGTCCGACATGAGTCCCGATGAGATCCACGATGATCCCCTGGCACGTACCCAGGACCTGGCGGATATCGCTGCTTACCGCGGTGGAAAACACGATCGGCTGCAGGCCCGTGGCGGCCAGTTTGTCGATAGTGCCGACCACCGTCCTAGCCTGTTCGACCGTGGTGATGAAGGGGACCGTGATGCGGTCAAAGTGGTTCGCGGGGAACTGCGTCAGCAAGGTGTTGCCGAGCGTTTCCGCGGTGATGCCGGTGCTGTCCGAAAGGAAGTAGACAGGCCGGAGATCGTCATTGGTCATGAACGCATTCTCCCCCACGCCGGGACCGGTCCGGTATCGGGCAGCCGGCGGGTCCCTACCCCACCTCCGGTCCCGGACGTAGACTGCTCGCTTACAACGCCACCAGCTATCCGGGAGATCGACATGAACTATGCAGGGACCGGGAACGAGAAGGCCGTCACGGCAAGTGACCTTAACCGGACACATGTCGGACTGACCGTGAGCTTCCAGCCGGACGAATTTACCGTGGTCTTCGGCCGGATTGGCGCCATTGCGCGCAAGGAGGGTGGTGTGACCATCGCGCTGGCAGGGGTGGACGGTGCGGGTGGCCTGGCGTCCCATTACAGCCTGCCTCCCGCCCAACAGGTCTACGTCCAGCCGGACATGCTCACCAATACGGAGACGACCATCAAGGATTTGTTCGGCAAGGTGCAGGAGAATCTGCGGAGCCACAAGGGAGATCAGCGGCCGGACACCGTGTAGGGCTCACTGATCCCTGACACGGTCACAGTGCTACGTGTTGAGGTCCCAGTGGACACGGATCGCTTCGGCAACCGGTCCAGCGGTGACATCAATCCGGAAAGCAACGGGCGCGGTCCCAGTCTCTTCGATGACAGCGTCATGGTAAACGCGGCCGCAAGAGGAGCACAGGGTGTAGAGATCCTCGTCCTCAGGCCAGGTAGCCAGCCCCGCGGGCACGGGAACGTTTCCGCCAATGTGAACGGGCATGCCCTGTGAGTTGGCCTGAATCAATCCCTCGCTGCTGACGGTATTGCCGCATACGCAGGTGATGGTGGTGACGTCATGATCGATGACCTCGGCGAATTCGATATCCATGATCAGCTCCCTCAGGTTCCGCAGAAGGTCCGGTACGGGCCAAAGCTTTCCGGGGCGGCAGCGGCGTAGCGCTCGAGGCCGGACCGCTCGTCGAAAGGTGAGGCGACTGCGTCCAGCAGCCGTGCCAGCGGATCCAGGTTTCCGACGGTAGCGGCCGCCAGGGCCTCCTCCACCAGGTGGTTCCGCGGGATATAGACGGGGTTGACCCGGTCCATGGCGTCAGCATCCGGTGCCAAGGCACGCCATCGCCCCACCCAGGCATCGAAAGCTGCCGTGTCCTGGACCTGGCCCCGCGCGGCTTCGGCAAGGCCGCGGGCGGCATTGCCGAGGTGCCGGAAAAACGAGGTGAAGTCGGCCCGTGACTCCTGCATTAAAGCCACAAGTTCGTCCACGAGAGGCGAGGCCAAGTCGTCGTCGAGCCCGTCACGGAACCCCAGCTTGGCCTTCATGCCTGCCGACCAGGCGTCACTGTACTGCCGGCGGAACTCGCCGAGTGCTCCCACCGCGAGCTCGACCGCCTGCTCCTCGTCGTCGTGGAGCAGGGGCAGAAGCGACTCCGCGAGCCGGGCAAGATTCCACTCCGCCACCACCGGCTGGTTGCGGTAGGCGTAGCGCCCGCTCTCGTCGATCGAACTGTAGACGGCGGCCGGGTCGAAGCCTTCCATGAAGGCACACGGCCCGTAGTCGATCGTTTCGCCCGAAATCGTCATGTTGTCGGTGTTCATGACCCCGTGAACGAATCCGACGAGCATCCACTGGGCCACCAGCGAAGCCTGGGCGGATATGACCCCTTGGAAGAGTGCGAGATATCGGTTCCCGGCGTCCGCGGCGGCGGGGTGGTGACGGGTCAAGGCGTAGTCGGCGAGGCGGCGAAGGAGGCCGATGTCGCCCGTGGACCGGGCGTACTGGAAGCTGCCCACGCGCAGGTGGCTGCTGGCTATCCGGGTCAGAATGGCGCCGGGCAGGAGCGTCTCGCGCTGCACCGGACGTCCCGTCGCGACGACGGCGAGGGACCGGGTCGTGGGGATGTGCAGCGCGTGCATCGACTCGCTCACGATGTATTCGCGCAGCATGGGACCGACCACCGCCTGGCCGTCCCCGTTGCGGGCAAACGGCGTGCGTCCTGATCCCTTGAGGTGGACGTCGCGGAGCTGCCCGTCCGCGTGCCCGATCTCGCCCAGCAGGAGTGCGCGCCCGTCGCCGAGGCGGGGCGCGTACCAGCCAAACTGGTGGCCGGCGTAGGCCTGCGCCACCGGACTGGCATGGGCGGGGACGGCGTTGCCGGTCAACAGACGCAGACCCTCCGGACTCCGGAGGAAGGCCGGATCGAGGCCCAGCTCAGCGCCGAGGTGCTCGTTGAGCACCAAAAGGTGCGGCTCGGGCGCCTCCTCCGCGCGCCAGGGAATGGCCATCTCCTGGAACTCCCGGGCGAAGCGGCCATCAAATGTGACGGTTGAATGCGCTGTGCCACTCATCTTTCAAGGATACCGGCCACAGCGTCAGCAATGCCGCTGGTCGCGGCGGAGCAGATTCGGGCCGGCGCCATGACGTGGCGCGGAGCTGGTGGCAGGATGGGCGCATGGAACTGCACATCACGGGCGACGCCGCCGCCGACCAACTGCTCAGCAATGACGCGTTCGCACTCCTTGTGGGCATGCTGCTTGACCAGCAGGTGACCATGGAGTCTGCGTTTGCCGGACCCGAAAAGATCCGGACGCGCATCGGGTCCATGGCCCCTGCCGCAATCGCCGAATACGACCCGGCCGGCTTCGTTGAGATCTTCAAGGAGCGTCCATCCATCCACCGCTTCCCCAGCTCCATGGCCGGCCGCGTCCAGGACCTCGCTGCGACCGTCCAAGGCGATTGGAATGGGGACGCAACTGCCATCTGGAACCAGGACGACCCGGACGGTGAGGAAGTGCTGCGCAGGTTGCAGGGCTTGCCCGGCTTCGGAGAGCAAAAGGCCAGGATCTTCCTTGCACTGCTAGGCAAGCAGTGCGGACTGCAGGCGCCAGGCTGGCGTGAGGCCGCCGGCCCCTATGGCCAGGAGAGCGCATTTCTTTCTGTCGCCGACATCGTGGACCCCGAGTCGCTGAAAAGAGTGCGCGCCAGCAAGCAGGCCGCCAAGGCCGCCATCAAAGCCGCGAAGGCATCCGAGCGCTGATACGGAGGTCCTGGATCAGAGGCTTCCAACGGCTTCGCCGGGGAACACGATTCCGAGCTGGTTCCTGATGGCGTCGGCGACGGCCATGGTCCGGATGGATTCGGCGAGCGGCCGCTGGGGAACCTCCAGCCGCCCTGCCGCAATGGCGCGGGCGACGGCGGCAGCCTCGAAGTGCAGGCCTTCGAAGTGTGCTCCGGTCGGCTCCTCATAGGCCAGCCGGGTACCGTCCGGGAAGCGGACGCTGAACTTGCCTGGCATGTTGAAGGGCCCGTCAATTGACAGCGAAGCCTCGGTGCCCACAATGGTGGCGGACGTCGGCGTGAAATTGTGCAATTGGGTGTTCATCATGGCCTGGCGTCCGCCGGCAAAGGACATGACGGCCGAGAGCTGGGCATTGACTCCGGATTCGTGCGGTTCACCGAGCGCCAGGAGGCGGTCCGGTTCGCCCAGGACGGACGTGATGAGCGAAAGCGGATAGGTCCCCAGGTCCAGCAGTGGCCCGCCCGCCAGAGCCGCGTCGAAGATCCGGTGGCTGGGGTCAAAGTGCTCACCGTATTCGGCGAAGACCGTAGTAAGGACCCCGAGCATTCCGGAGTCGAGCACTTGCCGGATGACGTCGAACTTGGGCAGGAAAAATGTCCACATGGCTTCGGCGGCGAACAGGCCGGCGTCGGCGGCCCGGCTGGCGATGCCGGCCGCCTGCGCGAGGTTGATGCCTATCGGCTTTTCGACCAGAACGTGCTTGCCGGCGTCGAGCGCCATGAGGGCGGCCTCGTAGTGGAAGTTGTGCGGCGTGGCCACGTAGACGATGTCGACGTCGGCGGCCGCCAGCTCCTCATAGCTGCCGAAGGCAGCGGGGATGCCGTGCCGTCCAGCAAAGGCTTCGGAACGGTCCAGCGAGCGGGACCCGATTGCGGCGATAATCTGCGAGGTGTGCGCCTGGGCGGATTCCGTAAAGCGCTCCGCAATCCAGCCGGGACCCATGATCCCCCAGCGGAGTGGTGGTGCGGCTCGGGAATCCGGGACCCGGGACACCGGGAGTGAGGAGTTCCCGGTCATATGCCGGCCTCCCTTGTGTTGACATCGATTCGCATGAGACGCATAGCCCCTTCCCTGAATTTGTCCTGACATAGTAACAAACCGCTTCATCCGGGAAAAGCCCCTGAAGAGGTAACCGCTCCACCGCGGCGCCACACACTCGCCCTCCGGCACCCTTCCCGCCGCCCGGCCCGCGGACTTGCCCCTGACCGTCCGCCTCCAGGATGCCCGTCGACACTTTGAGCGCATGTCAAGACAAATTCTTGACTGTCTCGTTAGAGCGCTCTAACGTTGAAGGTGCGTGATCCAGCACCCTCCCGGGAACGCTCCCAATTCAAAGTCCGCCCTCCAGGTCGGCCGAATCGAGGAAGTCAACAATGTCGTTGCACACAGCAAGCTCGCCCGCATCGGGCTCAAAACACCGCGGGTATCTCGCCCGTCTCACTGTCATCTCCACACTCGGCGGACTCCTGTTCGGCTACGACACCGGCGTGATCTCCGGTGCGTTGCTCTACATGCAGGACTCCCTGAGCATGAGCCCGGTCGAAGAGGCCACCGTCGTCAGCGCACTGCTCTTTCCTGGTGCCGCGGTGGGCGCACTGAGCGGCGGCAGGCTCGCCGATAAGCTTGGGCGGCGCGGCACGCTGCTTGTCTGTGCGCTGCTCTTCCTCCTCGGCGCTATAGGCTGCGCCATCGCACCGACCGTCGGGTTCATGGTCGTTGCCCGCGTCATCCTCGGCCTTGGCGTCGGCGCCGCCGCCGTAACGTGCCCCCTCTACCTTGCGGAAATGGCGCCTGCACACCTGCGCGGACGCATGGTCACCATCAACGAACTGATGATCGTGACCGGCCAGATGCTCGCTTTTGCCATCAACGCACTCCTCGACGCCGTCATCCACGACGCCGAAGTCTGGCGCATCATGCTTGGCATTGCCTCCATCCCCGCCATCGCACTCCTGATCGGCATGCTCGCCCTGCCCGAATCGCCGCGCTGGTTCGCTATCCGCGACAGGCTCGACGACAGCCGCCGCATCCTCAACCTCAGCCGCAGCCCTGAGGAAGCCGATTTCGAGTACAAAGAAATCGTTGAGTCCGCGAATACCGCCCGGAACGAGCGCTCCAGCGCCTGGCGCGATCTGAAGAACAATCCCTGGATGCGCCGGCTCCTCTGGGTCGGTATTGGGCTCGCCGCAGCCCAGCAGGCAACGGGCATCAATACCGTGAACTACTACGCCCCCACCATCCTTGAACGCAGCGGCCTTGGCGTGAGTGCATCGCTCGTGGCAACCATCGCCGTCGGTGTGACGTCGGTGTTGATGACCGTCCTGGGCATCTGGCTACTGGGCTTCGTCGGGCGCCGCCGCATGCTGGTCATCGGCTTCTCCGGGGTCGTGGCTTCGCAGGCACTCCTCGCCGTCGTCTTCACGCTCCCCCAATCGGACCTCGTCAGTTACACCATTTTGGCGGCGATGATGCTGTTCGTGGCCTTCGTGCAGTGCTTCATCGGCACGTGCGTGTGGCTATTGCTCTCCGAGATCTTTCCGTTGGCCATCCGTGGCTTCGCGATGGGCATTGCGGTGTTCGCCCTCTGGACCGTGAACGCGGCGATCTCCTTCCTGTTCCCGATCCTGGTCGTCGCCCTGGGCTCAACCGGCACGTTCACCGTGTTCGTGCTGGTGAACATTGTTTCCCTGATCTTCGTGGCGAAATTCGTGCCGGAGACGAAGGGGCAATCCCTGGAAGAGCTGGAGGTGCACTTCCGAACCGGAGGCATTCCAATCATCGTGCCTCCCACGGTACCGGGCGAGAAGGCGGTATCTCTCTGAGAATCGAACGTCCGTAGCCATTGCCGCCGGGGCCTCCCCCACGGGACAGGCATGCGGCCGGCGTCAGGCAGCAGTGGAACCGGTGCGGTTGCCCATGGGGCGGCGGCCGGAACCRCTGTGTTTCCCGCGATACGCTTGCCGGCAGGAGGCCATTTGTCCAGGAACGAACTGAACCAGCATGGAGCGGCCAAACGCGCCACCATTGAGGATGTGGCGCGCGAAGCCGGCGTATCTCGCGCACTCGTATCCCTGGTGCTGAGGGGTTCACCAAAGGTGAGTGAACAAAAGAGGGAAGCTGTTGCCATCGCCATAGCCGCACTCGACTACCGGCCCAGCAATGCGGCCCGCTCGCTCGCCAGCGGACGGACGCAAACAGTAGGAGTGCTGCTGGACGACCTCTCCAATCCCTGGTTCGTGGAGCTGCTCGACGGCATGCAGAACATCTTCCGGGAGCAGAACCTCCGGATGGTCCTCGGCGATCCACGCTATTTGGCCCGCCCAGGGGAAAGCCCGGTGTCCGCCTTCATGGAATTGCGCGTCGACGGCCTCGTCATCGCCGGAGACTTCAACGCCGATGAAGACCTCACCCGCGCCACACTGCTCACGCCAGCCGTCGTCGCCGGCACCCGCGCCTTCGACCTCCCGGCAGCGGACCGCGTCACCAACGACGACGCCGCCGGCGCCCGGATGGCCGTCGAGCACCTGATTGGTCTCGGCCACAGCGACATTGCCTTCCTCACCGCTCCCACCGGCTCTGCTACCGTGCGGGCCGACGCCTACCGGGACACCATGACCCGCCACGGCTTGCAGAACTACATCCGAGTGATACCAACGGACTTGAGCGAGCATTCCGGCTTTGAGGCAATGAGCCGCCTTATCGACGGCGGCCAGCCCCCCTCAGCGGTCTTTGCCGCCAACGACATCCTCGCCGTCGGTGCGCTCTCGGCCGCCGACGAGCGCGGCATCAGCGTGCCGGGACAACTCTCACTGGTCGGATACGACAACACCTATCTCGCCGGGATCCGCCACGTCTCCCTGACCACCGTCGACCCCGTCAGCCGGGACGTAGGCATCCGCGTCGCGGAGCTTCTCCTCGCCCGCATCGCCGACCCCTCCCTGCAGCCACGTACCGAAGTGCTGGCCCCGCGCCTCGTCGTTCGAAGCACCACCGCTCCCGCCGCCCACACCTGACACTCTTGGCCACCCAAGGCGGGCGGCCGGCGGCCGCTGCCCTCTGTCGTGGTGCAGTGGCCCTGACTAGACTTGAATTGCGCCGGATTAGACGCATGGATTCGTCTCTGGAGGGCAGGATCATGACAGACCGCAGCGACTCCGAATTGCCCGCGGACCAGGCGCCCGCGGACGTGAAACCAGAAGATAAGGAGCTCCGGGGCCGGTACGTCGAAGGAGCGTACGGTAAGGCTGGCGTGCAGAGAGGCCGGCACGCCGAGGACGAGGAAGGCCAATACGTCCAAGGTGACTACGGTGCGGCCGGCAGGGAGGGCGGCCTGCCCGAACCCTTGGGAGACCGAGCCAAGGAATCCGGGCGCTACGTAGCAGCCGACTACGGCGGCGCTGGCACGGCTCCGGGACGCACGGCCGGGTCGGAAATCGGCCAGTACACCGAAGGTGACTACGGCGCGGAAGGTACTGTAGATCCGCTGCGCAAGGCCGGAACAGGTACGCCTGGCGAAAAGCCGCCGGCCGCGGGCAAGCCCTTCGACACCGGCACCCAGGAGGGCACCTAAAAGCGCCTGCCCGGGGGCAGGCAAGGACGCATCACGAGACTATTCCGGGC
>NZ_JBFTNJ010000100.1:0-8246 GCF_056397425.1 Arthrobacter sp. 05N33_2
AAGGCACACCGGGCAAGAAGGCACACCGGGCAAGCGGCTCTTTGAAATCGGCGCCGACGGACTGCGCATCCCGGTCGGTGTGGACCAATTGACGCCGGCGGTGAACGGCAAGGACATCAAACTCACGCTGAATTCGGACCTGCAGTACTTCTCCCAACAGGCGATCCAAAGCCAGAAGGACAAGCTCAGCGCCGAGTGGGGCGTGATCGTTGTCCAGGACGTCAAGACCGGCAACATCGTGGCCATGGCCGATACCGACTCCCCGGATCCGAACGACCCCGGCAAGGTTGCCGCCGAGGACCGCGGGGTCCGGGCCGTCACCGCCGCCTACGAGCCCGGCTCGGTGGAGAAGATGATCACGGCCGCAGCTGCGATTCAGGAAGGGAAGTCCAGCCCGCTGGACAGGTTCACCATTCCACCGACCTACACAGTGGACGGCCAGACCTTCAGTGACGCGTTCGAACACGGCACCGAGCAGCGGACGCTGGCGGGCATTGTCGGCTATTCCATGAACACCGGCACAGTCATGGTGGGCCAGCGGCTGAGCAAGGAACAGCGCTATGACTGGCTGCGGAAGTTCGGCATCGGCGATGCCCCCGACATTGGTCTGCCGGCCGAATCCAAGGGCATCCTGACCCCGGCCGACCAGTGGGACGGGCGTCAGCAATACACAGTGCTCTTCGGCCAGGGCGTCGCCCAAACCACCCTCCAGACTGTCCGGGCCTACCAGAGCATCGCCAACGACGGCGTGATGCTCCAGCCCCGGCTGATCGACAGCTACATCAACCCGGACGGTGCCGAGGAAAAAGTCCCGGCCAAAGCCCCGCAGCAGGTCGTCTCCAAGGAAACCGCCAAACAGGTCCGCGACATCCTTGAGAGCGCCGTAACCGAGGGCGAGATCAAAGAGGCTGCGATCGACGGGTACCGGGTGGGCGCCAAGACCGGCACATCCGAATCGCCCTGCGACGACGGCAAATCAGGGTTCTGCGGCTATACGGCCTCCATCATCGGAATGGCGCCCATGGACGATCCGCGGTTTATTGTTGAGGTGGTCCTGCAACGGCCCAAGGGAAGCATCTTCGGAATCACCAACGGACCGGTGTTCCGTTCGGTGATGAGCCAGACGCTGCGCACATTCAACGTCCAGCCCTCCACCGGCGAACCCGCGCGGCTGCCGCAGTACGCCAAGTAGCGCCTGTTCCACCTGGCACCCGGAAGTCACCAGCCGACGCCACACCCATTGCCTGCGCGCCGGAGCATTTCCGCGTGCGCAGGTCCCGATCTACCAGTGCCCGATTTTTTTCAGTGCCCGATTCATTCAGTGCCCGATTTTTTTCAGTGCCCGATTAGTTCAGTGCCCGATCCACTAGCACCACAACGGAGATCCACTTGTCAGAGCTCACCGACCCCGATGCTTCCGCGCCGTCCGGCCATGACTCCACCCAGGGCTTCCGGCCCACTGCGGTTGCCGCAGTGCCGCTGGCAGACATTGGCGCGGCGATCGGCATCGCCGTTCCCGGTGCATCAGGCTCCGTCCAGGTCACCGGGATCTCCCTGAACTCCCGGTCGGTCCGCCCGGGAGACCTGTACGTGGCCCTGCCGGGCGCCACACGGCACGGGGCCGACTTCGTGTCCCAGGCCGTCGACGCCGGCGCCGTGGCGGTCCTGACAGACGACGCCGGGGCGCGCCTGCTGGCCCTGGGCCATGACATCGCCGTCCCGGTCCTGCTGGCCCACGAGCCGCGCAGCGTGGTCGGCCGGCTGTCCGCGCTCATCTACCAGAGCAGGCCCGACGGCGCCGGGGCACCGGCCCTCTTCGGGGTGACAGGCACCAACGGCAAGACCACCACCACCTATTTCATCAATGCCCTGCTGCGGGCGCTGGGTAAGCGGACCGGGCTGATCGGGACGATTGAGATCCTGGCCGGCGGGGAGCCGATCCCGAGCCTGCTGACCACTCCCGAATCCACGGATGTGCACGCACTGTTGGCGCTCATGCGCGAACGCGGGCTCGATGCCGCCTCCATGGAGGTTTCCTCGCACGCCGTGTCCTTCCACCGTGTCGACGCCGTGGTGTTCGACGTCGCCGGCTTCACGAACCTCACCCAGGACCACCTGGACCTGCACGGGACCATGGAGGAATACTTCCAGACCAAAGCCCGGCTGTTTTCGCCGGAACGCGCCCGCGCCGCCGTCGTGACCATCGATGATGACTGGGGCCGCAAGCTTGCGGCCACCGCCGAAATCCCGGTCACGACCCTGGCCACGGCCGGGACCGACGGCGCCGGGCCGGCTGACGCCGACCGGACCACGGACCGAACCGCGGACTGGACTGTGGTCCGGACTGCTCCGCGGGGCCTCGGCTCCGACTTCGTCCTCCGGCACCGCGACGGCGCCGAGCTGCGCGTCCACACGGGCCTGCCGGGCGGCTTCAACGTCGCCAATGCCGCGCTGGCCACGGTGATGGTCCTCGCCGGCGGCCACGAGCCGGCCGCGGTGCAGGCCGCCCTCGACGCCGCGGATCCCTTCACCGTTGCCGTGCCGGGCCGGATGCAGCTCGTGTCCACGGCCCCGGCCGCCGTGGTGGACTTCGCGCACAACCCCGACGCACTGGCCCGTGCCCTCGAAGCCGTCCGGTCCCCGGAACCCGGATCCAGAGTGATCATCGTTTTCGGCGCCACCGGACAGCGGGACCAGGGCAAACGCCCCGCGATGGGTGCCATCGCGGCGCGGCTGGCGGACACCGTGATTGTCAGCGACGACGATCCCCACGACGAGGACGCGGCGGCCATCCGCGCGGACGTCCTTGCCGGGGCCCTCGCGGCCAAGGACGACGAAGGCCTGGACTGCACAGTCCTGGAGGTCTTCCCGCGCGACGCCGCCATCCTGAAGGCCGTAGAGCTCGCCGGAGCCGGGGACACCATCCTCGTGGCCGGGCGCGGTCACGAGGTCTGGCAGGAAGTCAAGGGAGTCAACCTGGCACTGGATGACCGGGTGGAGCTTCGGAACGCCTTGACAGCACGGGGATTCACCGTTCTCGAAGACCACCGGATAGAGTCCTAAACCGAGATGATTGCATTTACAGCGGCGGAAATCGCCGACATAACCGACGGCCGGCTCGCCGCGGAACCGGGAATTACCCCCGCCTCCGTGGTGACCGACTCCCGCGAGGCCACGGCGGGTTCCCTCTATGTGGCCAAACCGGGGGAGAACGCCGACGGACACGACTTCGTCGGCGCAGCCTTTGACCGGGGCGCCGTATTGGCGCTCGTGGAGCGCGAAGTGGCCGACGCCGCCGGAACGGACTATCCCGCCGTCGTCGTTGAGGACACTGTCCTCGCCATGGGCGCGCTGGCCGCCGAAGCCGTCCGCCGGATCCGTGCCAGCCGCGCCGCGGCCGGCGCCGCTTTCACCGTGGTCGGCATCACCGGCTCCGCCGGCAAAACCACCACGAAGGACCTGCTCGCCGGAATCTTCGCGGCCGCCGGCGCCGAAGGTGCCACAGTTGCGCCGCAAGGGTCCTACAACGGCGAGATCGGCGTGCCGCTCACAGTCTTCAAAGCCGACTTCGACACCCGCTACCTCGTCATCGAGATGGGCGCCACGGGCATCGGCCACATCCAGTACCTCGCGGACATGGTCCGGCCGGAGATCGGCGTCGTCCTCGGCGTCGGCTCCGCCCACGCCGGGGAGTTCGGCGGCGTCGAGAACATCGCGGTGGCCAAGGGCGAACTCGTGGAGGCGCTCCCGGCCGGGGGCACCGCCGTGCTGAACCTGGACGACTCCCGCGTCGCCGCGATGGCCACCCGGACCCGGGCCCGCGTGCTCGGCTACACCTCACGCGCGGCCGGCCCAGGCCAGGACACCACCATCCAGGCCGACGTGGCCCAGGCCGATGTGGTGAGGGCCGCGGATGTGGACCTGAACGCCGACGGCCACCCGGAATTTGAGCTCTACCTGCCCGCCGACGTGACGGACGGGAAAGCACAGCAAGGGCCAACCCGGCACCACGTCGCCGCCAAGCTGATCGGCGCCCATCACATGGCCAACCTCCTCGCGGCCGCGGCTGCGGCGCACGCGGCCGGCATCCCCGGGGCGCAGATCGCCGCCTCGCTCAGCGCGCAGACCGCCGCCAGCCGCTGGCGGATGGAGCGCACGGAGCGTCCCGACGGCGTGACCGTCATCAACGATGCGTACAACGCCAACCCGGAGTCCATGCGGGCAGCACTGCGGACGCTGGCCGAGCTGGGCCGCGGCCGCCGCACCTGGGCAGTCCTGGGCGCCATGCTGGAACTGGGCCCGGATTCCATCCGCGAGCACATGGCAGTCGGCACCCAGGTGGTGCGGCTGAACATCTCCCGGCTCGTCGTGGTGGGCCGGGAGGCGCGGTCGCTGTATGTCTCCGCCGTCAACGAAGGCTCCTGGGGCGACGAATGCGTTTTCGCCGAGACGGCGGACGAGGCCTACGTGCTTCTCCAAGCCGAGCTCCAGCCCGGCGACCTGGTCCTGTTCAAGTCATCGAACGGCATCGGGCTGCGCCACTTGGGGGATCGGATAGCATTACCCCCACATGCCACCCAAGACTCTCCCGAGCGACCTGCTGAGGGAACTGCCGCAACCGCCACAGAAGGGAGTGCACAGCTGTGATTGCACTGCTGATGGGCGCCGGAATGGCGCTGCTCCTCGCGTTTGTAGGCACCCCGCTGTTCATCCGGTTCCTGGTCCGCAAGGGCTACGGACAATTCATCCGGGACGACGGACCCACCTCCCACCACACCAAGCGGGGCACGCCCACAATGGGCGGCACCGTGGTGGTCGTGGCGGTCCTGGTCAGCTACGGGCTCACGCACCTGATCATGTGGATGATGAACCCGCACTCACCGGGGCCAAGCGCCTCCGGGCTTCTCCTGCTCTTCCTCATGGTGGGCATGGGGCTGGTCGGATTCCTGGATGACTTCATCAAGATCTCCAAGCAGCGCAGCCTGGGCCTGGACGCCAAGGCCAAGCTGATCCTTCAGGGCGCCGTTGGCATCATCTTTGCCGTGCTGGCGCGGAACTTCCCGAATGCGGCGGGCCTGACCCCGGCGTCCACCCAGATCTCGCTGGTGCGCGACATTCCGTGGCTTAACCTCGCGTTCGCCGGGACCGTACTCGGCGCCATCTTGTTCGTGCTGTGGTCCAACCTGATCSTCACGGCCGCGACCAACGGCGTGAACCTCACCGACGGCCTCGACGGCCTGGCCGCCGGCGCTTCCGTCATGGTGTTCGGGGCCTACACGCTCATGGGCATCTGGCAAAGCAACCAGGCCTGCGGATCCCCGCGGCAGGCCGGCAGCGGCTGCTACTCGGTCCGCGACCCCCTGGACCTGGCCCTGCTGGCCGCCATCCTGAGCGCGGCGATGGTCGGGTTCCTGTGGTGGAACACCTCGCCCGCAAAGATCTTCATGGGCGACACCGGCTCCCTTGCCATCGGCGGCGCCGTCGCAGCCTTCGCGATCCTGTCCCGCACCGAACTGCTGCTGGCCTTCATCGGCGGGCTCTTCGTCCTCATCACGCTCTCGGTCATTATCCAGGTGGGCTACTTCAAAATCACCAAGGGCAAACGGTTCTTCAAGATGGCACCGCTCCAGCACCACTTCGAGCTCAAGGGCTGGGCCGAAGTCACGGTGGTGGTCCGGTTCTGGATCCTGTCCGGGTTGTTTGTCGCCGCCGGCCTGGGCATCTTCTACGCCGAATGGGTGGTGCTGCTGTGACCGGTCCCATCCCCGCCCCGCTCACCACCTCGCCCCGGCTGCAGGGACTCACCACCTGGGATTCCGAGTGGGCCGGACTGCGCGTCGTGGTCACCGGCATCGGCGTCTCCGGCTTCGCCGCCGCCGACACCCTCATTGAACTCGGCGCCCGGGTGGTGGTGGTGGATGCCGCCACCAGCGCCAAGGCGCTGGCCCAGGCCGACACACTCCGCATCGTCGGCGCCGCGGACGTCCTGCTGGGCGAGGAAGCGGTGGAGTCCGTTCCGAAGATCGACGGGCAAAAGCCGGACCTGGTGGTCACGTCCCCGGGCTGGCGCCCGGACCAGGCACTGCTCGCCGCAGCGGCACGGGCGCACATTCCGGTGTGGGGCGACGTCGAGCTCGCCTGGCGGCTCCGCGAACGCGAGGGCCGTAAGACCGCCGACTGGCTGGCCATCACAGGCACCAACGGCAAGACCACCACGGTCGGCCTGACCGAATCCATGCTCCAGGCCGCCGGCCTGAAGGCGATCGCCGTAGGCAACGTCGGAACCCCGATCCTGGACGCCCTGCGCGATCCCGTGGACTACGACGCCTTCGCGGTGGAACTGTCCAGTTTCCAGCTGCACTGGAGCCACTCGGTGTCGCCGGTGGCCAGCGTGTGCCTCAACGTCGCTGAAGACCACGTGGACTGGCACGGCTCCTACGCCTCCTACCTGGCCGACAAGGCCAAGGTCTACGCCAACACGCAGAAGGCCTGCATCTACAACGCCGAGCAGATCGAGACCGAGCGCATGGTCGAGGACGCGGACGTGGTTGAAGGCTGCCGGGCCGTGGGATTCACCACACTGACCCCGGCCATCAGCATGCTCGGCGTCGTGGAGGGGCTGCTGGTTGACCGGGCGTTCATTGCCGAACGCAAGGACAGCGCGGCCGAACTCGCCTCGATCGCCGACCTGGGACCGGTGGCGCCGCGCCACATGGTGGCCAACGCGCTGGCAGCCGCTGCCCTGGTACGGGCCTACGGGGTGGAGCCATCGGCTGTGCGCCAGGGCCTGCTGAACTACCTTCCGGGAGACCACCGGATCCAGCTGGTGGCCCGGTATGAGGGTGTGCTGTGGATCAACGATTCCAAAGCCACCAACCCGCACGCCGCCGCCGCCTCGTTGTCCGCGTTCCAGAATGTGGTGTGGATCGCGGGAGGTTTGTCCAAGGGCGTGAATTACGACTCCCTGATCCAGGAACAGGGCAGCCGGCTCAAGGCCGTGGTCCTGATCGGCGCGGACTCCAGCGATCTGCAGGCCGCCCTGAAGCGACACGCGCCGGATGTCCCCGTGATCGGGCAGGGCAAGGGCGAGACTGAAGACGTGCAGACTGCCGGTACGGCCAAAGCCGACGCAGGCCCTTCGCCGATTTTCGGCGAGACTGTGATGGCCCAGGCCGTTGCCTCGGCGGCGCAGCTGGCCGCCTCCGGGGACACTGTGCTGCTGGCCCCGGCGGCTGCTTCCATGGACCAGTTCTCTTCCTAYGCTCACCGTGGCGATGCCTTCATCGAAGCTGTCCGCGAGCTYGTGGAAGGGCAGGCTCAGACCAGCGAGGAGTAACAATGGTCAGCACGCCCACACGTACGACGGCGGCACGACCCGCCGCCGGCGGGGCCAGTAGAGGCGGGGCCACCAGTGGCACGCCCGCCGGCCGTCGGGCCCCTTCGGCGGCACGGCCAACGGCCGGCGGCCCCGCCGTCACCCCCGCGGCCCGGGTGCGTGCCTGGAACCGCGGATTCTGGTCCGCGCTGGAAGGCACCGGCAGGTCGCGCAACGGATCCACGTACTACCTGATCCTTGGCTCCACCCTGGCGCTGACGGCGATCGGGATCATGATGGTCCTCTCGGCCTCCAGCGTGGAAGCCATCGCCGCGGGGGAGTCGCCGTACTCCGCCGCCTTCAAACAGGGCGGATTCGCCGCGATTGGCGTCTTCGCGATGCTTGTCCTCTCCCGCGTGAACGTCGTCTGGCTCAGGCGCTTCGCCTGGCCGCTCATGTTCCTGGCCATTGCGCTGCTGGGCCTGGTGCTCCTCGTGGGACGCAGCGCGCTGGGCAACCAGAACTGGATCGACGTCGGTCCGTTCACGTTCCAGCCCTCCGAAGCCGCCAAGCTCGCCCTCGCGCTCTGGATGGCCACCGTGCTTGACCGCAAGGCCAAGCTCCTCCATGAATGGCGCCACGCGCTCATTCCGGTCGTGCTCCCGGGCGCCATTGCGGTCCTGGGCCTCATCCTGGCCGGAAACGACCTCGGSACGGCCATGATYGTGATGATCATCGTGGCYGCCGCGCTGTTCTTCGCCGGCGTSCGGCTGTACCTTTTCGGGTTCGCCGGGGCGGTCCTGGCCCTTGGCGCGACGATCCTCGCCGTCACGAGCCCGAACCGGATGTGCCGCATCCTGTCATGGACGGGCCAGACCTGCGCCGACGGCTCCGACCTGAACTACCAGTCCACCAACGGCCTGTACGGGCT
>NZ_JBFTNJ010000101.1:0-8061 GCF_056397425.1 Arthrobacter sp. 05N33_2
GCCCAGCGACTGGACCATCTGCTCTGAGTCGTCGAACAAGACCACCTCCGTCCGCAGCCCTGGTAGGGAGTGGGGAAATTCCCCTGCGGTGCGTTCTCGGGCGCTGAACCGGGCCTTGCCGTTCGCTGCTTCAGTCATGGTGTTGGCCCGCGGGCCTCTGGTCCCCTCCAGTATGAATATGGTCTGTCGCCGTGATCCGTGCCGACGGCGGTTCGCACCGCCCGCGGCCAGGGTCTACGGGTGCTTCCATCTTACGCCAGCGCGGCGCGGCCGACGCCGGAGGGGATCCGGCGCGGGCTGTTACGGGTAGGCGTTTCCGAAGACGACCCACCCCTCCAGCCAGTGGGCGCCTGTTGCCGGGCACGGCTGTTCCGCGTTGCCGGGTTCCCGCTCCGGCTTCGGCTCCCGCTCCGGCTTCGGTTCCGCCTTCGGTTCCGACACGGTCAGGCCGCGCTCTCCAGCGCGCCGGCGCGGGACCCGACGCCGGCGTAGCGTCCCTTGTAGAAGAGCAGGGGCTCAGCGTCGGGGCGGGCGCCCAGGGCGCGGACGGCGCCGACGACGATCGTGTGGTCGCCGCCGTCGTACTCCTGGTGGAGTTCGCAATCCACCCAGGCCAGGGCGTTATCCAGGACGGGGTTGCCCAGCGGCGAGGGCGAATGGCCGACGCCGGCGAACTTGTCCGTCCCCGAGCGCGCGAACTGCCCCGCCAGATGCTGGTGCTCTGCGGCCAGGATGTTCACGGTAAACCGTCCCGCCGCACGCAGCAGCGGCCAGGTGCTCGATGTCCGTGCGGGGCTGAAAGTGACCAGGGCCGGCTCCAGGGACAGGGAGGCGAAGGACTGGCATGTGAAACCGGCCGGCCCGTGCTGGGTTGCTGCGGTGATCACCGTCAGGCCGGTGGCGAAGTGTCCGAGAATGTGCCGGAGTGCCTTCGGGCTGGGGTCAGAATGTTCCGTCATGGCGGGTCCTTTCGAGCGCTGGTAGCCCCAATCAACCACCGTAGACGCGGGTTCCCAAGCCCGGCCGCAACGCACAGTCGCGCAACGACACAACGCGTCACGGACCCGTTGCATGACGTAAGAATTCGGCACCGGGAGTTCCCCGGCCATGGCCGTTAGGCTCGGTTGATGGCAAACCAGGAAAATTTGATGGACGTCAGATCCGCGTACGACACAGTGGCCGAGACCTATTCAGCGGTGATCCCGGATACGAGTTTCGAGGCCCCGCTGGATATGGCCATGATGGACCACTTCATCGCCCACATGCGCGGCACGGCGGACCGGACGGTGATCGACGTCGGATGCGGTGCCGGACGAATGAGCAGTTATCTCGGCCAGGCGGGGCTGAACGTCAGCGGAGTCGACCTGTCGCCCGAAATGRTCCGGATCGCGCAACAACTGCATGCCGGGCTGTTGTTCGAGCTGGGAGAGCTGACGGACCTGCCCCAAGCGGACGCAGCTGCGGACGGCGTCCTCGCCTGGTATTCGATCATCCACTCTCCCCCGACGGCGCTGCCGGCGATCGCGCGCGAGTTCTGGAGGGCGCTCCGCCCTGGCGGTTCGGCGCTCGTCGCCTTCCACGCCGGCAGCGGCCACCGCACGATTGACCGTGCCTACGGACACGACGTCCAGCTCCGGGCGGAACTGCACGCACCCGAAGAGGTGGCGCTCCGGTTCACCGAACAAGGCTTTGTGATGCGCGCCCAGTTGGTGCGTTCACCGAGGGCCAAGGAAAAACATCCACAGGCCGCCATCCTCGTCGACAAACCCTTCGTGTCTTCAACACTTAGTCCCTCATAGCGGACCTTGGGGTGTTCGCAGGGTCGAACCAGCGGTGAACTGCTCTTCACGGGAGTAGTCGAGATAGTGCTTGAGGGACGGATCGCCGGTTCCCGGCATGGCTCCGGCCGCTGCCGCCTTCACCAGCCAGTCCACCTGATGCGGGATGGTCTGAGCGTATGTCCCAACAGGTTCATAGGCGAGGTTAAGGGAGGCCTTGGTGCTCAGTACCAGCGGAGGCCGGAAATCCCACGGATGGTCACCGAGGCCCACGGGTGCGCTGTCATCCAGAAGCACCTCTTCCCAGTCGTGGCCCAGGTAGCGGGCAATTGCTGCGGCGATCTGCCGGGCATTCGGCGCATCTGGATCGGCGCTGTTGAGGATTCGTGCCGCGGGCACGGCGGCAACCCGTTCCACGAGGGYCGCCGTGTTCACCGCTGCCGTCGTGTGGTCCGCGCCCTGCCCAGCATGGGCCAGGAACACGGCCCGGCGCCGGTCGAGCACCCGTTTGACGAACATCCATTCCCGGGGCAGGGCCGCGCCCTCACCATGTACCTTGGACGCCCGGATCACCGTCACGGGATGGCCGCTGCCCAGGAGGGTGTTCTCTGCAGCCACCTTGTTGGCGCCATAGCCTTCCCGGGATTGGTAGTCCCCGGTTCCCGGCCGCATGGTCGGATTGTTCTCGAGGATCGGCGCATCAAAGCGGGGCGCTACCTCGGAATTGACGTGATTGCCGGCGGCGTCAACGTACACAGCCTTGCTCGAGAGCATGACGGCAGAGGTCACCGCGGCCAGGTGCGGCAGGAGTTGCCGGGCGTCGGCCTCGGTGTAGCACACCGCGTCCACGAGGAGATCGGCACCACCCGCCATCACCCCGGCCAGTGCGGCGTCGTCACGACGTTCGGCGGCGATAAATCGGGCACCGGCGGCAGCCAGGTCAGCCGGCATCTTGGTCCRGTCCCGGCCCGTCATGTCCACGGCCCAGCCGGCACGGATCAGCCGCCACGCAATCGCGCGGCCGAGAACGCCAGTGCCGCCAAGGATCACAGCCCGTTTCATTTGTCCGACTCTAACGGACGGGAGCATTAGGCGGAGGCGATGCCGGGACCAAGAAGCCTCGGGTATTTCCACCCCTTGGAGAGCGCGGGAACCGCGGCGGCCGTGCGGGGAAGCCGGACGACGAGCCGGTCACCGAGCGTGAGCATGACGTTGTCCGTCCCGCTGGATGACACCGGCTTCAGCGGGAGCCCGGCCCACCCCGGAAACTGATCCGCGATCATGAGGCCGACCTGGCTTGTGTCGATGTCAGGCTCAGCGTCGTGCAGCTTCTTCGAGGTCGCCCTGCGGACCTTCAGTGGGAGGCGGGCGCCCCGCCAAAGTAGGGTACTTCCATGTTCATCATTGGCGAAGGGCGCCCAGACGATGTGCCCGGCCTCGCGACGCTAAGGGCCACGTGGGCGGCGGAACAGGACCCCGCGCCCATGGACGATCCCACCTTCGACGCCGTCTTCATGGAGTGGATGAATGCCAGTCCCCGAAAGTTCTTTGTGGCCGACTACGGTGGCGAACTCGTCGGGATGCTCAACCTGATGATTTTCGAGCGGATGCCCAAACCCGGAACGGAATCGTCCCGGTGGGTCTATCTGGGCAACGCCTACGTGCTCCCGGAGTTTCGGAACGCAGGAATCGGAGGCCGGCTCGTGGAGGCATCGATCCAGTTCGCGCAAGGCATCAAGGCCGTACGGATGGTGCTTTCCCCCTCCGATGCATCACGCGGCTTTTACGCACGGCTTGGTTTCGAACCGGCCGCGGAATTGAACATTCTCAGGTTTTGACCCACGGCCCGCCAGGCCGCTGCGCCGGCCCCGGCATGATGGACACATGGAATTGCAGACTGATCGTCTCCTGCTGCGCGAGTACACCCTGGATGATTTCGCAGCGGTACATTCATTCGCTTCCGACTTGAGGATCGCCGAATACGTGGACTGGGGACCGAATACAACCGGCGAAACGCTGGAATTCCTTAAAATGTGCTCGGCGGCGCAACGCGGTTCGAACCGGACAAACTTCACTCTTGCTGTCACTTTTCCCAGGGTCGAACCCTTCGGTTCTGTCGGACTCGGCATTGATCGTTGCCGGGGCGAGCTGGGGTACGTGATTGATGCTGACCACTGGGGGCACGGATATGCCACTGAGGCCGCAGCCGCCCTCCTCAGGTTCGGCCAAGAAACTCTCAGACTGCGGGACATTACCGCAACCTGCAGACCTGAAAACACCGCTTCGGCAAAAGTGCTGGAAAAGATCGGAATGGTCCAGATCGGGTCGCGGAGGGCGGACAAACTCATTCGTGGACAGTGGCGTGATTCTCTCGTCTTTTCAGCGGTCGGCACCAGCTGATAACGCACGAACGGCGAGTGACCTCCGCCGGTGTTCAGCGTGGCCCCTGCCCGGCTAAATGTCGGAGCGGACCATCCGTATTTCAGGTAGTTCCTCCCACTCGGGTGAAAGCAACTTACGCGTCCCATCGGGCTGAAAACCGTTCTTGACGTAAAAGGCCTGAGCGCGCACGTTGGCCTCAAGGACCCACAGGTAGGCGGGTAAATCGCCGAGGGCGGCCTTCAACAGGGCGACACCGAGCCCAGTGCCATGGGTGCGCCTCAGAGTGTAAATGGAGTAAAGCTCAAGTTCGCCGGGCAGGTCATCGTCACGCCCCGTGCCTGCGTCGGCAAATCCAACTATTTCATTGCTCTCGTCCATGGCGATGATTCGCGGCTGGGCGCTGTCCAGATACGGCCGGCGTTTTTCCACGCGCAGCGGCATGCTGGCACGGCGCGCATCGAAGAACGCCGGGGACAAAAGGTGCCCGTAGCATTCCTCATGGGCCAGGGTGTGCATCCTAACCACGGCATCAGCGTCCTCGACCGCGGCCTGGCGGATCTGATATTCCATCGTCCCAGCCTAACTTTGACTTGAGGGCTTCCCAGGGTCATTTTGCAGCCGGCCGGCGGAACGCCGCACCGGGGAGGAAGCGACGCCRTCACCAGCCGCCGCGTGTCGGCGTATGTCCCTTTCGGGCATCGTCGGGCATTGCCATTTCGGCCCGCAGACCCAGGAGCCGGATCGGACGGTCTGCTTCGATTCCGGCTGCGAGGTCCAACGCCTCCGCGAGGATTTCGTCCCGGTCGAATGTCTCRGGAAKCTTCCTCGCGTGGGTYTTGGTSAMGAACGGCGCGTACCGGACCTTGAGGGTCAGCCCAACCACGGGCCGACCTTCGGCCACAACATCCTCCAGGACGCGCGCTGTCAGCTCCCTCACGGCGTCGTCGACCTGGGCGGGTTCAGTCAGGTCGCGCTGGAAGGTGGTCTCCCGGCTATGCCCGCGGGCAACCCACGGGGTGTCGTCCACAACGCTGGCGCCGTCCCCGCGTCCGAGCTCCGCGTACCAAGGTCCCATCCTGGGGCCGAACTCCGGGACCAGGTCCCGGGGGCCGGACGCGGCTAGCTCGGCCACTGTGTTGATGCCGAGTTTGGCCAGCCTGCCCGACACCTTGGTTCCGACGCCCCAGAGCTCCTTGGTGGGCCGACTGCCCATGACGTCGAGCCAGTTCGCGGCAGTGAGACGGAAGACGCCGGCCGGCTTGCCGAAACCGGTGGCGACCTTGGCTCGTACCAGGGTGTCGCCGATGCCCACGCTGCAGTGAAGCTGCGTTCGCTCCAGGACAGCGGCCTGCACCTGCCGGGCGTAGGCTTCCGGATTCTCTGTCTCGGTGCCTACAAAAGCTTCATCCCACCCCAGCACCTGCACTGTGGCGCCGGGCTGCGCGCGCAGGGTAGCCATGACCGTTTCGGACGCCGCGAGGTAAGCCTCCTGATCGACGGGCAGGATCACAGCATCGGGCACTTTCCGGGCCGCAATGCGTAAGGGCATTCCGGAACCCACGCCGAATGCCCTCGCTTCGTAGGATGCCGTCGACACCACGGCGCGTTCCGTGGGGTCGCCCCGACCGCCGACAATGATCGGCTTGCCAGCAAGCTCCGGCCGCCGGAGCACTTCRACCGCCGCGATGAACTGGTCGAGATCGACGTGYARCACCCAYSGGATTCCGCTCACGCCACCAGTGTGCCCTAAACATCCCTAGCAAGCATCGGCCCTCCACCAAGCCTGGCCGGACTCGCCGTCGTCGACGCGCCCTCCCGTGACGAAGCATTGGTGCGGGCCGCCAAGATCGCCGCCGCTTGCCGCTGCGCGCGGGAGGTCCGCGGGTTCGTGCCCGACCCCACGGGATGATTTGTGTGCTGGATGCCCCCGTGATCGACTGATGCGATGACCCACCGCATTGCCGTCGGCGTACTCTTCGGGCCACGAGGCGTTCTGATGTGCCGCCGGGTCCCGACATCGAAATGGTACCCGGGTATGTGGGACTTCCCGGGCGGCCACATCGAGGACGGCGAATCAGCCGGCGAGGCGCTGGCCAGGGAGCTCCTCGAAGAAATCGCAGTCAACGTTGTCCCGCCTACGAACACTCCCACGTTTAGGGTCCAGGACAACGAGGGCTCACCTGAGGGGTTGGCGCTCTCGGGGTGGGTCCTGGAAATGTGGACCGGCGATCCTGCGAACTTGGCCAGGGATGAGCACTCCGAAATACGCTGGTTCAGCCCTAACGATGCCCTCGGACTGGACCTCGCGCACGCCCATTACACCGAAGTACTTCAACACCTTTGAAGTTTAAGAAACGGCGGCGCCTGAAGAGGACAGACTTACACGCATTCTGATAAAGGCCGGCCCGCGGATGGGTTCTGATAGATGTCGGCCTTCGGAGCACCTTGGCATATGGAACCAGACCGTCCGGCTCGAGGAAACGCGTGCCGGGTGCGCATCGGGGGTATAGTCGGCGCATGCAACTTTCGCGTCGATTTATATGCCCCCGGCCGGTCCCCGGCCGCGAGGGCTCTGAGGCGCGCGCCTAGGTCCTGGCGCCGGGTTTGAGTCGGGGGAAGTCAACCCACCACTCGAAATCCGAAAACAAGGACCTGCAATGCCCTCATATCTCAGTCCCTCCGAGCTCCACGACGCTTTGACCATCCGCGATCTTTCAGATCCGGACGGCGGGCCCCATGCAATGCAGCCGCTGTTGCAGGGCATCCTCGACGCGCTCAGCCGCGAATGGAGAGTGCCACAACGAATCGTCCGCCACAGCCCGCTGGTGAGCGTGGCCGACAATTACGACCACTTGGGGTTCAAGGAATCAGATGTGACGCGGGATCAAAGGTATTCCCGCTATCTCAGCCCGACGGTCATGCTCCGAAGCCACACGTCGGCTTCCATCCCGCCGCTGCTGCGTGCACTGCACGCGGGCCAATCCATGGACGAGCTCTGGGCGGTCCCCGGTCTGGTCTACCGGCGTGATTGCATCGACCGCACCCATGTGGGAACTCCCCACCAGGTCGACCTATGGCGCGTCAGCTCACGGGGGCAACTCGACGCCGGCAACCTGCAGGAAATGGTCGGATCGCTGGTGCAGGCGGTGCTTCCAGGAGCACCCTGGCGCGCAGTTCCGGCAGATCACCCCTACACCGAAGAAGGCTTGCAGGTCGATGTCCTCGCGGACGGGGAGTGGCTCGAACTCGCCGAGTGCGGGCTCATCGCGCCGCATCTGTTCTCCGGGGCCGGCCTGGATCCCACCAAGTGGTCGGGACTGGCTCTGGGCATGGGATTGGACCGCGCCCTCATGCTCCGCAAGGGCATCCCCGACATCAGGCTGCTTCGGTCCACAGACCAGAAGATGGACCAGCAGATGCTGGACCTGTCCCGGTGGAATCCAGTTTCCCAGATGCCCTCCATCCGCCGGGACATCTCCATCGTCATTCCCGCTGACCTGGATACCGAAGTGCTTGGAGACCGGGTGCGAACAGCGTTGGGCGCAAAGGCCGACGATCTGGAAAGTGTCGAACTCCTGGCCCTGACGCCCTGCGCCGACCTCCCCGCAGCGGCGAGGAAACGACTCCGCCTCAGCGATGGGCAGGCCAATGCACTGATACGCCTGGTGCTGCGTCCCCTCGCCCGGACCATGACAGACCCGGAGGCGAATCGGATCCGGGACGACGTCTACCTGGCCCTGCACGAGGGGCCCGTCAAGGAACTCATCGCAGGATAGTGCCTGCCGTGCCAGTTCACCATCGGGCTGCTGGCACGGCAGGCATGGAGACGCGGCCGGACCATGTCAGTGCCAGGAACCACAAGCGGACGCCATTAGGTATCAACTTTGTATCGGCCTCATAT
>NZ_JBFTNJ010000102.1:0-7800 GCF_056397425.1 Arthrobacter sp. 05N33_2
GCCCGGGCCGGCCCCGGCGTCGTCTGCTGCATCGTCCGCTGCCGGCAGTTCGAGGATGTGCTTGAGGACGAACAGGACGGTGGCGCTGCTCATGTTGCCGAAGTTCCGGAGGGTTTCGCGGGCCGGGACCAGCTGCTCGTCGCTGAGCTCCAGCCTGGACTGGACCTTGTCCAGAATGCTCCGGCCGCCCGGGTGGATGCCCCAGTGCTCGATCTCCCGGTAGGGGAGCCCCTTCAGCGAGCCGTCGCGGGACAGGAGCGGTTCCAGCGCGCCAATGATGTGATCATCGATGATGTGCGGGACATAGTTGCCCAGCACCATCTCGAAGCCCTCGTCACCGATGTTCCAGGCCATCGAGTCCTCCCCGACGGGCGTCAGGACGGTTTCGAAGTGGTCCAGCCGCAGCATGGGCGTTTCCACGGGGATGTCCCGCGCTGTGATGATGGCCGCGGCAGCGCCGTCGGCGAACAACGCCGACCCCATGATGGTGTCCGGATCATTGGAGGTCCGGACGTGAAGGGAACAGAGTTCGGCGCAGACCACCAGCACCGTCGCCTCCGGATCCGCCTCGCAAAAGGACTTCGCCGCCCGCATCGCCGGGAAGGCTGCATAGCAGCCCATAAAGCCGAGGTGGTACCGCTGGACAGCCGGATTCAGGCCGAGGGCCCGGACAATCTTGTAGTCCGGGCCGGGATTGAAGAATCCGGTGCAGGAAACCGTGATCAGGTGGGTGATGTCCCGCTCCTCGACGCCCGGGCAGGCATCGAGGGCTTTTTGGGCTGCTTCAATGAAGAGCTTGGTCGCTTCCGTGGCGAAAATGCCGTTCCGGGTCTTGGTGCTGGGGCTGAGCACCAGGCCGGTGGCGGGGTCGAAGAACTGGGGGTTTTCCGCCTTGCTGTCCGCGGTGAGTTCCTCCACCGCCGTGTGCCGCGTGTCGATGGCTGCAGAGTCAAAGCACGTGTTGACGAGCCGGGATCCGAGCCGGGTGAGGCCCGGCTGGGCGGCGAACACGGCCCTGGCCTCGGGCTGGACCAGGATGGTTGGCGGGACTGCAGTTTCCAGAGACCTCAGGTAGACCGTCATGGTTCATTCTCAGCGAGCCTGCCGCCAAAGACAATGGAACGGCCGGAGATTCAGGAACACCTCCGGGCTGGACAACTCCGGCACGACGTAGCACGAYCGCACTTGTGACCAGCAAACCCGACCGGGCGCAGCGCTTGCGCGACCTCGCGCTGTTACGCCGCGTCCGCGACCGAATGGACCGGGAATACGCACAGCCGCTGGATGTCGAGGCCCTCGCCCGCGGCGCCCACATGTCCGCCGGGCACCTCAGCCGCGAGTTCCGCCTGGCGTACGGCGAGTCGCCGTACAGCTATCTCATGACACGGCGCATAGAACGCGCGATGACCCTGCTGCGCCGCGGCGACCTGAGCGTCACCGAGGTCTGCTTTACGGTCGGCTGCTCGTCGCTGGGCACCTTCAGCACCCGCTTCACCGAACTGGTTGGCGTGCCGCCCAGCGTCTACCGGCGCGAGGCAGCCAGGGCAACCGCAGGGATGCCCTCATGCGTCGCGAAACAGGTCACCAGACCGGTCAGGAATCGAGAAGTCCCGGCCCCCGAACCGCAACTAGCATGAAGCCCATGGACATCAACATTCACGCCAGTTTCCTCCCACACAACGATCCCGACGCCGCCCTGGCCTTCTACCGGGACACCCTCGGCTTCGAGGTCCGCAACGACGTCGGCTACGGCGGGATGCGCTGGATCACGGTCGGCCCGGCCGGCCAGCCGGACACATCCATCGTCCTGGAACCGCCCGCCGCCGATCCCGGCGTCACCGACGAAGAGCGCGGCACCATCGACGAGATGATGGCCAAGGGCACCTATGCGCGCATCCTCCTGGCCACCAAGGACGTCGACGCCACCTTCGAACGGCTGCAGGCCAGCGGCGCCGAGGTGGTCCAGGAACCGACAGAGCAGGCCTACGGGGTGCGCGACTGCGCCTTCCGCGATCCCGCGGGCAACCTGATCCGCATCCAGCAGCCGATCTAAGGTGCCCGCCGGCCACCGCCGGACCAGCCGCCAGCTGGTTAGATAGAGCCAGTCGACGACGACGGGGACGCTTGGGGCTGCCCCGCCCAACAGATGGAGACACGATGAGCATTGCCACGAGCACGGACACGCAGCCGCCCGCGCTGCATGAAGCGGACAGCCACGACCTGATCCGCGTGCAGGGCGCACGGGAGAACAACCTCAAGGACATCAGCGTCGAGATCCCGAAGCGCCGCTTGACGGTGTTCACCGGCGTGTCCGGCTCGGGCAAGAGCTCGCTGGTTTTCGCCACCATCGCCGCCGAGTCGCAGCGGATGATCAACGAGACCTATAGCGCGTTTGTGCAGGGCTTCATGCCCAACCTGGCGCGGCCCGAGGTGGACCACCTGGAGGGGCTGACGACGGCGATCATCGTTGACCAGGAGCGGATGGGCGCCAACCCCCGATCCACCGTCGGCACCGCCACCGACGCGAACGCCATGCTCCGGATCCTCTTCAGCCGCCTGGGCATGCCCCGCATCGGGCCACCCACTGCCTTCTCCTTCAACGTCCCGACGCGCAAGGCGAGCGGGGTGATGAGTACCGAGAAAGCCGGCGGCCGGGTCGAGCGGAGCGTGGTGCGCGATGTGGTCTACCTGGGCGGCATGTGCGCACGCTGCGAGGGGATGGGCTCGGTTTCGGACTTCGACCTCACTGCGTTGTACGACGACAGCAAATCGCTCAGCGAGGGTGCCCTGACGATCCCCGGCTACAGCATGGACGGCTGGTACGGCCGGATCTTCAGCGGCGCCGGCTTCGACATGGACAAGCCGATCGCGAAGTTCACCAAGAAGGAAATGCACGACCTCCTCTACAAGGAGCCCACCAAGATCAAGGTCGAGGGCATCAATCTGACCTACGAGGGCGTGATCCCGAAGATCCAGAAGTCGATGCTCTCCAAGGACGTCGACGCCATGCAGCCGCACATCCGGGCCTTCGTGGAACRCGCCATCACGTTCCAGGCCTGCCCCGAGTGCGACGGCACCCG
Source organism: Arthrobacter sp. 05N33_2 (assembly GCF_056397425.1). Classification (NCBI taxonomy): domain Bacteria; kingdom Bacillati; phylum Actinomycetota; class Actinomycetes; order Micrococcales; family Micrococcaceae; genus Arthrobacter; species Arthrobacter sp. 05N33_2. Next base: position 3,081 of record NZ_JBFTNJ010000102.1, read on the forward strand.
GCTGAGCCCGGAGGCCAGGTCCGCGAAGATCCAGGGCAAGAACATCGCGGACCTCTGCGAGATGCAGATCAGCGACCTCGCCGCATGGATCCGCGAGCTTGACGCCCCTTCCGTCGCACCCCTGCTGAAAGGCCTGCAGCACCTGCTCGACTCGTTCGCCGAAATCGGGCTGGGTTACCTCTCGCTGGACCGGCCGGCGGGCACCCTGTCCGGCGGCGAGGCCCAGCGCACCAAAATGATCCGGCACCTGGGCTCGTCCCTTACCGACATCACCTACGTCTTTGACGAGCCGACGATCGGCCTGCACCCGCATGACATCGAACGGATGAACCAGCTGCTGCTGCAGCTGCGGGACAAGGGCAACACCGTGCTCGTCGTCGAGCACAAACCGGAGACCATCGCCATCGCCGACCACGTCATTGACCTTGGCCCCGGCGCGGGTACGGCGGGCGGCAGCGTGTGCTTCGAGGGAACCGTGGAGGGCCTGCGGGCGAGCGACACCATCACCGGGCGGCACCTCGACGACCGGGCCAGGTTGAAGGACTCCGTGCGTACCCCGTCCGGCACGCTCGAGGTGCGGGGCGCCTCGACGCACAACCTCAAGGACGTGGACGTCGACGTCCCGCTCGGCGTGCTCTGCGTCGTCACGGGTGTTGCAGGTTCGGGCAAGAGCTCGCTGATCGACGGCTCGGTGGACGGCCGGGCCGGTGTGGTGGTGATTGACCAGGGCGCCATCAAGGGTTCGCGGCGCAGCAACCCTGCGACGTACACGGGCCTCCTCGAGCCGATCCGCAAGGCGTTCGCGAAGGCCAACGGCGTGAAGCCGGCGCTGTTCAGCTCCAATTCGGAGGGTGCCTGCCCCACCTGTAACGGCGCGGGTGTCATCTTCACCGAGCTCGGTGTCATGGCCACGGTCGAATCCACCTGTGAGGACTGCGAGGGCCGCCGGTTCCAGGCGGCAGTTCTGGAGTACACGTTGGGTGGCCGGAATATTGCCGAGGTGCTGGCCATGTCGATGACCGAAGCCGCGGTGTTCTTCAGCGAAGGGGAGGCCCGCACCCCGGCGGCCCACAAGATCCTCGACCGGCTGGTCGACGTCGGGCTGGGCTACCTCACCCTGGGCCAGCCGCTCACCACGCTGTCCGGTGGCGAGCGGCAGCGCGTCAAGCTCGCCACCCAGATGGCGGAGAAGGGTGATGTCTACGTCCTCGACGAGCCCACCACCGGCCTGCATCTCGCCGACGTCCAGAACCTTTTGGGACTCCTGGACCGGCTCGTGGACTCCGGCAAATCGGTCATCGTCATCGAGCACCACCAGGCGGTCATGGCGCACGCCGACTGGATCATCGACCTYGGYCCCGGCGCCGGSCACGMCGGCGGCMGGMTCGTYYTCGAGGGCACGCCCGGCAGCCTTGTGGCCGCCCGCTCCACCCTCACCGGCGAGCACCTCGCGGCTTACGTCGGTTCAGTGGCTGAAAACAGCATCAAGTGAACGAATGCGGTGAATCGGGGGACTAATCTGGGGGCGTGGCAAGCATTCGAGACGCTCAAAAGCAGATGACCCGCCGGCTTTTCCTCGACAAGGGGCTGGAGCTTTTCGAGGAGAAAGGGTTCGCCGCCRCCACGGTGGATGACATCTCCGCTGCCGTGGGCACCACCAGGGCAACCTTCTATTCGCATTTTCCGTCCAAAGCCCAGCTCATGCGCTCGCTCGTCGAGCGGTCCAACGAGATGCTGACGGAGGCCGATGTCCCGCCGCTGCATTCGGTGGTGGAGTCCGGAGACCGCGAGCTGATCAGGGTCTGGCTGGCCCGGAAATTTGACCAGTGGGCCGACATCCGCCCCTATGTTGTGGCGGCTCACCAGGCCGCGGCCAGCGAACCGGACATCCAGGCGGCTTTGGACCAGTGGTTCGACACGGCGATCGACGACATGCAGGCGGGCCTCGACAGCGCCGGGCGTTTTGCCCCGGCCAGCCGCCGGGTCCGCTGCGCGCTGGCCTTCGGCGAGCTGGAGTTCTTTTCCCGGCGCTGGATGCGGCTCGGCTGGACCGTGGACCGCGATACTTCACTGGATCTGATGGTCGAGAACTGGTGCTTCCTGCTGGCTGAGTGAGCTGACAACACCAGGGCGCAGCCTGTTGGCTGCGCCCTGGTGTTGTCAGCTGCCGCATGGCATCAGCGCGCCTGGACGACCGCCGGCTGGCCCCCCGCCGGTTGGCGGGAGGTGAACGGCAGGACCAGCCTGGACTGGTGGGCGGCGTCGCGGTAGATCTTGTGGGTGACGGGCCGGCCCACCGGCAGATGGAAGGCATCCGGCGGCAGCAGCGCGTTGTGCTCGTCGGCCAGCGGCTCGCCGTTCGAAAGCTCTGCGATGAGCTTGTGGCCCGGCTTGAAAGTGTTCGCGAACGGATAGAGGCGCAGGACGTACTCCTCGATCGTCCCCGGCTCCACCGGCACACTGCGGGTGTGCGGGTGGAGCGGGTTGCCCTCGGTGCTGCGGTCGTCAAGTTCGCGGTGCGAGGCCTTCAGGTATCCGCTGGTGATCAGCTGGCGCGCGCCGGTGGGCGCGTAATCCCACAGGCGGAGGATGAAGTTGGTGTCCGGCTGGTCGATCTCGGCGAAGATGTGCGCGGCGCCGGTGCCGATCATCTCCGTGTCCTCCTCGAAGACAGGGGTGGACCAGCTGATGATCTCCACCTTGTCGGTCACTGTCAGCGGCGCCTGGTAGAAGCCGTCCGGGGCGGCGTACTCCGCGCCCATCAGCTCGGGCTCGGTCGACAGTTTGTGCCGCGGGCGCAGATAGAGGGACTTGTACTCGACGTCCTTCGGCGGCCACGCCTCCGCAGTTACCAGCTCACGCGAGCCCTCCACGAAGACGCTCACGGCCGGCTCGTCCATGACGCCGTTGTCGATGCCCTTGATCCAGTAGTCGTACCACCGGAACATCTTGTCGTGTTCTTCGATGAAGGGACGCGACTGCATCGGCGGGTACGGGCCGATGTCCAGCTTCTTGGGGCCCTTCAGCTCCTTGAACAGCTCAATCGTGCCGTCCATCGTCCAGCCGCGGCCCTGGTCGATCTGCAGSYASACCGGGATGTCGATGTTCGGGGCCAGCGTKATGGGGTTGCGCTCCTCGTACCAGTCCCCGTCGAGCTCGTTCATCACAATGTCGAACCAGGCCTCGTGGTTCTTCGGGTAGTTCAGGACATGGACCAGGTTCGGCCAGGCGGCCACGTCCGGGTCCGCAAGACGCGTGGCAACCAGCTTCGTCAATTCCCCGGGGGAGTACTTCTCGATCATGCGGGACTTGACGTTGTCCGTGAACGCCCAGCCGGAATCGCCGCCGCGGCCCTCGCGTGCAGCACGCGGCATGAACCACATGATGCCGCCATGGTAGGTGGTCTCGTAGAAGTCGTAGTGGCCGCCGGAGACAAAGATCGCCTTCAGGTGCGGCGGCCGCTCGGCCGCTGCCAGCACCTGCATGGAGCCGAAATAGGAGATGCCGACCATGCCGACGTTGCCGTCGCACCACGGCTGCGCGGCGACCCACTCGATGAAGTCGTAGGCGTCCTGGCCAAGCGACACGCCACCGGCGTTGTAATTGCCGATATGTTCGCCGCCGGAGTGACCCGAGCCGCGCAGGTCGCCAATGACGTGAACGTAGTCCTCCTTGACGATGCGGGCGATGTCGCCGGCCTCGATGCAGCCGTCCCACATCGGGCTGGGGCGCCGCTGTGGCGGGGTTGTGAGGGCCAGCGCCTGCAGTTCTTTGCCGTAGGGGCTCAGGGCTACGAGGGCGGGGCGCGGTTTGTCCCCGGTACCGTGATAGGCGTCCGCGGCGAGCTCGACGCCGTCCCGCATCGGGACCCGGAGGTCCTTGCGGACGGCGATTTTCTCCGCGCCGGCATCCAACATCTTCAGGTCATCCATGGGTGCGAAGCTCCTCATCTTTGGTCAGGCGGTCAAAGGCCGTGCGGTAGCCGTGGAGCGTCGTGAAGAACGGGGACGGCTCGAGGCTGGGGTCGCCCGCGTAGCCGAGTTCTGCAGCGACGCGGGCGAAGGGCGAGTATGGCGAGTCCGTCTCCTGGAGGCCGTCGCGAAGGTACCGGCGGGCGGCGTCGTCGATTCGGGTCTCGAGGTCCAGGCTTCCCTGCAGGGCATTCCGGGCCGCCTCACGGTCCAGTTCAACGCCGYACGGCACGCCGTCAGCGCCCCGGTACGGGTGGCCCAGGTACAGGTGTTGCGGGCGGACGTCGTCGCGCAGGTACCGCAGACTTGAGCGGTAGGCGGCCGGATCCTCGTAGCCGGGGAAGCCGTTGGCCGCTCCGTGGATCTGCACGGCGTCGCCGACGAAGACCGACTGCTGCCCGTCCACGACGTAGGCGACGGACCCGGCCGTGTGGCCGGGGATGTGGTGGACCGAGACGGTGACGTCCCCGCCCAGGGCGAGGGTCTCGCCGCCCCTAACCAGCATGGTCGGCTCCATCTCGCCGGAGATGACGTGGTTCGCGGCTTTCGTCTGCTCCTCGATGGCATTCGGATTGTCGATGTACTGCTGGCGCACGTCCACGTACTGGTCGACGTGCGCGCGCCGGGAGCGCAGCAGAGGCGCGTCGGCCTCGTGGATCACGACCTTCGCGCGCCGTCCGGTGAGCTCCCATAGGGCGTGCGCACCGCCGAGGTGGTCGATGTGGCCGTGGGTCAGCAGGATCCAGCGC
>NZ_JBFTNJ010000103.1:0-7507 GCF_056397425.1 Arthrobacter sp. 05N33_2
CCAGGGAGCAACGTAGCCCGTGGGCCGACGGCCGGAGACTTTCTCGATGAGTTCGATCGACCGGTCCAGGATGGCCGTCTCCTGCTCGCGGGTCATGGCGATGGGGTTTTCATGCGAGTACCCGTGCACGCCGATTTCATGCCCGGCGTCGACGATCATCCGCGTCAGGTCCGGGAAGGTCTCGATCGAGTGGCCCGGCACGAACCAGGTGGCGGGCAGGCTGTACTTCTCGAAAAGCCGGATGAGCCGAGGGCCGCCGACCTCGCCGCTGAACAAGCCGCGGGAGATATCGCAGGGCGAGTCCTCGCCCCCGTAGGAGCCGAGCATTCCGGCAACTGCGTCCACGTCCACGCCGAACGCGACTTGGATGTCCTTAGTCATGAGATCAACCTTTCACTGCGCTTTTGTTGAGGTTTGGCTTCTTGTTGAGGTTTGTCTTTGGGCTGTGGATTGTTGGTGAGGCTCGGATGTTGGGCGGCAACTAGTCAGGAAGCGTGCCCCTCAGGGCGAAGGCCTCCGCGATCCCGGCGGCGGGAGTGCCGAGCCTGAGCAGAAGGCTCAGCAGGACAAGCGATTGGGATGGCTYGAGCAGCCCGGCGGGGATGGCACCGGCAGCGCGCAGGTCCTCGCCGCCGCCGTCGCCGTACCGGGGCACCACGGCACCGGCATCCACCCGGGTGCTCGTCACCACCACGACGCCGGCAGCGGTGGCGCGCGCGACTTCCTGGCACAGCACGCGGTTAGCGTTGCCCGTTCCCGTCCCCTGGAGCACGATCCCTGCCGCCCCGGCCTGGAGGGCAGCCCGCAGGAGGGTGGCGTCGGCTCCGGGGTAGGCAGCAATGAGGTCCACGCGCGGCGAACCGGCGTCCGCGCCCGGCAGGGGCAACGGGGGAAGGCCTGGTCGTACCGGCTGGATCTCGACCTCGCCGGAGTCGGACACCGATCCGACGGTTCCGAAGTCCGGGTTGGCGAAGGCATCGAGGCTGGTTGTGTGGCGCTTGCGCACTCCGGCCGCAGGGAAGATGGTCCCGGCAAAGGCCAACAACACACCGGTTCCGCGCGCCCGCGGAGAACCGGCGACGGCGATGGCACGGGACAGATTGCCGGGTCCGTCCGGGGAGTCGGCGTCGGCAGCCTGCTGCGCTCCGGTGAATACGACCGGGCGGGGATCATCGTGGGTGAGGTCAACGAGATAGGCCGTTTCCTCCATCGTGTCCGTCCCGTGGGTGACCACGACGCCCAGAACCTGCGGGTCGGCCAAGGCCTCCCGAATCGTGGCGCAGATGGCGATCATGTCCTCGACTGTCAGCAGGTACGAGCCCTTCCGGAAAACGTCGAACACGCGGACCGGATGGGCCGCTGGCACGCCCATGCTGGCAAACACCTGCTCCCCCGTGTCGGACGCCACCGCGGCTCCGCCGGCCTCGGACGCACGTGAAGAAATCGTTCCTCCCGTGGCCAGCAGGACCACGTGGGGGCCAACTAAATCTGTGACGGTCATCTCCACTCCGTTTGTTCTGTAACTGTTTCCGCACACTTACCCAATCGATTGGGTTGGTGGTTAAAAGTTATTCCTGCCATGTTTCCTGCAGATGCTCCCGGAAGTTTCAGGGGGGTAAGTACTTCGCCGCCGGCTCCCGGGATTCCGTCTACCCAATCGATTGGGTACGCCGTTTGATTGACTATAGAATGTGAGGTGGGACACGTCAAGAGTGCCTGGACCAGAGATCCGGGCATTATCAGGCACTCTTGGTGATGACGACCTTTTGAGCTGAGGCAGGGGACTGAATGGAAGAGAGCACGGCCGATGGCCGCACCATCACGCTGAAGGATCTCGCGAGCGAGCTCGGAATCCACCCCTCGACCGTATCCAGGATCCTGCACTCGGGCTCCGAAGTGGCGCGCGGGGCAGCCTCTGTAGCTACCGCCGAACGCGTGCGCGAGCTCGCGCGGAAGCGCGGCTACTCCCCCGACCCGCAGGCCGCCGGCCTGCGGACGCGGCGCACGCATCTCATGGGCGTGATAGTTCCCCGGCTTTCGGACCTCGTTCTGGCGATTATGTACGAGGGCATCGACGAAGCCGCGGCGGAGCTCGGCTATTCCACGTTTGTTATGAACTCGCGCGATGAGCCCGAGGAACAGCGCCGCAAGACGGACTCCATGCTGGCCCGACGCGTGGACGGGCTGATCATCGGCGACGCACACCTGGATAGCGGCCTGCTGCAGGAGCTTGCCTCCCGGAAGGTGCCGTTCGTGCTCATGAACCGGCGCGTCCCGGGCTTCCCGTCGGCCACCTGCGACGACGTCCTTGGCGGCGAGCTTGTGGCCGACCACCTGTGGGGCATGGGGCACCGCGACGTCGCCGTGATCGCCGGCGAGCCCTATGCCAGCACGGCCGTCGACCGGACGGCCGGTTTCGTGGACCGCTGGCGTGCGCTGGGCGGGAAGATTCCCCCTGACGCCGTTGTGTGGTCCCGATTCGATACCGGCGGAGGACGGGAAGCGGCCGAGACCATCCTGGCTCACGGCAACTCCCACCCGACTGCACTGTTCGCCGTCAACGACTTCGCGGCCATCGGCGCCATGGGAGCCCTGCGGTCCCATGGCCTCGGCGTCGGCCGCGACGTAGCGGTGGTTGGCTTCAATGACACCTCGCTGGCCGCGGAACTGCCCATCCCACTCTCTTCGGTCCGCTCGCCCATGCTTGATATCGGGCGGACGGCGGTGCAGCTCCTCAAGGGCGTCCTGGACGGCCGGGAGGTCGAATCGGTCAGGCTGGAGCCGGTCCTGTGCGTGCGGGAAAGCAGCGGCTTCGGCATCGCGGTGTGACACTGCAAGAGAATCCTCCAGTCAGTCGAATCAGTGAGTGGAATCGGGAGGCCATGCGGGCACGCGCCGTCCGTCAATCCGTAGCCCAACCGTGCAGGCTCCACGCCCATGAGTTGAGGAGCCCATGACTTGAGAGTAGTGACCCGGGTCACAGCGTCCTATCGTAGGTTCGCCCAAGATTGGGGCGACTTTTAGTGCAAACTGCCCAGTCCCTTTAGCGGGCGGCCGCAACGATGCCGAGGGCGAGCATGCACGTGGCGCGGACTTCGCCATCGGACAGGTCCAGTTTCAGCAGCTCCTCGATTTTCCGCAGCCGGTAGCTGAGCGTATTCCGGTGGATGAAGAGTTCATCGCAGATCTTCGCGGAGTTCCCGCTGTGGCGCAGGTACGCGCCGAAGGTCTCCCGCAGCGAGCTGCCGCCGTCGGAGGCCAGGGGCGCCAGCAGCCGTTGGCACATCGCAACCAGACCCGGACTGGGCAGTCCCTGCACGATGCCGGCGAGATCCGCCAGCGGCGCCTGGTGCACCCCGGGCCGTCCCACATGACGGCGGGCAAGCTGAAGCGCCAGCGGCAGTTCGCTGAGGCCCGCGGATTCCGAGACGATGACGGACAGTTCCGGGGCGTCCGTAAAGAATCCGCGCGCAGCATCCAGTAAGTCGGCCGCCGAGTGCCGGTGCTGCAACAAGAGAGTCGTGAGTCCGGCCTCTTCCATGAACCGCACAGTGCCGAACCCGGCCTGTAGACCCACCCGGGCGCGCCATGCGATGGCGCGCAGCTTTGCGGGGGCCACCTCTTCTGAGYTGCCGATCAGCACCGCACCCCAGTCGCTGTCAGGATCGAAGCCGGACTCGAGGGCGTAGCGGCGCAGCGGCGTGGACGGCTCGCCGCGGTCCTCATAAAGGGCCTCCATGAAGCGTGCGGCTTCCCGGGAATGCAAGGGCGAATGGGACCCGAGGGTATAGCTAAGCTGCATAGCGATGACAGCGGCCACGGGGCCCAGAATGGGCTGCAGCACAATGTTGCTCCCGATCCCCTCAATGGCAAGCCTGAACTGCTCGGACTCGCCGCTGGGAAGGCGCAACGCGGTCCGCGCGGTCCCGCCGTGAGCCGCTCCCGCGGAAACAAGCTCGAAGGCGTTCTGGTCGATCACGGCCACCCTCGCATCGATGGCATCCGCCACCCTCTCCAGGACCTCCGCCAGGGAATGCCCGTCGGCCGCCAACCGGGTGCATTGGTCCGCCAGTTCCCAGCCCTTCCGCAACTCCTCATAGCGCTCGGCAGCGATGACCCGCTCCACGTGCCGCATGACCAACACAAAGGGCACCTGCGGCGCGAGCTCCAGCAGAGGCAGGCCGTGCACCTCGCAGGCACGGAGCAGGCCGGCCGGCAGCTCGCTGTGCGCCGCGCCCAAGCCGAACGCCAGCCCTGAGACGGGGACGGAAACCAGCCGTTCCACGTAGGCGTCCCAGGTCCTGAAGTCCTTGACGTTCAAGCCCATGCCGTTGGTCAGCACCAGGGCGTTCACGCTGAGGAAGGGCGTGGGGTCCATGTGTTCGGTGGGAGCGCACCAGGTGATGGGCCGGGCCAGTCGGCCCTCGCCGCCCGCAACCCGAAGCCGGATGTTGAGATCGGCGTTGTCTGCTAAATCAGAAATTCGCACGGGGCCCTCCCACTACGGCGGGCGTCCCCCACCGGACAGTGCAATAACCATAATTGATGCCCGCAGATTCAGCGACCTGCACAATATCGGGCACGTGAATTGCTGAGTAGCGTTGCACCCATGCAACCCAATGTGACTCCCGACACTTCTTCAGGCACCTCAGCCCACGCCTCTCCCTTCAGCGCTCCCCCCGCCTCTCCTTTCGGTCAAAGGCGTGTGCTCTTGAACTCCGATATGGGCGAAGGCCTTGGCCTCCACGAGTTCGGCAACGACGAAGAACTCATGCGCATCATCGACGTCGCCAACGTGGCCTGTGGGTATCACGCCGGCGATCCCGACGTCATGGAACGGACCGTGGCGTTGGCTGCTGAGCACGGCGTGGCGGTCGGAGCGCACCCCGGCCTGCCGGACATTGTGGGGTTCGGACGCCGCCGAATGGTTCTCACCCCGGCCGAGGTCGAATCGATCATCTTGTATCAGACCGGAGCCCTGACGGCGTTCCTCGCAAAGTACGGGCTGGAACTGAACCACATCAAACCCCACGGTTCCCTCTACGGCATGCTGGCCGGCGACGAGGAACTGATGCAGGCTGCCGCCGGCACAGCCTTGCAGTTCGACGTTCCGTTTTTCGGGCTCGCGGGGACCGCCCACGAAAGCGTGTGCCGGTCCATGGGGGTGGATTTCGTGCCCGAACTCTATGTTGACCTCAACTACGGCCCGGCCGGTGAGCTGCTGATCCAGCGCCGCCCGGCGCCCACCGATCCCGACGCCGCCGCCGAGCGTGTCAGCAGGGCGCTGGCCGGCAAGCCCGTCCTCGCCGTTGACGGCACCGAGCTGGACATCCGGTTCCAAAGCATCTGCGTCCACTCCGACGCACCCAATTCTGTCGCAGTGGCCACCGCAGTGCGTGCGGTCCTGGGCTGAACCGATCTATCCAAACCATCTGAAAGAGAGCATCCCGTGGCAACCATCGTTTCCCCGCTCCCCGGCGTCTTTTATCGCAAGCCCGGCCCCGGCAAGCCGCCTTTCGCCAATGAAGGCGACGCCATCGAGGTCGGACAGACCCTCGGCATTATCGAAATCATGAAGCAGTTCACCGAAATCCAGTCCGATGTGGCCGGCACCCTGGAGTCGTTTGAGGTCAACGAGGGCGACATGGTCAACCCAGGCGACGCAATCGTCGTCGTCCGGGAAGGATAGCCATGAAGAAACTGCTCATCGCCAACCGCGGCGAGATTGCCGTTCGCATCGCCCGGACCGCCCGTGAAATGGGCATCGAAACATTCGTGGTGGCCAGCGAAGCCGACGTCGAATCCTTGGCTGCCCGGTCCGCTGACCACGTCGTCGTGGTGGGTCCGGCGCCTGCCACCGCCAGCTACCTGAACCAGGACGCCATCGTCGCCGCGGCCGTGGACAACGGCTGCGATGCCGTCCACCCGGGCTACGGGTTCCTCTCCGAGAATGCGGACTTCGCCCGGAGGGTCGCTGATGCGGGCCTGATCTGGGTGGGGCCGCGTGCGGACGCCATCGCCATGATGGGCAATAAGTCCTTGGCGAGGGAATCGGCCCGGAAGGCTGGCGTCCCCGTGCTCCGTGGCTCGGACGGCCCCCTCGATCCGGCGGCCGACGCCGTAGAAATCGCCCGCAGCATCGGCTACCCGCTCGTGATCAAGGCTTCCGCCGGCGGCGGCGGCCGGGGCATCCGCTTTGTGCACAGCGAAGGCAAGCTTCTGGAATCCATTGAGCAGACACGCGGCGAAGCGGCTGCTGTCTTCGGCGATCCCACCGTTTACCTGGAACGCTTTGTCCAGCATGCCCGTCACGTGGAGGTACAGGTCCTCGGCGATGGAACAAACTTCATCCATCTCGGCGACCGCGACTGCTCTATGCAACGGCGCTCCCAGAAGGTCATTGAAGAAGCACCGGCGCCGGACCTCCCGGACCACGTCCGCCAGAGGATCCGGGATTCCTCCGTGGAACTCGCCCGCGAGTGCGGCTACAGCGGCGCCGGAACGGTCGAATTCCTCTATGACCCGGTCAACCATGAAGCGGCGTTCATCGAAATGAACACCCGTATCCAGGTTGAGCACCCGATCACCGAGCAAATCACGGGCGTCGATCTGATCCGCGAACAGCTGCAGATCGCGTTCACCGGGGCGATGTCCGTCTACCAGGACGACATCGCATTCAATGGCCACTCCATCGAATGCCGTATAAATGCCGAGGACCCCGACCACCACTTCTTCCCCAGCCCTGGCCTCATCACGGCCATGGACTGGCCCGCCGGCGCAGGCGTCAGGGTGGACACCGGGGTGGAGACCGGTTCCACGGTCACTCCGTACTACGACTCCCTGATGGCCAAGCTGATTGTGCATGCGGACACCCGCGAAGCGGCCATTGAGGCGATGCTGACGGCCCTGGATGAGACCCGCATCGAAGGCGTCAAAACCACCATCCCGGTGCACAAGAAGCTGCTGAGCCGGCCCGAATTTGCGGCCGTCACCCACCACTCGAAATTCCTTGAAACCGTCCCCGATCTGATGGAGGCACAATGAGCAGCCCGGAACCCGCCGTATTGGAGGCCCGTTACACCTGGGGCGGAGACGAATTCCTGTTCGTTGAGGTCGCGGAGTCCATGAGCCTGGCCGCCAACTTCAGGGTGATGTCCATAGCAGCGAAGCTTTCGGCCATGCAGCTGCCCGGCATCGTGGACATCTGTCCCGCCAACGCCTCGCTGCTGGTGCGGTTCGATCCCGATGTCCTGCCGCCGTCGACCCTTGAAGAGACCGTCCGGACCATTGAAGGGGATCTGGCGCACCATCACGACCATTCGCTGGAAACCCGGATCGTCGAGGTCCCGGTCTGGTACGAAGACCCTTTCACGGCGGAAGTGGCCGAGCGATTCCGCGAAGGATTCCATCAGGAGCCCGGCGGCACCGACATTGACTACGCAGCCAAGGTCAACAACCTCAAGGACGCCGCCGAATTCATTCAGCGCCACCATGAGCAACCATGGCT
>NZ_JBFTNJ010000104.1:0-7211 GCF_056397425.1 Arthrobacter sp. 05N33_2
AATTGGTGGGCGTTGTGGCTCACGCTCTTTCTCCTGTTTGCCGTGGTCGAGATGATCACACTCGATCTGTTCTTCATCATGCTCGGCGGCGGCGCCCTCGCCGGGCTTGTGGCGGACTTCGCCGGCGCCGATCCGTGGCTGCAGATCATCGCCTTCTGCGTCGTGTCCCTGCTCATGATCGGCTTCGTCCGGCCGGTGGCCCTCAAGCATCTCCACCGGGGACCGGCGGATCAGCGCACCAACATTGAACGCCTCATCGGCGAATCCGCCGTCGTCATGGAGGCTGTGAGCGAAAACGGCGGGCTCGTCAAGATTGGCGGGGACGTCTGGAGTGCGCGGTCCGAATCGGGAGTGCTGGCGCCCGGACAGCAGGCTGTGGTCAGTGCCATCGAAGGGGCCACCGCGATCGTGGCTCCGCAACCGGAATCCGCCGTCCAATAAGGGGCGCTGTCCGGCGGGCACTGCTGTCCGGCCGGTGCGGCGCTGCCGGCGCGAGACTAAAACAAAACAACTGGGGAATAGGTGATGTATGAATATCGCAGTCGCAATTGTGCTGCTGGTACTAATTGTGTTTGTAATTATTGTGCTGGTCCGGTCGGTCCGGATCATTCCACAGGCCCGTGCCGGCGTCGTTGAACGGCTGGGTAAATACCAACGCACCCTGAATCCCGGACTTACCCTGCTGATCCCGTTTGTGGACCGCCTGCTGCCATTGCTCGACCTGCGGGAGCAGGTGGTGTCCTTCCCGCCGCAGCCGGTCATCACCGAGGACAACCTGGTGGTCTCGATCGACACTGTGGTCTATTTCCAGGTCACGGACGCCCGGGCCGCCACCTACGAAATCGCCAACTACATCCAGGCAGTGGAACAGCTGACCACCACCACTCTGCGCAACGTGGTTGGCGGCCTCAACCTGGAGGAAGCGCTGACCTCGCGCGACCAGATCAACGGCCAGCTCCGCGGCGTCCTGGACGAGGCGACCGGTCGCTGGGGCATCCGGGTCTCCCGGGTCGAGCTCAAGGCGATCGATCCGCCCCACTCGATCCAGGACTCGATGGAAAAGCAGATGCGGGCCGAACGTGACCGCCGCGCCGCCATCCTGACGGCCGAGGGCACCAAGCAGTCCGCGATCCTCACCGCGGAAGGCCAGCGCCAGTCCTCCATCCTGAAGGCCGAAGGCGACGCGAAGGCGGCCATCCTGCGGGCCGACGGCGAGGCGCAGGCCATCCAGAAGGTCTTCGACGCGATCCACAAGGGCAACCCGGACCAGAAACTGCTGGCTTACCAGTACCTCCAGACCCTCCCGAAGATTGCCGAGGGATCCTCGAACAAGCTGTGGATCATTCCCAGCGAGGTTGGCGAGGCGCTCAAAGGGATCGGCAGCGTACTGGGTGCAGGCGCGGTGCAGGAGCAGACGGCCTCAACGCCGGACGTGGCACCGTACTCACCGCCCGCCGCAGCCGACGGCCAAGGGAACCGGACCTGAGCCTGCTCCCGCACTGAGTCTCTCGGATCGGATAGTTCCGTCCTGGCCCCCGCAGACCGGCCGTTTCGGCCCGGCTGCGGGGGCCAGCCAGCTTAAGGCCGGCCCGGTCGGGTACAGGATACGCAGTTCACGCCGCGGGGCTACTCGCTTTACCGCGCCCGCACCACTCCCGTATACTTGAATATTTGTCCGGTCAGTTCAGCCGTCCGGAACAAAAACGCTCCGCACAGCGTTGATTCCAATGACGTTCCAAAGAGTTTTGTCCACTGGTGACTGTCATCTGGCCCGGCCACACCGGGCCAGGTACGGTACAGCGCGGTGCAACCAGAAGTCCGGCGCCTGACGGTCCCCGGACAACGCAGGGCTTGACCCTGCGAACCGAATAGAGGGAGAAAAGATGAGCGATCGCAGCCTGCGGGGTATGCGCCTTGGCGCACAGAGCATGGAGACCGAATCCGGCGTCGAACCGGCTCCGCGCCAGCGGGTTGAATACCGTTGCGAGGATGGCGAGCAGGTGTTCGTGACATTCTCCTCGGAAGCCGAGATCCCCCCGGTTTGGGTTTCGAAAACGGGCAAGGAGGCGTTGCTGGTGGACGGCGAACGCCCCGTCAACAGCAACGAGAAGGCAGTGCGCACGCACTGGGACATGCTGCTGGAGCGCCGCTCGCTTCCCGAGCTTGAGCAGATCCTCGAAGATCGCCTCACCATCCTGCGCGAACGCCGCGGCGAACGCCGCTCGGCCTAGTCCCCCAGCGCACCGGCTACGGCAAGGGCCGGGCCCGCATCGAATGATGCGGGCCCGGCCCTTTTTCTGTTCCTGCGCCTCCATGCTCTGCGCCTCCTGCGCCTCCTGCGGCTGCACCGTCTGGACGCGCACAGGAGCCGGGATTCTGCGTCAGCCGGGGGTGAGGACGCAGAACTCGTTGCCCTCCGAATCGGCGAGGCAGACCCAGGGCACATCGCCTTGGCCGACGTCGGCGTCAGTGGCGCCCAGAGCCCGCAGCCGGGCCACCTCCGCCGCTTGATCATCACCCGGGTACGGCATCAGGTCGAGATGGACACGGCCCCACACGGCCTGTACGCCGGGCGTGCGAAGGAACTCAAGGTACGGCCCGACACCCTTGGCCGAACGCAGYCTCGCAWAATCRTCGSYCACCTCGTGCAGGGTCCAGTCCRTCGCCCCGCYCCAGAACMSGGCCATGGCCCGCGGRTCYGYACAGYTGACCACCACCGCGGCGATYGGCCCGGTGTCCYGGTAGATCGGSCGRGGCTCCAGCACGCGGAACAGGTTGCCCTCCGGGTCGGCCAGAACCGTCGACGGCACAGCATCCTGGCCGACGTCGGCGGGCGTCGCGCCGAGCCCCAAGAGGTGCGCCACGAGCTCCGCCTTGTGGGCCGCAGAGGTGGTGGCGAGATCGAGGCGCGTCCGGTACCTCACCGTCTCGGGGTCCGGGACGGTGACGACATCGATGCAGACGGCGGCGGGGTCCGGCCAGACGAAACCCAGGGGTTCAACATTGGTCACACCGGGTCCCTCGCTGGACACGCCCCAGCCGAGTGCCTCCGCCCAAAACCGGCCGAGCGTTGAGTCATCCCGAGCCTTGAAATTCACCTGAACAAGTCGCAGCGCCATACCGCCCGACCCTATACCCAGGCGATGCCCGGACCGGGAGACACGCCTCAGGCGTTCTGCCTGCTGTCCTGCTTGCCCCGGAGCTTGTTCCATCGGGCCGTGAGTCCCCATTTGGTGACGTTGATCATGGCTTCGACGACGATGTTGCCGCTCATCTTCGAAGCGCCGAGCTCGCGCTCCACGAAGGTAATGGGCCGTTCCACGATGGTCAGGCCGAGCTTGGCCACGCGCCAGGCCAGATCCACCTGGAAGCCATAGCCTACCGAGTCGACCGCATCCAGGTTCAGCTTCTCCAGGGTGGTCCGCCGGAAGGCGCGGAAGCCGCCGGTGACGTCCTTGATCTTCACTCCGAGCATAATCCGCGCGTACGTGCTGCCGACGCGGCTGATGGCCTGGCGGTAGAGCGGCCAGTTGACCACACGGCCGCCGGGAACCCAGCGGGAGCCCATGGCGAGGTCCGCGCCCTGCTCCACGGCCTCAATCAGCTGCGGCAGCTGCTCGGGCTGGTGCGAGCCGTCAGCGTCCATCTCCACGAGGATGTCGTAGCCGGCGTCCAGGCCCCACTTGAAGCCCGCGATGTACGCCGCTCCCAGGCCGGCCTTTCCGGCGCGGTGCAGGACGTGGACCTGTCCGTCTTCTGCGGCCATGCGGTCCGCCAGCTGCCCCGTGCCGTCAGGGCTGTTGTCGTCGACAACCAGCACGTCGGAGGCGGGCACGGCTGTGCGCAGGCGACCGAGGGTCTTGGGCAACGATTCCAGCTCGTTATAGGTCGGGATGATGGTGAGGACACGCACAGCGAGGCCTTTCCTTGAAGGGAGCGGTCGGTGCGCCGAAAGTCAATGGTTCCGGATATTCAGGCGCAACTTCCCATTATAGGGAGTTGCGCGCCCGTGGCACGCCCGTGGGGCGCCCGGGCGGCCGCCCGGGCGGCCGCCCGGGCAGGTCCACCCGCTTCGGGCCAGTTCCGGCAGGCCACGAATTGCGGCGCCGGAACCGTTTTCTGCTGCGAAGTAGACCCGCCCCCTGGGGGTGCCCGTGGTCATGACCAAGTAAAGCTCCCGCGGGTGCGGCAACCTGGGAAGGACCGGGGACTGCCGGAGTCTGCGCGGTACGCAACCCTCCGTTGCCCCTCAATGCTACGGGGGCGGGCCGATCTGTCAACCGAGCCGTGACCTGCCGTTTCGTCTGTCGGTGCAGGTCAGGGCGGGGTCGCGGGTGGAAATGTTTCCGCTCCGTAAGCTGGATGACGGGACGGATCAGGCGCCGGGTGGTCAGGCGTGGAGGGCGCCGCTGGCATAGAGTTCCTGGCCGTCCCGTACCGTCAGGAGGCAGGCAGGATCGCTGCCGGTGTCCAGCGCCGGCAGCAGCGGGGTGCGGGCGCGCGGGTCGGTGCTCCACGACTGCACGCGCCCGTCGGCCACCTGGACCATGAGCTCCTCAACCTCCCAGACCGCAAAGCTGGCCGGAGCGCCCGGCACCAGTTGCCCGGCCATGGGGTTGGGGTAGCGGGCTGCCCGCCAGCCGGCCCGCGTGTGGCCGAGGAACGCGGCGCGGGCCGAGATCTGTTCGGCGGGATTGGTGTGCTGCAGGCACGCTCGCACGCTGGACCACGGCCGGAGCGGCGTCACTGGGCTGTCGCTGCCGAAGCAGATCGGCACACCGGCCGCGTAGAGGCTGCCAAAGGCATTCATTCCCAGCCGGCGGGAGCCGAGGCGCTGCTGGTACAGGCGGTCCCCGCCACCCCACAGGGCGTCGAAGACCGGCTGCGCGCTGACGCTGACCGAATAGCGGGCCAGCCGGCTGGTGGCCGCGGCATCCGCGAGTTCGACGTGCTCGAACCGGTGCCCCGCGGCACGGACGCGCTGCTCCCCCACCTCAGCCGCGGCGAGGTCGAGGGCGTCGAGGGCCGCGTCCAGGCCGGCGTCGCCGATCACGTGGAAACCCGCCTGGATCCCCAGGAGGGAGCACGCCGCGAGGTGGGCCGCTGCCTCGGCCACGGAGAGGTACAGGTTGCCGCGCTCTCCGGGCGCGTCGGTGTAATCCTCCCGCAGGGCGGCGGTCCGTGAGCCGATCGAGCCGTCGATGTTCAGGTCACCGGCCAGGCCCAGTACAGGCAGGCCCAATTCGTCCAGGATGGACTGGGCATGTTCGGCGGATCGGGCGAGCTCGCCCCAGTACGGCAGGATCTCCGGCGCTGCCACGCCGTCCACCCCGGTCGGTCCTCCGCCGGAGGTGCTGTTCCAGGCCACCGCGAGCCGCAGGTCCTCGATGCTTCCGATATGCGGCGCGGCCATCTCGGCGAGGGCCACGTAGCCGTTGGCCGCAGCCTCGGCGAGGGCGCGCTGCTGGTACGCGCGCAGGGCGTCCGCCGGCAGCCGGCGGGCCGCCAGGCGGGCCGCGGTGTGGGCATCGCGTTTGACCTGGCTTCCGGCGCCGCCGCCGTCGAGCCCGTCCAGTCCGGCCGATGCGGCCAGGGAGTTCGATACCAGGGCCGAGTGGACATCCACTCGGGACAGGTAGACCTGGCGGCCGCCGGCCGCGCGTTCGATTTCGTCCCGGGAGGGCAGGGCGGGATCGGCCCAGGTGGTCTCGTCCCAGCCGTGGCCCAGGACGGGACCGTCCGCGCTGGAGGCGGAGGCGGCGGCGACGGCGTCGAGCAGTTCAGCGGAGGAGCGCACCCCGGCCAGCTGGAGGCCCTCCAGCGCGATTCCGGTTTCCGTCAGGTGGATGTGCGAGTCGACGAAGCCGGGTGCCAGGAGCGCGCCCTGCAGATCGATCACCTCCATGGAGGAATCGGCGATGGACGTGGCCGCCTGCTCGGAACCAACCCAGGCGACGGTGTCGCCGTCGACCAGCATCGCAGTCGCAAAGGGATCGGCAGCTGTGTAGACCGAGCCGTTGCGGTACAGCGTGACGTTGCGGGGGGCGGGGGCGGCCGGCGAATCGGTCATGGGGCGGGAACTCCTTGTTGCTGGGGCCGGCCGAGCGCCGGCGGGTTCGAAAATCTGGGAGGCCGCGGCAGCGGCCCAGCGAGTGGTGCAGGGAGCGGGCCGGTCCGGCCCGCGCCCTAGGCCACGGAGGAATAGGCGACGACGCCGCGTTTGACGAGCTTGATGGCCTCCGCGCACAGCCGCGCAATCCGGGGGTCGAGGTTCGGGATGTCGGCGAGCTGGTCCAGGAGGTCGATCACCTGTTTGACCCAGCGGACAAAGTCGCCAGCGGCCAGGTCGGTGCCGCTCAGCACGTCCTGGAGGTGCCGGCCCTTGGCCCATTTGAAGATCGGCCACACGAGGCCGAGCTCGGGCTCGCCAGTGAGGGGCAGCTTGTTGGCTTCCTCGACGTCCTCCAGCGCGGACCATTCGCGGACCACGGTGTCTACCGCGGATTCCAGGGACACGCTCGGCATCTTGGGCCGCAGGCCGCGGTCCTCACGCTTGGCCTGGTAGACGAGCACACTGGCCAGCGCGGCGATCTCGGCGGCGTCGAGGTCGTTGAAGGCCCCCATCCGCAGCGACTGCGAAATCAGCAGGTCCTTTTCGCCGTAGATCCGCCGCAGGCGTTGCCCGTCCGGGCTGATGGACAGCGCGCCCGTGTCCGAGGTTTCCAGGTAGCCGTAGCCCGTCAGGACGCCGCACACACGGTCGAACGTCTTGGCGATGGTGTTGGTCCGGCCCTGGATCTGGCGGATGAGCCCGTCCGTTTCCTGGCGGAGTTTCCACCAGCGTTCGGACCACCGGGCATGGTCCTCGCGTTCGCTGCAGCCGTGGCACGGGTGGGCGCGCAGTTCCCGGCGCAGCTCGGCGATCCGCTTCTCCTGGTTGGGCGCAGCGGAGGCCCGGCCGAAGTCGTCGTCGCGGCGCGGCGGCGCCGGCGGCCGGTGCTCGCGGATGGCGTTGCGCACCGAGGAGGCCAAGTCGCGGCGGGACTTGGGAACCTTGGCGTTGAAGGTCTTGGGAATCCTGATCCGCGTGATCGGCGACAACGGACCCTCGACGTCGTGCAGGCCGATCCGGCGGAGCTGGTTGTCCAGCGTCATGACGGCGGGGCGGGGCTCGCGGGATTCGTGGTCGGAGCTGAGCACCACCGCGAGCC
>NZ_JBFTNJ010000105.1:0-6855 GCF_056397425.1 Arthrobacter sp. 05N33_2
TTTCAGTAGTGATGTCAGTCATTAACCGACCGATCCTTCCATCTGCAGTTCAATCAGTCGGTTCAGCTCGAGGGCGTATTCCATCGGCAGTTCGCGGGCAATCGGCTCGATGAAGCCGCGGACGATCATCGCCATGGCCTCGTCTTCGCGCATGCCGCGGGACATCAGGTAGAACAGCTGCTCTTCGCTGACCCGCGAGACCGTGGCCTCGTGGCCCATCGTGACGTCGTCCTCGCGGATGTCGATGTACGGGTAGGTATCCGACCGGCTGATGGTGTCCACCAGGAGGGCGTCGCAGCGGACCGTGTTGGCCGAGTGCTTGGCGCCTTCGCGGACCTGGACCAGGCCGCGGTAGGCAGCACGGCCGCCGCCGCGGGCCACGGACTTGGAGATGATCGAGCTCTTGGTGTTGGGCGCAATGTGGACCATCTTGGAGCCGGTGTCCTGGTGCTGGCCTTCGCCGGCGAACGCGATGGAAAGGGTCTCGCCCTTGGCGCCTTCGCCCACGAGGTAGACGGCCGGGTACTTCATGGTGACCTTGGAGCCGATGTTGCCATCGATCCACTCCATGGTGGCGCCCTCTTCGCAGATGGCGCGCTTGGTGACCAGGTTGTACACGTTGGTGGACCAGTTCTGGATGGTCGTGTAGCGGACGCGGGCGCCCTTCTTCACGATGATTTCCACGACGGCGGAGTGCAGCGAGTCCGAGGTGTAGATCGGCGCGGTGCAGCCTTCGATGTAGTGGACGTAGGAGTCCTCGTCGGCGATGATCAGCGTGCGCTCGAACTGGCCCATGTTTTCCGTGTTGATGCGGAAGTAGGCCTGCAGCGGGATGTCCACGTGGACGCCCTTGGGCACGTACACGAAGGAACCGCCGGACCAGACGGCCGTGTTCAGCGACGCGAACTTGTTATCGCCCACCGGGATGATGGTGCCGAAGTACTCCTGGAAGATCTCCGGGTGTTCGCGCAGCGCGGTGTCGGTGTCCAGGAAGATGACGCCCTGGGCTTCCAGGTCCTCGCGGATCTGGTGGTAGACCACTTCAGACTCGTACTGGGCGGCGACGCCGGAGACGAGGCGGCTGCGCTCGGCTTCCGGGATGCCCAGCTTCTCGTAGGTGTTCCGGATGTCCTCGGGCAGGTCCTCCCAGGTGGCGGCCTGCTTCTCGGTGGAGCGCACGAAGTACTTGATGTTGTCGAAGTCGATGCCGGACAGGTCCGCGCCCCAGGTGGGCATGGGCTTGCGGTCGAAGTACTTCAGGCCCTTGAGCCGGAGGTCGAGCATCCATTCCGGCTCGTTCTTCTTGGCCGAAATATCGCGAACAACGTCCTCATTGATACCGCGGCGGGCGTTGGCCCCGACGTCGTTCTTGTCGGCCCAGCCGTACTCATAGGTGCCAATTCCGTGGAGCTCGGGATTCTTTTCCAGAATCTCCGAAATCACAGTAGAGTCAGCAACCTTCTTCTCTGATAGTTGGTCCGTCATCACGGCCTTTCTTGGAGATGGTTGGATACTTCGTCCGGGTTGACCGGTGCAGCGGGACTGGGAGTCCCGACGGCGGCCGGACGGCCCGTAGGTATGTGGGTGGTGCAGACGTGCCCGCCGCGCGCCAGGGTGGACAGCCGGCGCACATCGACGCCGACCAGCCGGGAGAACACTTCGGTCTCCACGTCGCAGAACACGGGGAACTGGGCAGCCAGGTGCTGGATGGGGCAGTGCCCCTGGCAGAGCTGGACGCTGGAGAGCGCCGCCGGGAGCGGGGCCTTGGCTTCGATCGACTGCGCCGAGGCGACGAACCCGTCGCGGCTCAGCGCCGCGGAGAGAGCCTGGGCGCGGGCCGTGATGTCCGGTCCGGCCTGCTCGATCTCCGGTGCGTAGCGGCGCTCCATGTCGGCGAACCGCTCGACGGCGAACTGCCGCACGGCCTCGGGGCCGGCCGCCTCGCCGAGCCGGCGCAGCGCCACGGAGGCGATGTCGAGGTAGTCGTTGCCCAGGTTCGACTGGCCCTGGGAGCTCAGGACGTAGCGGCGGGCGGGCCGTCCGGCGCCGGCACCGGCGCGGGCAACCCGCTTGACCTCAATCACTCCGGTGCGCGCGAGGTGGTCCAGGTGGCGGCGCACGGCGGCCGGAGTGAAGCCCAGGAGGTCGCCGAGTTCGGCCGCGCTGATGGGTCCGTGCTCCAGCACCGCGTTCAGGACGCGGTCACGCGTGCGCTCTTCGGCGTCGTGCGTGTGGGTGCCGGCAGCCGCGGGAACGGCGTCCGGAACGGCCGCCACGTGTACCCGGGCAGGCCGGACGCGCGCGGCGCCGCGCCCGGACGGGACTGCGGACGCAGCGGCTCCGGACACAGGGCCTCCGGACACAGCTGCTCCAGACACAGCGGCTCCGGACACAAGGGGGCTCATGGAATACACAACACAATCATGTCGTAATTTAGTCCGGCATTCCAGTAAGGCATGGCTTGCCTGCGGGACGCCCCCTCCGGGGAGCCGACGTACTACATCGCGTAGAATGCTGTGGTGCGATCTCCCGAATCCCCCGTTCTGACCATCAGCGGGCTTGTCAAGGATGTTGGTCCACTGCCCACCCTCGACGGCAAGATGCTGCGCGTGGTCAGCGGCCTTTCCCTCATCGCCGAACGCGGCCAAGTCACGGCCCTGCTCGGCGCCAATGGCGCGGGCAAGACCACCACCATCGAATGCGCCCAGGGGCTGCAAAAGCGCACCGCCGGCGCCATCAGCCTACTCGGCCACGATCCGGATTCGGCCGGCGCGGGCCTCCGCGCCCGGGTGGGCGTGATGCTGCAGGACGGCGGCCTGCCGCCGTCGGCCCGGCCCATCCCCCTGCTGCGGCACATCGCCGGCATGTACCAGGACCCGTGGCCGGTGGACGAACTCATCGGCCGCCTGGGCATCGACTCCTTCAGCCGCACCAACGTGCGGCGCCTGTCCGGCGGGCAGAAACAGCGCCTCGCCCTGGCCGCGGCGCTGGTCGGCAATCCGGAGGTCCTGTTCCTCGACGAGCCCAGCGCGGGCCTCGACCCGCAGTCCCGCCAAATGGTCTTCGATCTCATCTCCGAACTGCGGAACAGCGGCATGGGCATCATCCTGACGACGCACCTGATGGACGACGCCCAGCGGCTGGCGGACTACGTCTACATCATCGACGCCGGCCGCAACGTCGCCGAGGGCACCGTCGCCCAGCTCCTGCGCCACCAGCTCCCGGCGGGCGACGCGTCGCAGCACATACGCACCTTGTTGTTCGAAACCGAACCAGGCCTGGACTTCGCCGGCGTGCTGCCCGACGGCGTCGACGTCACCGAGGCGCGGGCCGGCAGTTACGCCGTGACCGGAGCCCTGACCCCCGCCGACCTCGCCGCGATCACCGCGTGGTGGGCCCAGCGCGGGATCATGCCCAGCTCCCTGAGCCTTGAAGCGCGCAGCCTCGAGGACGTCTTCCTGGACATCTCCGGAAGGGAGATCCGATGAACCGCGTAACAGGTGGTGCCCCGCTGGAGAGCGCACGCCGCGCCGGCGCGCCCCCCGCCGCGCATGGCAGCGCGCCCGCTTCCCTGCTGCGCCGCATCCTGCTGCAGGGGCAGTACGAGACCGTCACCATGCTCAGGAACGGCGAGCAGCTGATCCTCGCGATCGTGCTGCCGCTGCTGGCCATGGTCGGGCTGACCGTGACGCCGCTGCTGGACGGGCTCGGTTCGAGCCGCATCAATGTCGCCGTCCCCGGCATCCTGGCCCTGTGCGCCATGTCCACGGCCTTCACCGGGCAGGGCATCTCCACCGGCTTCGACCGCCGCTACGGCGTCCTGCGCTTTCTTTCCACGACACCCCTGGGCCGCACCGGCCTGATTGCGGGGAAGGTTCTGGCCGTCCTGGCGGTGCTGTTCCTGCAGGTGCTCATCGTGACCGCGGTGGCCGTGCTGCTGGGCTGGCAGCCCAATCCCGCGGGCTGGCTGCCCGGACTGGCCATCCTGATCCTCGGCGCCGCCGCCTTCACGGCACTCGGGCTGCTGGTCGCCGGGACGGTCCGGCCGGAGGCGACCCTGGCCATCACCAACCTGCTCTGGATCCTGCTCGGCGCGCTGGGCGGAATCGTGATTCCGGCCGAACGGCTCCCGGCGCTGGCCCAGGCCGTGGTGCATTTCCTCCCCTCCGGCGCGCTGGGCCAGGCGCTGAGGGATGCTTTCCTGTACGGCAGCGTCAATGGTGCCGCCGTTCTTGTCCTGCTGCTCTGGACGGCGATCGCCGGCGGCGCAGCAACCCGTTGGTTTAAGTGGAATTGAGAAAACTGTGAGCACGGCGTCACGAACTCCCCGGATTGTCTCCGGAATCACCTCCYGGCTGCCAGTCCGCGTCGATAAGACGATCAGGCGGCTGGCCGTGCTGTCCCTCATTGGCCAGATCGTCCTGGTGGTGACCGGCGGTGCCGTCCGCCTGACGGCCTCGGGCCTTGGCTGCCCCACGTGGCCGCGCTGCACGGAGGGATCCCTGACGACCACCCCGGAAATGGGGATGCACGGAATCATCGAATTCGGCAACCGGCTCCTGACGTTTGCGCTGGCGGCCGTCGCCGTGATGATGCTGGTCTATCTGTGGAACCTCCGCAAGGAGCGCCGCGACCTCTTCCTGCTGGCCCTCGGCCTGCTCGCCAGCATCCCGGCCCAGGCCGTCATCGGCGGCATCACGGTGCTGACCCAGCTGAACCCATGGGTCGTAGGCCTGCACTTCCTCGTGTCCATGGCCCTCGTGGTCCTGGCGACCCTTCTGGTGAACCGGGCGTACGGCCGCACGGGCAAGGCCCGGACCGTGCAGCTTCCCGCCCTGCCGGGCGTTGCCCGCCCGGTGATGACCGCCGTCGCGGTCCTCTCCGCCGTCGCGGTCTGCCTCGGTGTGGTGGTGACCGGCGCCGGTCCGCATGCCGGGGACGCGAACGCCCCGCGCAACGACCTCGACTGGGACCTGTTCGCGCACATCCACGCCGTGCCCGCCTACCTGGTGACCGCCGGCGCGCTGTTCGCGCTGGTCCTTGTGGTCCGCGGGCGGATTCAGGGGCCGTTCCGCTCCGCGGTGTTCATGCTCCTGGGCGTCACGGTGCTGCAGGCCGCAATCGGCTTCACGCAGTACTACAACGGCATCCCGGCGCTGCTCGTCGGCGCTCACATGCTGGCGGCGGCACTGCTGATGAGCGCGGCGACCAACGCCGCGGACCTCGCCCGCTACAGCCCGGTGGACTAACCGGTGGACTAATCAGCCGCAGCACCCCTGAACAAAGCATCGCGGGGTCACTTACCGCCCTTCCGGCACGTCCGGACGGGCCGTAAGTGGCCCCGCGTTTGCTGTCTGTTGCTGTCTGGGCCCTCGAACGGGCGCTGCGGCAACAATGACCAGTAGCGCATTCACCTCCCGGGGGCTGGCCTTGACGGGATTTCCGGGTGGACTATGGGATGGCATGGATATGGATCGTCGCGGCCGTGGGCTTTCCTCGTTCGTTCCCGTGACGCTGACCGGAAGGCCTTCTCTGATGCAAGCGACAGAACCGACCGTGCCTCCTTCACCCTCAGCCCGCCAACGCGCGGCGAGCCTCAAAGAACGTGTATACATCATCTTCACGAGCCTGGCCGTGGTGTTGGCGCTTCGGAGTCACGCGGACGAGACCACGCCGCTGGCAGCGGCGGCGACGCTCAGCATCGTGGTGATCGGCTCCCTGCTGGGGATTTTCGTCGCCGACCTCCTGAGCCACCTGACTGTTCATTCGAAGCYTCCCACCGGTGAGGAGCTGCACCACATGATCGCGGTCAGCGCGGGCGGCCTCGGCGTCCTGGTCACCCCGCTGCTCCTCCTCACGGCAGCCGGCCTCGGTCTGTGGTCGACGGCCGTTGCCCTCGGGTGGGCAGTCGCTGTTCTGGTTGTTTCGCTCGGCATCGTCGGGTTCCTCGCGATCCGCCGCCTCGAGATCCCGCTCCGTCACAAGGCCGCCATCATGTTCGCCGAAGTCGTGTTGAGCCTGCTGGTAATCGGGCTGGAGCTGGTGGCCCACAATCTCTAAAGAGGCCTAAAGGCGTCCCCCTCGACGCCCGGTTACCGGCCGGTCACTTGTCCAAACGGGAAAGATTTCGGAATACTGGATGCTGTGGCCCCTTTTCGGGCCCGCCCTACAACCAACCGCAGAGCCGGGCAGCCGCAGAACCGGCGTCAGGTTTCGTCCAGCCAAGGCGGGAATACTTGGATAGGGCGCAGGACTGGCGCCGCAATCGCATCCATGGATATACGGACGGCGCGGTTTTGCCTTGATGCAGCTGGAATCGGAACCGGCCAGACAGAGGCACCGGAGGATATGTGGCGTTACTAGTCGGCGAAAGGCCCGCACAGACGGTCCAACATACTGCAAAGCGCCCACGGCTGGATGGCCTGGACGTTCTTCGCGGTGCCGCCGTGGGCGCCGTCCTGCTCGGACATTCCTGGCCCGGCATATTCCAGGGCGCCGGCATCGTGGGTGTCATTGCCTTCTTCGTGTTGAGCGGTTACCTGATCACCAACGTGCTGGTCGGCGATATCGAACGGCACCGTAAGATTCGTTACGGGCGCTTCTATGCGCACAGGGCCTTCCGGCTGGTGCCGGCACTGGTTTCTCTTCTGGGCGTCTACGCGATCGTCGAATTGGCCACCGACGTCCTCGGTGACCGGTCCAAGGGAATCGTGGGCTACACGGTCCTCGCCGGTCTTGGCTACCTCAAAGACCTCCCCCTGCCGTTCGACGTCAGCATGGCGGTCGGACCGCTCTGGACGCTGGCGGTGGAAGAACAGTTCTACCTGATCTGGCCCGCGCTGCTGGTGCTTGCCC
>NZ_JBFTNJ010000106.1:0-6536 GCF_056397425.1 Arthrobacter sp. 05N33_2
GAAACACCTCAGTGGCTACTGATTACGACGAAGTACGTTCCGACGTCAAGGAATCCCAGGACAGGTCCCTGGAAGCGCTGCAGTCCGCCAGCGCACCAGATGCCCGCAGCGTCATCCGCGAACTGGACGAGACCGACGCACTGGATGAGGCCATGACCCCCGGCGGGGAGTTCGTTGCCGAGGAACTCATCGTCCAGGTCATTCCCCAGGCCAAGGACGAGTTCACCTGCTACTCCTGCTTCCTGGTCCGACACCGGTCCCAGCTCGCGCGAGAACGGGACGGCCACCCGTACTGCATCGAGTGCGCGGGATAAGACATGCCGCAAGCTATCCGGTCGCGCAAAGGAGCGATGCTTCAAGTTCAACGCGCTCTCTCGCACCCATGCTCCGCGCGCCCTGCGCTGACATCAGATTCAGGCACGCAGGCCAGGCTGTGAGCCAAGGGCACGGCCAGCCCCAGTAGCCAGTGCTGCAGGTCAGGCTGCCAGGACTGGCGACAGGGCCGCGGACACCGCGGTGTTCTGCGTCAGGAGGCTGATCTGGTAGTCGTGCTGGCGAGGGTCGACGTGCACCGGCAGGTGATGCGACTTTGCGCACGCACGAAGCTCTCCCATGGCGTCGGAGTCAGTCTGTGCGCGCGTCACATCGAGTTCCAGCGACAGTCCTGAGGCGAGCGAGCTGGCGCGCTGGACCACGCCGTAGAGGCCATTGAGGTTCTGAACCGTCACGTGGCCCTGGACCTTGACGTGGGCCTTGGCGCCATCGAGGTCCACACGGACCAGCACCCGCAGCTTCTCGTTCACACACTTCTCCGCTCTAAAACGGGCCACCGCGCTGTGGCCCTCGACAACGATAGACGCAATGTGACCTGGATAACAACAGATCAACCTGAACAGGGCGCAACCGTGCGGAGGGACGACCGCGGCGCGCACGGCCATTAAGGACTCCGGGGCAGTGCACGGGCGCTTCCGTCCAAGTTCCGGGCGGCGAGGACAGCTTGAGGTGCGGCCTGAGGTGCCCAAGCAGGTCCGGCCAATGGCTCGGGCGAGGAACAGCCACAACTGCGCGGGTCATCACCCAGCCTCTTCGCCGCGGACGAGCCTGCCTTTGATCTTGCGGATCAGGCCGAGCTGCTGGGCGCCTTCACGCAGCAGGAGCCCGGGCACGGTCTGGTCCTCGCGGTTGCCTTTGACGATCCAGTCCCGGACCCGGTCGAGTTCGGTCATTGCCTCATGGACCTCGGCCGGCGGCCCCCATCCTCGCAGCGGTGAGGGCTAGGCCTCGGGGCCGATGCGGCGGGCGAGCCAGCGGTAAGGGGCAGTCATCGCCTCGGCGACGTCCCTGTCCACTAGTGCGGCCCGTCAAGGCCTGCCCCGGCCAGGTAGGAGCGGAACTCGCGGCGAATGCCCGGAGGCAGCCGATGCATCAGTTCTTGGAGCACTGCTGGCTGCCGGGATCCGGTCCGTTGACAGCAACGGACGGGAAGAGCAGTGCCAATTCGTGGTTGATGGCAGCGATATCCAGCTGCGCCGGCGCTGCGTTTCCGCCTCCTTCTGTCAGATTGAGATCCAAGACCGGTAACCGGTGGGGTGCAGAAAACGCCCGCTGGACCCTAATCTGACAATATTTGGTTGGCCGCCTGACGTCAGTCTGGGGTGTAGCTAACCCTGACAGGGCGTGCTGCATATGTGCGGCATGAGTAATCGGTGATATCGGACTCCTAAAAGGCCTGGTCCTCGGTGGGCGAAGGGAATCAATCGTGGTGAGCAGCCTTCTCACGCTTAGATCATGGAAATGCAGCGGCGGTTTTACTGTGGTCGTTTCCGGAGGAGAAGCACCGCCAGGTCGCGGACTACGGCGTCGATGGAAGCCCTACGGCTTGCGTGCTTCGCGCCGGCGGGCTTTTCGTGGCGTGCTGGTACCGGTGTTTGTTCGCCGGTTGGCTGAGAAATCCGGCCTACATCGGTATGGATGGGGTAGTAAAAGATGAGGTCGGTGCTCCGTCGACGGATGGGGATCTCGGGTGGCAGCGTGGGCTCCAAATGTTCTGGGCCGTCGTGGCAGTGTTGGACCGCACACGGGTACATCACGCCCAAGAGGGCCACGCTGTATTCCTGGGCACGATAGTGCTGCGCCGCCCAGTGGGTCGTGGAGAAATAGCTTGCGCCACTGCGCAATGCTCCCTTCCTGGCAAGGGCCCTCATTGTGTTCCTTTCTGACATCACGATTGTTCAGCTGTCCCTGACCGTGGGTTGACGTGGTTATTGGAGCGAACAGGCTTGGGGAAATCTCTTCGGCTGCCTTGGAGTTCCAATGCCGGCGGGCTCGTCCTCATTTTTCACCAGTTTGGCCCCGTCACCTCGCAGCTCCGGCGTCCGTGCCCACGACGGCGCTGCTGGCGGCATGGTTCCTCATACGGTCCGCCAGCACGTTGCTCTGGAACGTCAGAGTTCTTTGAGAACCGTTGCCAGGCGCGCGTGCCCTACCTCAATCCTTTCTGGGGTTTGCGATGCGCAGCAAAGTCGAAGTGCATTGCCGAAACTTCCGGAAACCGAGAAGGCGCGACCCGGGATGAAGGCTACGCCTTGGGCAACTGCAACCTCGAACAGTTTTGAAGTGTCAATCGCGTTGTTGAAGGTGACCCATAGGAAGAAGCCGCCCTCTGGATTGGTCCACGTGGCTAGTGCCGTCGGCCCAGGGAATGTTAATGGCGGAGACTGAAGGCGTTGACATGTCATCCTCTTTTCTTGTGGCGGCTATTGAGCTGTGTATCCGCCGTCTATGGGCAACGAGGTGCCGGTGATGTAAGAGGCTTCATCCGAGGCCAGATATGCCACGGCTCCGGCCACGTCGCTTGGAAGTGCAAGCCGTTTAAGGGGGATTTGGTCAACAACCCTTGCTTCGGCCGCCGCTGGATCTGCATGCGTTTCCAGCCACTCGTCGTATAGCGGTGTCTTTGTCATGCCTGGGGCAACGGCGTTTACTCGGATGTTGTAGGGGGCTAGGTCCACGGCTGCAGCCTTCGTCAGCGCCAGCATTGCTCCCTTGCTGGCGCTGTAAATCCCCATGGTGGGCACTCCGATTGAGGCCAAACGTGAAGTGATGTTGATGACCGATCCGCCAGTGTCCTGCATGGTTCGGGCGRCCGCTTGCAGAAGGCGGATGGCAGCGAAAGTGTTGACTTCGAAGACTTCTCGGATCTCCTTGTCGGGAACTAACAGAAGGTCTCCCGTATGATCGACCGCGGCGTTGTTGACCAGCACGTCGAGTCGACCAAAGCGTGAAACTGCTGCGGAGGTAAGGGCATTGCCTGATTCTTCGTCTTTGATGTCCGTGGAATAGAAGTGCAGATGGGAACCGAGTGCCGCTTCAAGTCGTCGCCCTCGCTCGATTGACCGCCCGGTTGCCAGCACCTGGGCTCCTTCGGCTACCAGTCTGCGGGCGATTGTTTCCCCGATACCGGAAGTAGCGCCTGTGACCAACGCGACTTTGCCCGCCAGGCGGGCGTTGGAAGTTGATTGCGATAGCACTTTGAATCCTCTCGTAGGCACATTTCGTGCGTGCCAGATGTCTTCGCCTCCGCTTTCCAAGCATTCCCTATCGTTTGGTGCTCTTCCGGGGTACAGGTTTTGATTCCTTAGATGCGATGGCCGCAGTTGACTGCTACGAGTACGCGCGCACTGTCGACTGTGTTTGGAGTGGGCAGGCTGGTCCCTGCTCACCGTCAGGAAGAGGCCGTGTTTGTACCGCTGCGGGTAATTTCCAGTGCCTGGGCGGCCAGTGTCAGGTGTTCGGGAGGAATGGCCGCCACCAGGCCGCCGAAGTTGTCTGCGTTGCGCCCGTCCTCGAGGACAAAGACGCGTACCACTTTGGGTTCGTCTACCTGCTGCCCAGGTTTCGCTGGAACCCGAGGCCACGTCCGGTGAGAATGACCACTCCTTTGTTACACGGTGCCGATAAGGGCCCATGTGTCGGGGAAAGGGGGAGGACCGCTAGGAGTGTCAGGTGGCGTCTGAGCCGTTGTAGTTCGTTGTCAGGAGAAGGAATCGAACCCTGAAGTACAGGGGCAGGCAACGAACAGAGTGGGAAACCGGGATTTGCAGCAGTCGGTTTGGCTCTGTGATGGGCAGCGGAAGGCCGGCAATTGGGTGCACGGCCGCCGGGCGGCGGTCTGCTTCGGCGGTCTGCTTCGGATTACCCGTGGAGGCGATTTTTATCCTTTGACCTTTATTTAGTGGGGATTGCTGAGGACCTGCGCTCCGAGGGGTCGCCTCAATCAGCTCGTGTATTCCAGGATGCTGATCAATTGCCTGAAGCCCGCGGCGTGTGCCCGGCTGAGTTCGAGTGCAACCGGCTGCGGGCAAGAGGAAAACTTCGCTATTACCGTGTCGCTGACGGGGTCAATCCAAATGAATTGGCCGTGGATGCCTGCAGCGTAGACCGTGCCTCGGCTATCTCCGGGGACCCACCACTGGTTCCGGTAGGAGCCGTTGGGGTGGACTTTCTGGTAGCCGGTTCCTCTGGCCAGTTGCGGGTCTCCGCCGCGCATCGTGTCGTTGATCCACCATGATGGGACGACCGTTTGCCCGTTGGCTTTCCCCTCGTCCAGCATGAGCTGTCCGATCTTGGCCAAGTCTCGTGCGGTACAGGCGATTCCTCCGTTCGCAAATGCGAAACCACCGGAATCAGTGGTGATGAGTGCATCATCGAGTGTCCCAAGCTGGGACCACAGTTCGTCGGAGACGACTTCGGCGTATCGCTTGCCGGTGACGTTCTCGATGATCCATGCCAGCACGTCTGTACCGGCTGAGCAGTACTGAAATGATCGGCCGTGTTCTCCGACAGCTTGGAGGAGCGTGAGGAATTCGTAAGTGTCCTCTGGGTCTGTTTCGAGCTTGGGGCGCCAGCCGGCGATCCTATCCTGCTGCTGGACTTCAGCGGCCGCGTCCAGGTAGTTCTCGCTGTACCGGACTGCGGCGGTCATGTCGAGTACTTGGCGGACCGTCGCGTTCCCGTAGGCGCTTCCCTTCAGCGGCGGGACGTAGTGGTGGACAGGCTGTTGCGTGTCTATGAGTCCCCGGCCCACCAAAATACCCATGGTAAGCGCGCAGACGGATTTGGAAACAGACATCAGGACGTGCCGGTCGTGCGGCTGGAAAGAGCCAAAATAGCGTTCCAGGACCAGTTTCCCGTGTTGAAGTACGACGATGGCATCTGTGTGCGTGGATTCCAGGAACTCCTCAACGCTGTGCCACCTCTCCGCGTGTTCCGGTGTGGCTGACTCACTTCCAGTAGAGGGCTCGGATGCTCTGCCTCGACGGATCGTTGCGGTAGTGATGAGTTCGCTGATGTGAGCGAAGCCCCAGCGATTGAATGGGCTTTCCTGCCAGTTGTCCAGGGTGACGTGCTCATTGAAGTCCTGGCCGGCATAGCGGTCGATCTTGCCGGGGCTGGTCAGAAGGGAACCATTTGCTGTTGTCTCTAGCATGTCTAGTCGCTGCCTTGCGTGGTGAGGGTGGGGAGGGCGTGGGAGTCTGCCAATTCGGGCCGGCCGCGCCCTGGGGCTGCCTCGAGGAGTCTGCGGGTGTAGTCGTGCTGTGGATCTGTGAAGATCCGTTCGGCTGGTCCGCTTTCTACGATCTTTCCGGTCTTCATGACAGCCACCTCATCGCTGAGATAGCGGACGACGTCCAGGTCGTGGGAGATGAGCAGATATGTGAGCCCTTTTTGTTGCTGCAGGTCCTGGAGCAGGTTCAGAATCTGGGCTTGGACGGAAACATCAAGGGCGCTGGTGGGTTCGTCCAGGATCAGGAGACGGGGAGAGGTGGCCAGGGCGCGTGCGATGCCGACGCGTTGGCACTGTCCTCCGGAGAGCTGGTGCGGGAGCCGATGGGCGTGCCCGGCTCCCAGCCCGACCTCGTCCAGCAGATTGTTTATTCTTGCTTGGAGGGCCTGCCCTGTCAGGGCAGTGTGGGTCCGGAGGGGCTCTGCCACTGAAGCGCCGATAGTCATTCGTGGATTCAATGATGCCACTGGATTCTGAAGTACTATTCCCATCCGGGAACGGATGGTCCGCAGTGCCTTGGGTCCGAGTTTGCCGAGGTCATGTCCTTCAAAGACAGCTCGCCCGGATGTTGGGCGCATCAGCTGCATGGCGCAGCGGGCGAGGGTACTTTTGCCGGAGCCGGACTCTCCGACAAGGCCGTAGACCGTACCTTCCTTGATGCTGAGGGAGACGTCGTCGACTGCGGTGAAGACTCGTCTGTGGTGCGGGAACGTTTTGACGATGTTTTCGAGCGTGAGAACGTTGGTCATAGTTCGCCTTCCTGGAGGCAGGCGACTGCCTGGTGTGGCCCGGTCTCGGTGAGCAGCGGGTCGGTGAGCGAGCAGTCGGTGACTGCATGTGAGCAACGGTTTCTGAAGGCGCACCCGGTGAGGGATAGGAGGTTTCCCGGCACTGTTCCAGAAATAGCGTTCAGTCGCTGGCCGTGGGTTCGCCCTGCTGGGAGGGCGCCCAAGAGGCCGCGGGTATATGG
>NZ_JBFTNJ010000107.1:0-6243 GCF_056397425.1 Arthrobacter sp. 05N33_2
CTCCCAAGGATCTTAGCGCCAGCGTGTAGACGAGCGGACTGAACCGTCGGTACGCCTCCGCGAGGACGCGTTCGTCGCCGCCGGCAAATGCGTGGTCGAGACCGGAGTCCCAATCGTGCGATGCGGCAGCCTCCATCAGGTGCTCCTTTGAGCGGCAGTGGCCCCTGTTGCACCACATTATGCCGCTCGCGCGGGGACTCCGCCATGGTCGAACTGGGTCAGCCTTCCGGGCTGTCACTGTGTGCGTGCCGGTGGGGCCGCGGTTGATGCGACCCCACCGGGCGAGAAAACAGGATGCCTGCTGGAGCTCCGGTTGGCTTACTCGTGGTGGCCTTTGTGTCCGCGCGATGAGGAGTCCACTACCTGTACGGCGGCCCCAAGGTTGTTGTCGGCGAGGCTTCCCCAGGCGTAGACGATGGTGTTTTTCCCCGCAGTGACCTTGATGTCGGCCGGACCGATCAGCGGGGCAGTGGTTCCCTCGGCTGCGACCGAGGCCGGGACGGTTCCGGCCTTGAGAGTGAGGGTCTTTTGATGCCGGTTGGTGAGTCCCTCAATGACCGCGTTGCCACCGGCCAGGACATCGACGGCGGGCGCCGCMGCSACGTGCCGGACGGTCAGCTTGCCCTTTCCCTCCGGGCTGGCGGAGGTGTCATTGGTGAAAAGGGTGGCCGTGGGCGTCCCGTCAGCGGCCAGATGTGCGACCGCTGTGTAGTCCCGACCTTCTTCGAGGTCCACTGTGACCGGGCCTATCACGGGGTGGTCGGCGCTGGTGGCGTCGGCGCCGGTGATGGCGACCTTGTGGTCTCCGTCGGGGACGTTCAACGGCCCGGCCAATGTGCCCGGTTTGAAGTTGTCCAGGGCGAGTTTGCCGTCGACCCAGACATCGACGGTAAGGCCCGGAACGCCGTGGAGGACGGACAGTTTTGCCGTTCCCTCGTCGCGGTGATGCCAGGTCCCGGCCTGGGCCGGGGCGGCCAGGGCCAGTGCTGCCAGCAGCGTCATTGCTCCGGTGGCTGCAGAGAGTGTCTTGCGCATTTCCAACTCCTCATCGGGGCCCACATGGGGGCGGTGGTTGTGCTTACACCCTTATTACCGGCCGAAGGCCGTCGCCGGATGCACCACCGGGGAAGTTTTAATGTGCCGTGTTAATTTGCCGTGGCCCGTAGAGGCGTCTGTCAGATCTCGTAGTCGAGCGGAACGGGCTGGCTGTAGGCCCCGGAGTGGTAGAGCAGGGGAACACCGTCGTCGCCGACCYGGCCCTCCACCACCTCGACCACCACGACCGCGTTGTTCTCGAAGGAGAGCCGCATCTGGACCTTGCCGATCAGCCAGCCGCTGACTCCCTTGAGCACGGGCACCTCGTGGGGTCCGAGCTCCCAGTGGTCGCCGTCGAACCGGTTGCCGGCCCGGGCGAAACGGTCGGCGAGCTCCTGGTTTTCCAGCCCGAGCATGTGCACGCCAATGTAGGTCGTGTTCGCCACGGCCGGCCACGAGCTGGAGGTCCTGGCCATGTTGAACGTAAAGCGCGGCGGCTTGGCGGACAGAGAGGCCACGGAGGTCGCCGTGAATCCGAACGGGACGCCGTTGTGGTTGGCCGTGATGATGGCCACGCCCGCCGCGTGCCGGCGGAACATTTCCCTGAATGTTCCCTCGAAAATACCTTCATCTGTGGCCACTGCGATCCAACTCCCTGCTGCACGTGCGTGTCGTACTTCTACTCTGCCAGCGTATTGCGCAGGGGAATCGAGTGCGGCATTTTCTTTACGTCTCCCGTCATGTGCTGCCGGCCGGCGTCATGCGCCGCGGGAATCCTTGTTAYGGTTTGTTGCATGACACAGTCCGCAGTCGACGGCCCCGTCCACCACGCCGGGGAGCCCGCACAGCCCGAGCGGCGTCCCGAGGGGCAGCCCGGTTCCGGGGGGACATGGCGGAAGGCCGCGGTCATCGCGGCCGCCGGCATCCCGGTGGGGCTGCTTTGGTGGCTTCTGGCGCCGTCGGGCCTGAATCTCCTGACCGGAAACCCTGACCTCGCCGCCGGCACCAACACCGCCACCTGGCTGCCCCGGGACCTTGTGCTGGCGGGGCTGTGCCTGCTCGCAGGGTGCATTGCCGGGTCGTTCGTCGCCGGCAACAAGCACCAGCAGCCCGGCCCCGGCACTGTTGTCCTCGTGGTCCTCGCCGGCGCTGCCGGTGCGCTCATCGCGTGGGGAACCGGTGTGCTCAGCGCCCAATGGTGGGGAGCGCCGGCAGATACTTCGGCCAGCGCCAGCGTCGCTTTCTCCCTGCGCTCCTATGCGGTCCTCGCCATCTGGCCGGCAGCGATCGCCCTGGCCATCTTCCTGAACAGCCTCTTCCCGGGCAACGGCGGCAAACCCCGCCGCGGCGGGGCACGTAAAATGATCGGGTGAGCCTAATTCCTGACAGCCCCGTGACCCCGATGACCGCCGCCCTTAACTTCCGCACGGTGGACGTGCGCGGTGCGCACCTGTCTCTCGCCGGACTCCGCGCAGCCGTGCCCCGGGCACAGTCCGGGACGATGGCCGACGCCGAGGGCAAGGTCCTGGATATCATCTCCGCCGTCCGCGCGCGGGGCTTCGGCGCACTGCGGGAGCTGGCGCTGGCTTTCGACGGCGTCGAGCAGACGCATCCCCGCGTCCCGGCCGAGGCGCTGCGTGCAGCCCTCGAGAACCTGGATCCCGCCGTCCGCGCGGCCCTGGAGGAGTCCATCAAGCGGGCCCGCGCCTTCGCCGACGCCCAGCGCCCGGCGAACATCGACGTCGAACTCGGCGAGGGCGCCGTCGTCAGCCAGAACTGGGTGCCGGTGGCGCGCGTGGGGCTCTATGTCCCCGGCGGCCTGGCGGTCTACCCGTCCTCGGTGATCATGAACGTGGTCCCGGCCCTGGCCGCCGGCGTCGAATCGATTGCCCTGGCCTCGCCGCCGCAAAAGAACTTCGGCGGCCTCCCGCACCCCACGATTCTGGCTGCGGCCTGCCTGCTGGGCATCGAGGAGGTCTACGCGATCGGCGGAGCACAGGCCATTGCGGCCTTCGCCTACGGCATCCCGGCCGGCGCGTCCGACGGCGGCCACCTCCCCGGGATCGACCCCGTGGATGTCGTCACCGGTCCGGGCAATATCTTCGTGGCCACCGCCAAGCGCCTGGTTAAAGGGGTTGTCGGGATCGATTCCGAGGCCGGCACCACGGAGATCGCGATCCTCGCGGACGCCACCGCCAGTCCTGCCCTTGTGGCCGCGGACCTCATCAGCCAGGCCGAGCACGACCCCAAGGCTGCATCGGTGCTGTTCACCGACTCCGAGGCCCTCGCCGCAGAGGTCCGCGTGGAGCTTGAGCGGCAGGCCGCTGCCACCAAGCACTCCAGCCGCGTCCGCGAGGCGCTCTCGGGCCCGCAGTCAGGGGTGGTGCTGGTCGAGGACCTGGAGCAGGGCATTGCCGCCTGCGACGCGTACGCCGCGGAACACCTTGAGATCATGACCGCCGACGCCGCCCGGGTGGCCGGCCGGATCCGCAGCGCCGGTGCGATCTTCGTGGGGGACTACAGCCCCGTGAGCCTGGGGGACTATTGCGCCGGCTCCAACCACGTGCTGCCTACCAGCGGCACCGCGGCCTTCTCCTCCGGACTGAATGTGACCACGTTCCTGCGCGCCATCCAGGTCATCAACTACAGCCGGGCCGCGTTGGAGCAGGTCAGCGGCCATATCGTCAGCCTCTCCGGCGCGGAGGACCTGCCGGCGCATGGCGAGGCCGTCACGGTGCGGTTCGCCGCACGGTAGTTCAGGACCCAGACCACTACATGTAGTAATTACAGGCTTGTTATTCAGCTACATCTAGTCGTAAACTGAGGTCACAGCGGATTGCGACAGGGGAGGAACCGACATGTATTGCCCGTTCTGCCGAAACCCTGATTCGCGCGTCGTGGACAGTCGGATCGCCGACGACGGCTCCGCCATCCGGCGCCGCCGTCAGTGCCCCGAATGCGGCCGCCGGTTCACCACCGTGGAAACCACGAGCCTGACCGTCATCAAGCGCTCCGGGGTCGGCGAGCCGTTTAGCCGCAGCAAGGTCATCAACGGCGTGCGCAAGGCCTGCCAGGGCCGCCCGGTCACCGAAGACGATCTCGCCTTGCTGGCGCAGGAAGTCGAGGAGGCCATCCGGGGCTCCGGCGCCGCCGAAATCGAGGCCCACGAAGTCGGGCTGGCGATCCTGGAGCCGCTGCAGCGTCTCGACGAGGTTGCCTACCTGCGGTTCGCCAGCGTCTACCAGGCCTTCGAATCGCTCGAGGACTTCGAATCGGCGATTTCCCTGCTTCGCCATGAGGCAGAGACCAAGGGCCGGGACGGCAAGAGCCCGGACAAGCGGCCGCTGCAGGCGCCGTCGTAAATGTCCTGATTGTCCTGGCGACTGCGTCCCAGGATCCACCACAGACTCCGGTGGTGGCAGCGGAGGGGAAGCCGCAGCCACCACCGGCTCCACCTCACCGCTCCACAAAGAAATTGAGCTATCACTCCGGGTCGTTCCCAGCRTTCAGAACGACCCGGAGTGATAGCTCAATTGGTTTTAATCCCGCGATGGGCCTTTATTTTGCCAGCTTGTGCTTGAGGGCAATCTCGATGGCCGCGCCCACGATCCCGGCGTCGTTCTTCAGCTCGGCCGGGACGATCGGCGTGCGCAGCTTCATGTGCGGCAGGTACTCGTYSGCRCGCTTGGAGATGCCGCCGCCCACRATGAAGAGCTCGGGGGARAACAGGAATTCCACGTGGGAGAAGTAGCGCTGCAGCAGGACGCTGTACTGTTCCCAGCTGAGGCCCTCGCGCTCACGGGCCACGGCCGAGGCCTTGGTCTCGGCGTCGAAGCCGTCAATCTCCAGGTGACCGAGTTCGGCGTTGGGAACCAGCTTGCCGTCGAAGATGAACGCCGAGCCGATGCCGGTGCCAAGGGTGATCACCAGCACCGTGCCGGCGACTCCCTCGCCGGCACCGAAGCGGGCCTCGGCGAGTCCCGCGGCGTCGGCGTCGTTGATGACCTCCACCGGGCGGCCGAGACGCGCCGTGAGCATGGCATCGATGTCGGCTTCCAGCCACGACTTGTCCACATTCGCGGCCGAATGGACCACGCCGTGCTGGATGATGCCGGGGAAGGTCACGCCCACGGGGCTGCTGGCGTCGGGGGCATCGGAACGGGCCGAGAGCTCCGCGACAACCTGCGCGACGACTTCGGCCACCGACTCAGGAGTGGAGGGCTGCGGCGTCGGGAAGCGCACGCGGTCACCGATCAGCTTCCCCTTCTTCAGGTCCACGATCCCGCCCTTGATTCCGGTCCCACCGATGTCAATGCCGATCAGGGGGGCGTTCTTCTTCGACTTTTCGTCCTTCTTGGCCAATGTCGTTCCGTTCGTGGCAGGGGCGGGCTGTAGTGACCGGGCAGGGCCGGTGGTGAAAGAGCGGGGTGGCTCCGTGAAATAGCGTGTGGAGCAGACGGTCAGGGCAGCGTGAGGACCTCGGCACCGGACTCCGTCACGAGCAGGGTGTGCTCGAACTGGGCGGTGCGCTTGCGGTCGCGGGTCACGACGGTCCAGTCATCGGCCCACATGTCCCAGTCAACGGTGCCCAGGGTCAGCATCGGCTCGATCGTGAACACCATACCGGTTTCCATGGTGGTGTTGTATGCCGGGGCCGCGTCATAGTGCGGAATGATCAGCCCGGTGTGGAAGGCTTCGCCAACTCCGTGCCCGGTAAAGTCGCGGACCACGCCGTAGCCGAAGCGCTTTGCGTAGGACTCGATGGTCCGGCCGATCACGTTGATTTCGCGTCCGGGAGCCACGGCCCGGACGGCGCGGGTCAGCGATTCCCGGGTGCGCTCGACGAGGAGGCGGGATTCCTCGTCGACGTCGCCGACCAGGAAGGTGTAGTTGGTGTCGCCATGGACGCCGCCGATGAAGGCCGTGATGTCGATGTTGAGGATGTCGCCGTCCYGGACCACSGTGCTGTCCGGGATCCCGTGGCAGATGACCTCGTTGAGGGACGAACACAGGGACTTCGGAAAGCCCC
The DNA here is from genome assembly GCF_056397425.1 of Arthrobacter sp. 05N33_2. Classification (NCBI taxonomy): domain Bacteria; kingdom Bacillati; phylum Actinomycetota; class Actinomycetes; order Micrococcales; family Micrococcaceae; genus Arthrobacter; species Arthrobacter sp. 05N33_2. The sequence goes on from NZ_JBFTNJ010000107.1 coordinate 6,065, forward strand.
GGTATCCGAGGGTGGAGGGGTACGCGTTGTGGTCCAGCAGGAACTCGTGGCCCACCCGGTCCAGCTGGTCGGTGGTGACGCCGGGTTCGATGTGCCTGCCGACCTCCACTATGGCCTGGGCGGCGATCTTGGAGGCGATCCGGATCTTCTCGATGGTCTCCGCCGACTTGACCTCGGAC
>NZ_JBFTNJ010000108.1:0-6223 GCF_056397425.1 Arthrobacter sp. 05N33_2
GTCCAGGGCGATCGCCAATGAAACGCCCGAAGGGCGGCGGGCTATCGAAGTCAATCGGCAAATTCATGTTGAGGATAAATCATCTGTCCGAAACACGCTGAATTGGCAGCACCGGCCCTCCGACGCAGAACTGCCCGTGAGTGTCGTGATATCAACTTACAACCGCGGAGCATTTATTGGCGAGAGCATCAAGTCTGTCCTGGCCCAGACTATGGCAGATTTTGAACTTATTATTGTCGACGACGGTTCAACCGACGAGACCCGGGAAGTCGTGTCCTCATTCCGCGACGGGCGTATCCGATACTTCTACCGTTCGAATGCAGGTATTGCGGCAGCGCGGAACTTTGCTGCGTCTGTAAGTCGTGGCCGGTACACGGCTGTTCATGACGACGATGACATCATGCTGCCGTGGCGTTTGGAAAAACATCTGGAGGCGCTGCGGCCGGATCACCACGGTTCCTACGGTGCATGGGCAGACTTCAACAATCAGACGGGCGAGATGTTCCTGAACCCCGGGAAAGACGCGAGTCTCGGCGCCCTACTGAGTACCTCAAAGGTCTATCTTCATCCAACCTTGCTTGTGCAAACGGAAGTCATCCGGCGGCTTGGATATGACGAATCCCTTCGCAGTGGTTCCGACTATAATCTGGCCATCCGGATGATGAGATCGGGTGTGAARCTCAATCACACTGGGTATGTTCACACCCTCAGGCGCCTTCACGGCGGGCAGATCACGGAAACAGACTCGGTTGTACAGAAGACCTCAGCTGTTTTGAGTGCCACAATGGGCCGGACTCCGATGTCAGGAGCCGAGGTGCGTGAGATGAGCAAGAAATACGCGAAAATACCTGTTAAGAATTTGGGCAACCACCCTGATGTCATAGACAGCCTGGCGACCCATCTGCCGAGTCATTTGATTCCTCGGACTGCGGTGGTGCGGCACGAAGTGAACCAAGTCACGCCGACCTTCAACGCATCGCAGTTCTTTGAGCGCAGCCTCCTCGAACATGACTGGGATGGCAACCTGGTTTCCCAGGTCGGTATCTACCGTGACGTCCGCGGTGAGCTTCTGGCCGCGCTTCGGGATGCCGGTTTGTCCGTTGAAACAGGCCAGCCTTCGGCCATCGATTCTCCGGAGCACATAATACTTATGGCAATCGAGGCATTCATCAGTCATCACAGGGCTGAATCTACGGGGCACGACCAGCCGATTCTGGTATATGTTTCCCCGAAACATCTTGATTGGTTGGTGCAATTGGTGACGGCGCATTCGCCTGAAGCTCTGTTCGATAAGCGGATACTGAGCGACGAATCTACGCAGACCCATATCCTCTACGTTACGGGCCTTCCGATGGAAGAATTGGAATCACTAGCTGCATACGCAGGGAAGAAAGATATGTCACTGCGTTCATGGATTGACTTCGCGGGCGATTTTGCCGATGTGGCGGCTTTCTTTGCAACAACTTTGAAAGGCGAACTAGTAAAGTGAAATTCGAATGGCTAGGTAACTCAGAAGCTGGAGGGTCAGCCCTTATCGCCTCGCCCGAGCGCTATGATGCTGTTCCCTATATCGAAGAGCTGATGATAGACGGACGGCCCAGGGTAGTCAGCGCCGATCGGCTAGCTGTCGCCGCCATACTCGCCTTTGGGTTCGACTCCAGCGGACCGATCGAACTGCCCTTTCCAGTCGGTCCGACAACAGCACAGGCGATCCAAGAGTTTTTGAACCCTACTTGGGTTGCAGTCTCGCCTATTGATTTCGTTCCCAAGGCCCTCCCTATCGGTGTGACTCGGATGCACCTGACTATGGATTCGCCGGCCGAGCGGAAGATTCTGAACAGTTTTGAAAAGCAAAGAACGGTTCATTTCGAGCTTCGTCGTTCGGATCGCTATGCCGGTCAGTTGATGTCGCTTGACCATCACATTGTCGTAAGTAATGCATGGATTTTCGGTGAAGCCGAAAGCGAAAGGTCGCTTTTGGCGGCATTGGCTGTTGGCGTACTTTTTGCCGAGAGCCTACAGGTTGATATCGTCGAATTCCCGCAGCTGACGCGTCTGCTACCTGAAACCGCTGAGTCTGTAAACAAGCTGCTCCAATCATGTCGCTTGGCCCTTGACGTTGTTGGGACAGAGAAAAATGCGAGAGAGAACACGGAGGCGAGTTCACGCGGCTAGTGGGCCAACTGTCCTCCGCGCTGGGCGGGCGAAGGGTTCTGATTCAGTTCGTTGGGTCCTGGCTGGTGTGGCCAGCCAGGAACCGCGCAAAGCGGCTCTTCGAGGTTTGTGGGGAATTGAGTCCGTGTCGTAGCTAAAGAAGGGGCCCGTGGCCCTGCTGGGATGAGTGTGTCTAGCATTCAACCAGGAACAGGACCACGAGCCTTGACTGAGCATACCGGGGCGGCGTCCGACGCTGCCACCAGCATCTTCAATCTGCCCGACTACCGCGTCATTTCGGCCACCGTGCTTACTGATGGCCGGCGCCAGATCATCGTTGAAACCGACCAGCCACCGGGCTGCCCGACTTGCGTTGTGGTGGCGACGCGGCGGAAGGAACGGCGCTTCCAACGGATCCGCGACATTCCCGTCGCCGGCGCCGTGGAGGTCCTCTGGTCCAAGTACCGCTGGTACTGCGTGGAACCCAAGTGTCCCCGGCTCTCGTTCTTTGAATCCACCGCCCAGGTCCCGCGCCGCGCCCGCTCCACCGGCCGGCTCCGGGGCCACGTCGTCGATGCGGTCATCAGCTCCGGCCGGGCCGTGTCCGAGACGGCCGCTGCGTTCGCGGTGTCCTGGTGGATGGTCCGTGCCGCGCTGAACGAAGCCTGCTTCCTCACCCTGCCCGACGTGGATGAGCTCAGCCCGCGCATGCTGGGCAGCGACGAACACCGGTTCCGATCCGTGCGGTATTTCCGTGACCCGGACTCCAGCTCGTGGATCCGGCATGAGCCGTGGATGACCACCATCGTGGACCTGGACACCGGCCAGGTCCTGGGAATCGTCGACGGACGGGATCACAAGGGCGTTGGCGACTGGCTGTTCGCCCGCCCGCTTCAGTGGCGGCTGGGCGTGCAGGTCGTTGCGATCGACCCGTCCGCGGCGTTCCGGAAAGCGTTGAGGATGTGGCTTCCCCGCACAGCTGTCGCGGTCGATCACTTCCACCTGGTGTCCCTGGCCAACCAGGCGGTGACAGAGGCCCGGCAGAATCTCTCCCAGCAGGTCAAGGGCCGCCGCGGCCGCGGCATCGACAAAGCCTGGGCCCACCGAATGCTGCTCCTGCGCGCCGGCGACAAGCTCTCTGACAACGCGGCCCACCGTCTGGCTGAGGTCTTCGCCGCCGATGACGCCACCGGCAAGCTCCAGGCAGTCTGGAAGGTCAAGGAACAGCTGCGGGCGCTGCTGGGCACCAACTCCCTGGCCGACGCCGCTGCGGCGAAAGAGGAACTCAAGACTCTCGTTGAGGCCGCCGGAAGGCAGGAGACGAACAAGCTCTATCGCACTGTCTGCCGGTGGTGGAATGAGATCGAAGTCCTCATCGTCACCGGCGCCACCACCGGCAAGGTCGAAGCCAACAACACCGGAATCAAGCACATCAAACGCACCGCCCGCGGCTACCGCAACGCAGGGAACTACAAATCGATTATCCTCATGACCAGTGCCGTCCGGACGGCGGCATGACACTCACCCGAGAATCAATTTCCCCACGAACCGCGAAGAGCCCGCAAAGCCCGATACGCTGGCTCGTGGTCCTGTTCAGGTTAAATGCTTCAACGGCTTTCCGTGGTTGGTAATGAATTTGGGTTCGTGTCTTTAGACGCTGAGGGCCCGTGGTCCTGTTCTGATGGAGGTTCTGGTCGCATCCATCAGAACAGGACGACAGCCTTGATCGAGCCTATTTCCCGGTGCTCTGATGTTGTCAATGAGCGCCTGATGCAACAGGGATGACCGGCAACGCCGTAAAACCGCCGGCCGCCCCCGACCTCGCAGCTTGCATGGCCGAAAGTCTGCAGGCCTTCTGAGGTGATCTAGACTGCCCGCGTCGTCCTCGTCGTTCGTGTCAGTGGCGAAGGACGCGTTCGGGTCGAAGGACGCACGTTCCTTCCTGCTTTGGTTGCTTCGCGCCTGGCGATGTTCCGAGGGCGTGGGAGGGCACATTCGCCTTTCGTCGGGCCACGCACCTCTTCAGTCGGACTCGGCTTCGTATGGAAGCATGCGCAGAGTTCGGTCTGACGGCTGTCAGTGACCAAACACCCACAATTCAGAAGGGAAAAGTGACGATGAAGCCGGAAGAAAGGAAGGGCGGCTCTGGGCGAAGATCGACGTCAATTACGATAACCGGAAGATTGAGGAACTATCCGACGCCGACCCTCTGATGGATGCCCCCGGTGACCGGGCATTCCGTGTACTGGTCGACGGCGATCTAATCCACAAGATTTGACGTCCGGACGCACCAGTTGCAGACTTTGGGAAGTACCAGTCGGACACAGTTGACCTGTCCGAAAAACGGTCCAAGGACGGCTCCCGAGGAGCTCACGTATCAAATCACGAAATGCGCGCTATTTACGTTTTTATTACTGCCAACAAGCAGCAGTGCACGGCGGAGAGTGGCTGAAAGACGCGGAACTAGGCTGAAGTGCGGCTGAACGTGGCACGAAACGGCTCACACGCCGTCTCCCCGTTGATGTCATACGCGTAGGACGGTACGAGGCTCATGGAGTCGATATCGATACTGATGGATGCGGCGTCGGTCGACCGTCCCTCCAGGTAGATGCGCGCCTCGCTGTATCCCGTCATGTCGAACGTTTTGGTGAACCTCTGCCACTCTGTGGTTGCCGACTGGCCTCCAAAACCATTCGCCGTAAGTATCACAGTAGAGGTGGGCACGCCGCTCAGCCCTGTTGACCGTTCGATATCGACGCGAAACCGGCCGCCGGTATTGCGCGAGGCCCGCACCCAGCATGTGAATCGCCACTCTCGGTCCGGACCCGGTTGCGCCGGCGGTTGTGAGGCGCAGGTACGAAGAGCCGGAGTGAGCGTCCGGCTGCGCCGCCCTCACTGCTGCAGTTCCGTTGTAATTCAGCGGGGACAGCATCTTGCCACCGAGTTCGAAGGAAGGATCATCCAGCAGGTTGAGCCTGGGATAGGCCAATGCCCGCGCATCCAGAACCGGTATGTTTCGATCCCGTATTCCTTGAAGCAAAGCACGATGTTCGGCTTCCCCAATGTTAGTGGCTCCTGTGTCAACGTTTGTGGGGGTTATCTCGTGCATGTAGAGACGAATTATATCGCCTCCCACGACAGTCCGGTAATAGAGGTCATTCAAGAATTGTGGCAATACCGATAGTCCTCCCGGATAGCGCCATACGTCCCAGGGCTGGATGGAGGATGAAGGAAAGGTGTAACTTCCCTGTGAATCTGGAGCAGATGCTAGCGACCTTGATCGAGCRTGAAGCCGGGAGGAAATGATCTCAACGTTCTTGTTGGAGGCGTGGTAGGGAGCGACAAACCATATCGGGGGTTCACCCATCTGCGCAAGGATCGCTGCGTACGCTGAATCGATCTGCACACGTATCTCAGAGACTGTAATTTCAGTGAGACGACGATGGTCCCTTGTGTGGTTGCCGATGCTCCAGAGGCCCGAGTCCCGCATTTCCCTTGCCTGACCCCAAGTCAGCTTGGTCGGCCGACCGTCCATCGACCCAGTGGTGACCTCTGAAATGGCGGGAATTCCCAGTTCCTTTATGTATAGGAAATGCCTTTGTGTAATCCGATCGATTCGCGTCATCGTAATGGATGACAGCTCCGCCGCCAAAACCAACGCCACTCGGCGCGAACACGGCAGCCGAAACGCCGGCCGGGATGAGCGCCGAAGCCGACCCGTTGACCGGTCCCGGGCTGAATCCGGGCAATTGATCAGCACCTAAGGGTACCTGGGTGAGGGGCACCGCAACTGCCACCCTAAGAAACTCCGGCGGTCCAGGRTCTCCTGTTCCTAATAGGAAACATCTATGTCTCTCCTTGCCTCCTCAGACGACCTTGGACGAAATCTATCCCCACGGAAACCCGCGGCCCTGTCGCCGCGATCCTCAGTTCACGTAACCAGGAGATTCTTACCGGAAATGTGTGCAACTATTCCATTAGCCCCACCGTCTCACAAACGGCGGAACAACCAATAAACTTTCGTCGCAGATTAGCAAATAACGATGGGTGTGAATCCACTCTCGAACCC
>NZ_JBFTNJ010000109.1:0-5846 GCF_056397425.1 Arthrobacter sp. 05N33_2
GCACTGTGCCGCTGTGACCCGCGCCACGTCCCCGCCGGGACCGGTGTGGCCCGGGGCGGCCGCGGCACGTACGTGCTAAAAAAGACCAGTGCCTAAATTTGTCGACGCCGTCATCCGGCGCCAGGAAATAGTTGACGCAGTCTTCAGGATCATCGCAACGGATGGCCTCGAGCGGGCCTCGCTGCGGGAAGTTGCCGATGAAGCGCAGCTGGCCGTCGGCTCGGTGCGGCACTACTTCGCCAGCAGCGACGAGCTGTTGACCCACGCGTTCGCCGTGGTGGTGGACCGAATCGTCGGCCGCCTCACCGACGCGGTCTCCCGGCTGGGCGATACGCCGCCGGTTTCAGGGGAGCAGCATGCGGCCGTCCTGGCGCTGCTGGGTGAGTTTCTTCCGTTGGACGAGGAACGGGCGGTTGATGCCTGCGTCTGGATGGCCTTCAAGAATGCCGCCCGGACAAGGCCGTTCCTGGCCGCCGAGGCCGACCGCAGCCACCGGGCGGTGGCCGCCGTCGTGGGCGGGCTCATCCTGGGCCTGGCCGAGGCTGAAGGCGCTGACGCCGACCACGCGGCCGGCCTCGACCAGCAGGTGCTCGTCACCGAAGCGGAACTGCTGCTGGCAGTCCTCGACGGCCTGACGATGCACGCCCTCCTGCAGCCCGAGTGGATGACGGCCGTGATGTGCAAGGATGTGCTCGAAGCCCACCTGGCGGGCCTGAACCGACGGCTGGCGGCCGGGCAGCCAGCCGTTAACGCCTCATAACAACAGGAATAGACTGAGATCGTACGTCTTGCCAAGGAGGCAATTGGATGCACCACACCGGCGGACCAGGCTGGCGGATCACGATGGATACTTCTGGTCCCATGCTCATTGCCCTCTACGTTCGTGACGCCGCCGGCTTGGACACCGCGGGACACCCGGCGCTCTGCCATGCGGCACCGAAGATCCGCGCCTCGGACCACTCCCACCTGATCGCCGAGGTTGGCGGCCCGGCTGCGCTCAAGACCGAATGGGAGGCCTGGTGGGAACAGCTGCTGAAAGACCACCCGGAAATGTCCCCCGAGCTCTCCCCTCCGGGCTTCCGTGCGTTCAGCAATTCGCCGGCCCTCCGGCGCGTGCTGCAGGCCCACTTCGGGGCCGCTTTGACGTGGGCCCGGGAACGCCTCGCCGAATACGGAACCCTCGAGGCGGAGCGCGAAGCCAACGGCAACAACGAGCTGCTGGCCGACATGGTGGAGGACCGCCTGCTTGACGTGGGACGGGCTTCAAAGGATTTCGGCCTGACGATCATCGAGCTSCCRCTKGCRGAGCCGCGGGCCTGGTATCTSGAGCCCGAYAAAATCATCATGAGCCACGAGCTGTTGTCCCAGCCGGAGCTGTTCCGCAGCTACGTGCAGCCGGTGGTCGATCTCCTCGTCTGAGCCCGCCCGGTGACGGCTGACCCCGCTGGCAACTGACCCCCGCTGGCAACTGACCCCGCTGCCAACTGACCCCGCTGCCAACTGACCCCGCTGCCAACTGACCCCCGGTAGCGGTCAGGTGCCGGGGGCGTCTGCGACGGTAACCCTGACTTGGCCGGCCGGGACTTGGGCCGGCTGCCAGCCGTCGCGGGACTGCCGGTTCCAGGCGCGGCCCTCGACCTCCACGCTGGTGATTTCGAGCTCCTTGGCGTTGGCCACGGCCCACTGGCCCACAGCCCAGGCCTGGGTTCCTTCGGCCTCGACGAGCAGGGTCCGGCCGTCGGTGGACGCCGTCACGTCCCCGAGAGCAGCGGTCAGCCCTGCGGTGACGGCGGCAGGATTCCCGGCGGCGTCGGGGGAGCGCAGCGAGCAGTCCAGGCCTGCGGGCGTCTGCCCGCTCAGGGCGGAGGCGAACGCGCGGGCCATCACCTCATGCTGGGCGTAGGCCTCCGGGTACGCCGAGCGCTGGACGCGCTGGGCGGCAACGGTGATATCGAGCGACTCGTACCCGGAAACCTCGACGAGGGCATCGTAGAACGCATTGCTGGCGTGGTACGGGTCCATCACCTGCGCCGTGGTGCCCCAACCCTGGGACGGCCGCTGCTGGAACAGTCCGCGGGAGTCGGGACCGGCCTGGTCGCCATGGCCGATGTTGCGCAGTTTGGATTCCTGCATCGAGGTGGCCAGCGCGATGCTGGCGGCCCGGGCCGGAAGTCCCCGCCGGACCGCGACGGCGGTGATGAGGGAGGCGTTGGCCGCCTGGTCGGTGGAGAGGTCATCGCCGCCGCTTCCCGTGGCCGTGCAGCGTTCGGTGATCAAGGTCTCCGACCGTTGCAGGAACGTCACCGCGGTGTAGATGCCGCCCGCGACCATCGCCAGGGTCAGCAGAAGGACAATCCGGCGCCGCCAGCTCCCTCGTCGTGCCACGAAAATACTCCCTCAGGCCCCTGGGGGCTGCGTCATCGGCTTTTTCGGCGGGGCGGGTCGGCCCCGCCCGCGCGGTCTTCGCCGCCCGCCATACCGTACCAGCCGGTGCGGTCAGTTGGCGTGCAGGGCCTCGTTGAGCTCCACCGTCTGGCCCTTGCGGGGGAGGACCTCAACCTCACCAGTGGTGGAATTGCGGCGGAAGAGCAGGTTCGGAACGCCGGAAAGGTCCACGGCCTTGACGATCCGGCTGGTGTCTTCGCCGTCGGCGTCCTTGGGGCCGATCACGCGCACACGGGTGCCGGCGGTGACGTAGAGGCCTGCCTCCACCACCGAGTCGTCACCGATGCTGATGCCCACACCGGAATTGGCGCCGAGGAGGACCCTCTCGCCGAGGGAGATCTTTTCCTTGCCGCCGCCGGAGAGGGTTCCCATGATCGAGGCCCCGCCGCCGACGTCGGACCCGTCGCCGGTGATGACGCCGGCCGAGATCCGGCCCTCGACCATGGAGGTACCCAGGGTTCCGGCATTGAAGTTCACGAAGCCCTCGTGCATGACCGTGGTGCCTTCGGCCAGGTGCGCACCGAGCCGGACCCGGTCGGCGTCGGCGATCCGGACGCCGGAGGGAACGACGTAGTCCACCATGCGCGGGAACTTGTCCACGCCGAACACCGTGACGGCGCCGCGCTTGCGCAGGCGCGCCCGGGTCAGCTCGAAGTCCTCCACGGCTGCGGGGCCGAAGTTGGTCCACACCACGTTGGGAAGCTTGCCGAAGATGCCGTCAAGGTTGATGGTGTTGGGCTGGACGAGCCGGTGGGAGAGCAGGTGCAGGCGAAGGTAGGCGTCCGCCGTGTCCGCGGGTGCCGCATCCAGGTTGATCTGGGCGAAGACAACGATCTGCTCTGTGCCCCGGTCCGGGTCAATGCCGCTGGCGGCGATGTCGATCAGCGACTGGTCCGCGTTCTCCACGTCACGCTGGTGCTCCGCGGCGACTCCGAGCGCGGGCGCCGGAAACCACACGTCCAGCACGGTGGCGTCACCGTTGCGGGTGGACACGGTGGCCACCCCGTAGCCATAGGCAGAGCGGGCGTCGGAACGAGCGTCGGCGGGCACAGCGGAAGCAGCAGTTTCAGTCATGGCCCAAGTCTAACGAGAGGCCCCTCGGGCGCTGAAACTCATGACAACCCGATTGACACGCTGCAGGGGCCTCTCGACGCCTGGAAACGGCCCCTGCAGCGACTCAGGTGGGACGGGAAGGCAAACAGATAAGGTGGAACGGTGACCCCCACGAACCCGCGCACCCCTGCCAGTGCCACCGCCAGCGTCCCTGTCCGCACACCGGTCCATCTGGACCTCCGCCAGGACGTCGCCCTGCTCACGGCCGCCCTGATCGACATCAACAGCGTCTCCGGCAACGAGGGGGTCCTGGCCGACGCCGTGGAACATGCCCTCCGCCAGCTGCCGCAGCTGGAGCTGGTCCGCGACGGCGATTCGATCATCGCCCGCACCAACCTGGGCCGGGCCGAGCGCGTCATCCTGGCCGGCCACCTGGACACCGTGCCGTTGCCCACCACAGAGGGCTCGCTGGGGACCGTGCCGGCGTACTGGCCCTCCGGGGCCCCTGGAGAGGGGATCCTCTACGGCCGCGGCGCCACTGACATGAAGGGCGGCGTCGCCGTGCAGCTGGCGCTGGCGGCCACCATGTTCGACGGCGGGGCGGAACCAGGCAAGGACGTCACCTTCGTCTTCTACGACCACGAGGAGGTCGAGGCCGTGAAGAGCGGCCTGGGCCGTCTGGTGCGCAATCACGGCTCCCTGCTCGGCGGGGACTTCGCGATCCTGCTTGAGCCGACCGACGGGACGGTGGAGGGCGGCTGCAACGGCACCAGCCGCTTCGAAGTGACCACGAACGGCGAGGCTGCCCACTCGGCCCGGGCCTGGATGGGCAGCAATGCCATCCACGCCGCGGCCCCGATCCTGGCCCGGCTGGCGGCGTATGAGCCGCAGACCGTGACGGTTGACGGCCTGGACTACCGCGAAAGCCTCAACGCCGTGAAGATCCACGGCGGCACGGCCGGAAACGTCATTCCGGACAAATGCGTCGTGGAAATCAACTACCGCTTCGCGCCGGACAAGACCCCGGACGGAGCCGAGGCCGTCGTGCGCGAACTGCTGGACGGTTTCGACGTCGTGCGCACCGACAGCGCGGCCGGCGCGCGGCCGGGCCTGCACCACCCCGCGGCGGCGTCCTTCGTCGCCGCCGTCGGTGCGGAGCCGAAGCCCAAGTACGGCTGGACCGACGTCGCACGCTTCAGTGAACTGGGCATCCCCGCGGTGAACTTTGGACCCGGCGATGCTCTGCTGGCGCACAAGGACAATGAGCACGTCGAGGCGGACGCCATCCGCGAATGCCTGCGGGCGCTGCGGACCTGGCTGAGCGCTTAGCAAAGGCCAGGAAGCAACGCCCAGGACACCACGACCAGGAAACAAGGCGTAACCCACAAAGGGTCCGGAACCTCCGTGAGGTTCCGGACCCTTTGTGGGTGGGACGGCTTACTTGGCGGCCGGAATACCGGCGACCGGCACGTGCGCCACGCCGCCGGCGGCGCGCTTGGAGCCGCGGCGTTCGAGCCAGATGGCCAGGCGGGAGACCGCCAGGTCGATCGCGATGTAGATGGCCGCGGCCACGAAGAACACCGGGAACAGGTACTGCGGACCCAGGAAGTCAGCCATGACCTGCACGGCCCGGAGCAGCTCGCCGTAGGCGACGATGTAGCCGAGCGACGTGTCCTTCAGCAGCACCACGAGCTGCGCGACCAGGGACGGCAGCATGCGCCGGATGGCCTGCGGCAGCTCGATGGTCAGCCGGCACTGGAAGCTCGTCAGGCCGATCGCCAGGCCGGCCTCACGCTGGCCCTTGGGCAGCGACTGGACGCCGGCGCGGATGATCTCGGCGAAAATCGCCGAGTTGTAAAGGACAAGGCCGGCCACGACGGCGATGAACGAGCTGGTGGCAAAGACGAGCAGCACGAACAGCATCATGAGCACGACGGGCATGCCGCGCAGGAATTCCAGCACGATCCGGGTGGGCACCCTGATCCAGGCGTTGTCCGAGATGCGCATCAGGCACAGGAGCAGRCCCAGCGGGAAGGCAATCACGGCCGACACGGCCGCGGCGGCCAGCGTGGCGCCGATGCCGGCGGCGATCAGGGCCCAGACCTCGGGAAGCTGGAAGACCGCCCAGCGTTTGGGGTCGAAGATTCCCTGCTGGGCGAGGGTCACGACTGCCAGGACGAGGAGGCCGCCGATCACGATCACGCCGATGATGGAGCCGATCAGCGAGACCCGGCGGGCTTTGGGGCCGGGGACGTCATAGAGAACAGAGCTCATCGTGCGATCGCCACCTTTCGTTCAACGACGCTGGCGAGGAAGCCAAGCGGGAYGGTTATCAGCAGGTAGAAGAA
>NZ_JBFTNJ010000110.1:0-5705 GCF_056397425.1 Arthrobacter sp. 05N33_2
GGCATGGGCGAGACCCGCGAGGAAATCTCCGAGGCGCTGCGGGACCTGCACGAGGCCGGCTGCGACCTGATCACCATCACCCAGTACCTGCGCCCCTCCGAACGGCACCTGCCGGTGGACCGCTGGGTCAAGCCGCAGGAATTCGTGGACCTGCAGCACGAAGCCGACGAGATCGGCTTCCTCGGCGTCATGTCCGGGCCCCTGGTGCGTTCCTCCTACCGCGCCGGCCGGCTCTGGGCCACCGCGATGCGCAAGAAGGGCTGGGAAATCCCGGCCGAACTCGCCCACATCGAAAGCTCCGGAAGCACCCGCCAGGAAGCCAGCTCGCTGCTCGCGGCACATTCCTGAACCCAGCTCTGACACCCTTCCACTTAAGGGCCGGCACCGGATGACTCCGGTGCCGGCCCTTGGCCGTCCATCACGTAGAATTAAGGAACTATGGCGAATTCCCCTGATCCCAGCAACTCCAGCCCGGCTTCCGAAGCTCCGAAGCGCGGCCTTTTCTCCCGTAAGCCCAAGGAAGCAAAGGCCAAGAAGCCGAGCCGGCTGAAGCAGATCGGCGAGGTCTTCCAGATGACCCGCCGCCACGATCCCATGGTTCCGTGGCTCATGTTGCTGGCGTTCCTGGGTGTTGTTGCCCTCAGCCTGCTGGTCGGTTTCCTGCTCGACAACTGGATCACCGGCCTGATCATCGGCATCGCCCTGGGCGCCCTTGCGGCCACGCTGATCCTGTCCCGCCGTGCCGAGCGCGCCGCGTTCGCCCAGATCGAGAACCAGCCCGGCGCGTCAGGTGCCGCGCTGGGCACGCTCAAGCGCGGCTGGATCACCGAGGACCAGCCCGTCGCCGTGAACCCCCGCACGCAAGATGCCGTCTTCCGCGCCATCGGCCGTCCCGGCGTTGTGCTCGTCAGCGAAGGCCCCAGCAACCGGGTCAAGCCGCTGGTCGACGCCGAGCGCAAGCGCCTTGCGCGCATCCTCCCCAACGTCACCATCCACGTGATCGAAAGCGGCCGCGGCGAGGGCCAGGTGCCGCTCAGCCAGATCGCCAGGAAGATGAACAAACTCAAGGGCGAACTGACCAAGACCGAGGTCAGCGCCGTGTCGAAGCGCATTTCCTCGCTTGGCGGCCGCCTGCCCATCCCGAAGGGCATCGATCCCTACAAGGCCCGTCCGACCCGCGGACGCTAGGCGGGCGGCAGTACCGCACCGCATGATGGAATTGCCCGCAGTACAGAATCGCCCCGGTTCACGGCCACCTCAGGCCGCCAGCCGGGGCGTTTCTCTTACTGCCCGACGTCGGCCCGCCCGGCGCCGGGTTACCGGACCCGGGACACGGACGCGGGGTGCCGGACGCGGGAAAACGGACGCGAGGTACCGGACAAAGCGACACCGGACACCGCGAAAACGGACGCAAGAACTCAGGAGATACGCATGAAACTTCCCTCGACCGCCACGATGATCCGCATCTTCCGGGGGCTGGCCATCGCCGAAGCGTTCAGCTGGGCCGCGCTGTTGCTCGGCATGGTGCTCAAATGGATCACCCGGACGACGGAACTCGGCGTGGAGATTGCCGGTCCGATCCACGGGGCGTTCTTCATCGGCTACGCGACTGCGGCACTGAGCCTGTGGGCAACGCTGCGCTGGCCGTTCCGGATTGCCTTGCTCTCAGGGCTCTCCGCCGTCTTCCCCTTCGCGACGGTGTGGTTTGAGCGCTGGGCCGGCCGCCACGGATACCTGACGGAACGGTCGGGAGAGGCTGCGCCGACGCCGGCCCAGGAGGCGGCGGGGGTCTAGTCCRCCGAGGGCCTCGGGTTTCTGTGCGCCCCGGCACCATCCCTGTGCCCATCTGACGCACATGGCCGCTATGCGGGGCGGTTAGCGGCCGTTCGTGGCCAACGGACGGGGGGCCGCCGCGCCCCTGCACCATAGCTGTGCCCATCTGACGCACATGGCCGCTATGCGGGGCGGTTAGCGGCCATTCGTGGCAAACGGACGAGGGCCCGCCGCGCCTGGTTGCCTGGCACCGCCGTCGCGAATCCGGCCGCGGGTTGCTACATCCGGACGAGCACCGTATTCATGGCCTTGTCGTGGAGGCCGCGCTGGTCCGGGTCGAAGATGACGGCAGGGATAACGAGGCACAGCAGCAGAGTGCGCACCAGGGCCGCGAGCGGACCCGCCGGACCGCCGCCCAGCCGGACCACGTGGATTCCCACGATCCGGTGGCCGATGCCGTAGCCGAGGGTGCCGATCAGCAGGATCTGCTCGATGGCAAACACGGCAAGCGTGGCCCAGGAGTCGCCGCCGAAGGCGAAATTGCTGATCAACAGCGCGATGCCCCAGTCAATGCAGATCGCCAGGATGCGCCGGCCGGCACGGGCGATCGACCCTGCCCCGGACTCGGGCAGCCCGAGCCGCTCCCCCGGGTACCTGGAGATGCCGGATGTGTCCGGCCCGGTGAGCCATGAACCGATGTCTTTGCGATCAACCACCCTCCAAGCTTATCGGCTCTGGCCTGTCCATAGTGTGGGAGGTAGGGTGTCACATTGTGGACCAGATAGGCCACAGTGTGGACTGGCGACTAGCGTTTACGTGTCAGGACATTCTGTAACCTCCCCGAAACAATGCGGACACTGCGGGGAAATCCCTTGTCCTTAGGGTGGTAACAGTTGCTAGCGACTGCGAAGCGGGGAAGCTTTTTTGCCTTCTCCGCTGTTGGACTGCGCTGGACAAATGTGCCTGACGGCCAGATCTTTCATATGCGTAAGGAGCATAGATGTTCAAGACTGCGGACGAAGTCCTCAAGTTCATCAAGGACGAAGACATCAAATTCGTCGATATCCGCTTCACCGATCTCCCGGGCGTTCAGCAGCACTTCAACGTGCCTGCCAAGAGCGTTGACGCCGACTTCTTCGTCAACGGCCAGCTTTTCGACGGATCTTCGATCCGCGGCTTCCAGGGCATCGCCGAGTCTGACATGCAGCTCATCCCGGACGTCACGACGGCGTTCATCGACACGTTCCGCATGGAGAAGACCCTTGCACTGAACTTCTCGATCGTGAACCCGCGTACCGGTGACCCGTACCACCGCGATCCCCGCGGCGTGGCCGAGAAGGCGGAGGCCTACCTGGCTTCGACCGGCATTGCCGACACCGCTTTCTTCGCTCCCGAGGCCGAGTTCTTCGTCTTCGACAACGTCCAGTACCAGTCTTCCCCGCAGGGCAGCTTCTACAAGATCGACTCCGAGGAAGCACACTGGAACTCGGGCCGTGAGGAAGAGGGCGGAAACCTCGGCTACAAGACCCCGGTCAAGGGCGGATACTTCCCGGTCTCCCCCACCGACAAGCAGGCCGACCTGCGCGACGCTATGTGCGTTGCCCTGGACGAGGCCGGCCTTGAGGTCGAGCGCAGCCACCACGAAGTCGGCTCCGCCGGCCAGGCTGAAATCAACTACAAGTTCACCACCCTGACCCACGCGGCTGATGACCTGCAGAAGTTCAAGTACGTCATCAAGAACACCGCCGATGCCTGGGGCAAGTCCGTGACCTTCATGCCGAAGCCTGTCTTCGGTGACAACGGCTCGGGCATGCACTGCCACCAGTCGCTGTGGACCGGCGGCGAGCCGCTGTTCTACGACGAGAAGGGCTACGCCGGCCTGTCCGACACCGCCCGCTGGTACATCGGTGGCCTGCTGAAGCACTCCTCCGCTGTCCTGGCCTTCACCAACCCGACGGTGAACTCCTACCGCCGCCTGGTCAAGGGTTTCGAAGCCCCGGTCAACATGGTTTACTCGCAGGGCAACCGCTCCGCCGGTATCCGTATCCCGATCACGGGGTCCAATCCGAAGGCCAAGCGCATCGAGTTCCGCGCGCCGGACCCCTCCTCCAACCCGTACCTGGCGTTCGCTGCCCAGCTGATGGCCGGCATCGACGGCAYCCGTAACCGGATCGAACCCCCGGCTCCGATCGACAAGGACCTCTACGAGCTCCCGGCCGAAGAAGCCAAGGACATCCCCAAGGCTCCGGGCACCCTTGAGGAGGCCCTGGATGCACTGGCCGAGGACAACGAGTTCCTGCAGGCCGGCGGCGTCTTCACCCAGGACCTGATCGACACCTGGATCGAGTACAAGTACGAGAACGAGATCCGTCCGCTTTCGCTGCGCCCGAACCCGTACGAGTTCGAGCTCTACTACGGCGTCTAGCTAGATCATGCGGCTGAATCGGGCATAGTCCGCACACGGTCCGCAAGAATCTGGCTACAGCAAAGGCCGGTCCCAAGTTTCACCACTTGGGGCCGGCCTTTTGTTGTGCCCGGACCCGCCTACCCGGTCTGCTCAGTCCGCGAGTTCAGCCGCTCCCCCAGCACTTGGGCGACTGCCGCCCTGGCTGATTCCTCTTTGTCGGGCCACATATGTCCGTAGGTGTCCAGCGTGGTCTTCGCTGAGGAGTGCCTGAGGCTTTTCTGGACTACCTTTCCGTCAAGGCCTTGGGAGATGAGCAGGGAGGCGAAGTAGTGCCGGAGGTCATGGAACCTGAACCCATCCGGAAGGCCTTTTACGGTGGCCCGCGCTTCCCGGAAATAGTGCTCCAGTCGGTGCGGCGACAGCGCCCGGCCCCATTCATTGGTGACGAGCGTTTCACTCCCCCACCTTGTGTGATTCACCGACAGCTCAAGGCAAAGATTCTGAGGGATCGGAATAGGCGTCCGGGATTCCTCAGTCTTGAGTTCCACGCCCGGATACTGGATGGCCGGCGCGATGACTCCCCGCATGAAATCCACATCTGAAACCCTCAGGGCCACGGCTTCAGCGACACGGAGACCAGCATGAGGAACCCCGTACCGTTCCACGATCCTGTCGGGCCGTGGGACATAATCCGAACCGTCGTAAATAAGAGCGTCTTGCTAAGCGTATTGACTTCCACGTTCCCCGTGCCCTTCAACGATTGGTCACTCGAATACTTGCATATCTATCAGAATTTCGCGGCAACGCGGGATACGGTGCCGAGCGTGATTAACCCCTGCCCGCTTGCGACTTGCAGGGTGCGATGACGGGAGCCCCACCTATCCTGTGAGCGGGGCTGGAAGTGAGCTAAAAGAGTATGCGGGCCTCATCAGGCTGCAAAACCGTAATCGTTCTGTCATACTTCTCGCCTAGCCGCGCCATTTCATGCAGGAACCGTACTGGTTTAGCACTGTCTCCAATTACGACGGAGATACTTCTCTTCGATTGAGTTCTAACCTCAAGGATATTTACGCCCATATCCATCGCAATTTCGTAGATTCTACCAATCAGCACGTCAGTCATGCTTCGGCGAGTGTCCTCTTCAGCATTCGACGTCAGGCTCGAAAGTTGGCCCATTATGAGGTCAACTTTGGCCTCCAGCGGGTTCTCCGATGGCAACCGCTCGGACGCTCGCCTTGTCAGTCCGAAATACCCCCACAGGTCATTCTTTTCGGGAGTGTTTCTGAAGGTGTCTGCAACGTGCTTCGTTACTCCCTCGATGTCTCCATCCAGGGTCCATGGGGTAAGCGAACCATTGTAGGTGTGCGTATTCACCATGGAAGTATCGAAGGGGAGCTTGTCTGTCCTTTGGTCGCGAACCAATGCAACCGGGCGGTCCAACGCGGTCCGGATTCCAAGCTCAAAGAACACATTGGGGTTGTGGGAGCTTATGTCGCAGAGGACCATGTCTGCGGTCTCAAGGTGC
>NZ_JBFTNJ010000111.1:0-5622 GCF_056397425.1 Arthrobacter sp. 05N33_2
CTCGACTACTGTCCGTCGTTCGGCCCCCATCAAAGAGTGACCGAAAGGCCCTCTTGATCTTCTACGTCGCTCCTCGTACCGCCAACCAGGACCGAACCGTGCAGGATTCTTGTCGACGACCGCCAGTGAGAAACACGGCAGCGACCGTATCCGCTGCTGACTTGGCAAACAACACCCTTCAAGACACCTCGTCGTGTCTGGAGGATTGAAGGAACCGACAGCGTGCTGGCCCGCCTCGTGTCGTGTCGTGCCGTGGAAATATGTCTCACCGCAAATCGTCTCAGGCGGGTGCTGGCCGGGGGTTTCTGAGGCACAATAGCCGGGCGGGACATCTCGGGTATACGCGTGTGAGTACGTCGGGCCAGGACGCCGGACCTCACGGCTGTGATGTTCGCGCTGGCATGGCAGCGTTGAGTCGCCTCAGAGTCGATCGCGGACCTCACTGCGCGGATTCCTTATGTCTCGGGGGGAGCTCAATGTCTCTGGGGGAGCGAATGCAGTTCGAGTCCCACCTCGGGCACGTGTTTTCCCTGTTCAGAGGCTTGTGAGCGTCTGACTGTGTACAAATCTCCTTTATGGGCCCTTGCGGGGGCCCATTTTTGTTGGTGGCCGTTGCTGCTGCCGGGCGGTTCCTCTCTTGGCGCCAACCAGGGTGTCGCCGGCCCGGACAGCCGCCAGGGCTTCGTTCAATCCCAGCGATCCTTGTTTCTGCCGGTCACGCCGTGGTCACCATTGGTCAGGCCCTCGGGGGACGCCCAGCCCCGTAAGCGCCTTGCGCGGCGTTGCCAGGTCCTGTCCGTTGGTGCAGACCCGGACGCAGCCAAGGATCTGCGCGGGTGCAACTGTCGGGATTGTCCACCCTGAGCGGGACAGTTTTGCGGCCGGGGTATGCGCGATTCCAGGCTTCCAGTATCTGTATCGGATTTTCTCGCCGCGCCAGTGCGGGCGGATGGTGTCGCGGTGGGGGACCGGCGTATGCATCGCAGTGCGTCACATTGTGGCGCTACGGCGGATACCATCGGAGGGTGAAGGCATACCGCCGGCGCAAGAGACGAGCCTTTCTGCATCGGCGTGCGTCCCCGGCAGCCAAAGGCCGGAAGGCCGCCAGGCGCCGGCCGGCCGCCAAGGGGCTGTCGCAGGGGGAGGTGGCTACGCGGGTCGAGCGCGGGCTTACCAACCGCGTGCCGGACACCACTAGCCGGAGCCTGTGGCAGATTTTCCGGGCCAACGTCTTCACGCTCTTCAACGCAATCGTCGGCACGAGCTTCCTGCTGCTGTTGTTCCTGGGGCAATGGCGGGATGCCCTGTTCGGCCTCGCCGCTGTCAGCAATGCCGTGATCGGCGTCGTCGAGGAATACAGGGCGAAAAAGTCCTTGGACCGGCTGGCTGTCCTCAACGCCCCGCTCGCGCGGGTCTTGCGCGAGGGTCAGATCCACGACATCGCCACGGCCGACGTCGTAAGAGACGACCTCCTGGTGTTGCGGGCCGGGGATCAGATCACTGCCGACGCTGCCGTACTGGAGTCGTCCGGCCTCGAGGTGGACGAATCGCTTCTCACGGGCGAAGCGGACCCGGTGGGTAAGGATGCGGGGACGGAAGTACTCTCCGGATCGATCGTCGTGGCCGGCCACGGCAACGCCCAGGTTGTCCGGGTCGGAGCGGCGTCGTTCGCGAGCCGGCTGACGGCAGACGCGCGACGCTTCTCACTGGTGAACTCCGAGATCCGCAACAGCCTCAACCGTGTAATGCGCTGGATCGCGTGGATCCTGCTGCCCGTTGCCCTCATCGTGCTCAACGGCGAGATCCAGGCGCGCGGCGGCTGGCAGACCGCCATTTCCACCGGTGCCTGGACCCCCGCACTCGTGGGACTCATTGCCAGCATGATCGCGATCGTCCCGCTGGGACTAGTGCTGCTGACGAGCGTGGCCTTCGCCGTGGGCGGACTCCGGCTGGCTAAACACAACGTACTGATCCAGGAACTCGCCGCTGTCGAGGGACTGGCACGCGTAGACGTACTGTGCATGGACAAGACCGGAACCCTCACAGAAGGAGGACTGGTCTTCGACGCGGTTCACCCGCTGGCGCCGCAACCGGGATGGGAGCAGGCCCTCGCATGGTTTGGCGCCGAACCCGAGGCAAACGCCACGGCACGCTGCCTGAGCACGGCCTTTGAGGATGATGGCGGCCTTCAACCCGTCCGGTCCGTGCCGTTCTCCTCCGCCCGGAAGTGGAGCGGAGTCAGCTTCAACGGGAGCGCCCGCGGTGCGCGCACCTGGATTCTCGGAGCACCGGAAATGATGCTTGTGCAGGGCGACGACGCAGCCGCACGTCTGAAGCCGTCGATCTCGGCGCCCGACGGCGCAGTACCGCGCCAGAGCGACGTCTTGCGCCAGGCCGGCGAACTGGCCGCATCAGGGCTGCGGACCCTGCTCCTGGCCGGCGCGGATCAGTTGCCAGCCAATGGGAAGGCGGAGCAGCTGCCGGCGTCGCTCCACCCTGTGGCGCTGCTGACCTTCCGGGAACAGCCGCGCTCCGATGCCCGGGAGACCCTCAAGTTCTTCCGGACCGAAGGGGTCGGGTTGAAGATCATTTCCGGCGACGATCCCCGCACCGTTGCCGCCATTGCCCGCAGGGTTGGCCTGGAGGTCACGGAGGGCTTCGACGCACGCTCACTGCCGGAGGACCCGCTGCATCTGGAGGAGGTGATGGAATCAAACACGGTGTTTGGCCGAGTGACGCCCGCCCAGAAGAGGGCGATGGTCGAGGCGCTCCAGCGCCGGGGACATACTGTGGCCATGACCGGCGACGGCGTCAACGACGCCCTCGCGCTCAAGACGGCCGACCTTGGCATCGCCATGGACTCCGCGGCGCCCGCCACCAAGGCAGTCGCGCGCCTGGTGTTGCTCGACGGCCGCTTCGACCGGCTTCCCGGAGTCCTCGCTGAGGGCCGGCAGGTCATCGCCAATATTGAGCGGGTCTCCAGCCTCTTCCTCAGCAAAACGGTCTATGCGACCGCCATCGCGGTGACCTTCGGGCTCCTGCAGTGGACGTTTCCGTTTCTTCCCCGCCAGCTATCCTTCACGGACGGCCTGACGATCGGAATCCCGGCCTTCTTCTTGGCGCTCATGCCGAACCCGCGCCGCTATCAGCCCGGATTCCTGCGCCGGTCCCTATGGTTCTCCGTCCCTGCCGGACTGATCGTCACGGCCTCCCTGCTCACACTGAACGCATTCGCGCCGCTGGCCGGCGCGGCCACGTCCGAACAAGTCAGCAGCGCCTCTGTGCTGACGCTGTCCATGGTCGGACTGTGGATCCTATCGGCCGTGTCGCGCCCCCTCAACGCGGCGCGCCTGGCCGTGGTGTTGGCCATGAGCGCCTCCCTGCTGGTCTCGCTCAACCTCCCGCTCGTGCAGGAATTCTTCCTGCTTTCCCGGCCACCCGGCGGGTTGTTGCTCGCGGCCGTGGCGTGCGGGGCCGCCGGGGGCCTCGGAGTCGAGGTCCTGGCCCGGGTCCACGCCCGGGCCTTCCCGCAACAAGGTCCGGTGGTGAAGAGCGGTTAAATGGGCTCATCAGTTATTAGCGTGAGCCGGGACACTGGGGTCCATTATCGGTACTGGCGCCAGAGTCCAGAATATGATTCGAGAGTAATGGTCGGGATGTCCCCGGTCAGCGCAGACAATCTAGGGGATACGAACTTCATGTCCGAACAAACCGGACGCCGCTCCAGGCGCGGCTATACGCCCGTTGACCCCGCCAAGTTCATCCCAATCCACCGTCCCAGTAACGCATCGCTGCGCGGAGCAGTAGTCACCGGGTTCGTTCTGTGGATCGGGGTTGGAGCAATTTCCGCGGGATTGCTGGCCTCCTGGTTCAGCACTGAATTGCCTATCTTTCTAACCGCTGCAGTGTTCGGTGCAACCCTTGTCACGGTTCTGGGCGTCCGACACACGACGTGGCTAGGCCGGCGCCGACGGGAAGATTTCGTCCGTTGCGGCGGTGACCCGGCCGGAATGACCGACTTGATGTTCGGATTCATGCGTGGATTCCGGACCCCCAAAGGGGAGTGGGAAGTTCCCGAGCAGGCCTCCGGCGACTACCAGGGCACCTGACCATCCCAGGGCCCAGGAAGATCCCGGTAAGGTGAGACTCTTCGTCGAGCCCGCACACAACTGCGCCAAGGCGACGCCCTGGTCGTCTGAACGCTCGCCCAACGCACGGCAGCGCGGTGGGGTTCGGCGGAACCACCCGGGAACCGCAGTCCGTACACGGCGGTTCAACATGAGCGCGTCTAAGACTCCGAGCCGAGGTCGACGCGTCCGGACAGGAGAGGCTACGTGGGCGGAACGAGCCTGAAGGCGTATCGGGTCTCCGAGCCACCGCTTCCTGGATTCATCTTGAAATCGACTCTGTCGGCGCCTGCTTCCAGCTGCACTGTCGTTTTGAAGATGTTCCCATTGCAATGGACCTGCACCGGGGCGACGACTTCGACACCGGACCAGCTGGCCACCGACAGTTCGGTCCCGGAGGGTCCTTCACACAAGAACTGCAATTCGTAAGTGCCGGATTTGGCGGACATTCCGAAGCTGGTCGGGGAATTCGAAGCAGCGGAGCCGGCCAGCTCTCCCGGCACTGCGGGTTTCAGCTGCTTTGATGACCATTCGCCCATGTCCGCTTGCGCTGAAGCCATGGGGTCAGTGTTGGGCCCTATCGCAACCCCGGCGACTGCGGGCCCGCCGGTCGACGGGATCGCGCTGATCGTGATGGGACCGCCCGCGTGCCTGAGGAACCGCTGGAATGTGGCGTCGCAGTCACCGTCTGTTGACAGCGGAAGCCCATCGCCCTCAACGATCGTCAGTTTGGCGAAGTAGCCGCCGGCACACGCGGCCGTGACGACATAGTCCCCGGGAGCAAGAACAGTGACCAATTTCCCGGCAGGCTCTGCTTCCGTTGGCATACCAGCGGCCGTTACGGATGCACCAAGCAAACGGGCCACGTCACCAACGTTTTCTTCAAATGACCGGGGCGGCACCGTTGCCCCTTCGGACGATGAGCTAACTGTCTGCTCAGGCGGATCACTGTACGTACAACCCGCCAGCGCAAGGACGAGTCCGGTCAAAACAAGCAGTACTCTTCCGCGCTGAGTCTGCATCCCCCAATGAGCTGACATGTTCTGAGCCTACAACCCCGCATTTGGGTGACTGGGGGAGACGGGTCGATCGGAAGCTGCCGCGAGCATACTCGTCGGGCCGAAGAGTATCCAGCCGACGGACACGAGGATCACCCCGGCGAGAAAAACCGGTGCGTTGTGTGTCCGAGCCATTCAATCCCCCAAGAATTGTGAACCCCTAGACTAGCCGTGGCACACCCACCGGCGGCGATGTATCACGATCATTGGCTTCCCCGGGTTCGTGCCTGGCACGCGGGATCCATGCGGCAGCTGGGGTGGCTTCTGGCACCCGCAGCCGTTCCTGCCATAGCGCCGGGTCTTATCGCAGCGCCCGCTGAGGGATCGGCTTACGGGCACGCTTCGTGGCGCAACGAGCCTCCACCAAACTCCCTGGCTCACTACTTCCATTGGCTCACTACTTCCATAAAGGTACTGCTCCTCATGGGAGCATGTAC
>NZ_JBFTNJ010000112.1:0-5619 GCF_056397425.1 Arthrobacter sp. 05N33_2
GTCCCACCTCGGGCACGTGTTTTCCCTGTTCAGGGGCTTGTGAGCCTCTGAATGTGTACAAATCTCCTTTTATGGGCCCCTGCGGGGGCCCATTTTTGTTGGTTTCCGTTGCTGTCTGGCGGCTCCTTCTCTTGACTTGGACAGCGGTGTTGCTGTGTACACCTTCATGGCCGGGAGCGCTTGGAACTGCATGACCTGCTGCGACTTCGGGATCAAAAACTCTATGGTCATCCCTGTCGGCAGCCAGAACTCCTGGGAAATTTTCGTTGTGTCCTCGGCAATGTTCTCGAGCAGCGGGCAGGAGCCGGGCCAACCTATCGCGTTTGGTGACGACAAGGGGCGTCGCCGGCTCGAACAGCCGCCACGGCTTTCGCTTGGTCCTGGCCGTTTCTTTTTCCTGTCGGTCAGCCATTGTCGAAATAGATCGGGCCCCCTGGGGACACCCAGCCAAAAAGCGCATTGCGTGGCGCTGTCAGGTCCTGTTCGATGGTGGAGATCCGGGCGTAGCCCGATGATCTGCGCGGGCAGGGGTGCAACTGTCGCGATTGTCCAACCTGAGCGCGACAGTTTTGCGGGCGGGGCATGCGCGAATCCAATTTTCCAGTATCTGTATCTGATTTCTCGCAGCGCCAGTGCGGGCGGACGGTGTCGCGGTGGGGGACCGGCTAACGGGCGCGGGTCGCATGGTTGCTGGAGGCCCTAACGACGCGTGCGTAGCCCTGGCCCTTTGGTCTCTCATGCGGTGGGAATCAGGCTAGGTTTCACTCATGGATGTTAAAGCGCGGAAGCCTTGGTTCCGACCAAACGAGTCCAACCCGGGCTGGCATCCCAGTTCGTTGGAGGGTGGGCGGACCATTGGCGTCATCGTCGACGCGGTGGTTACCGTTGTCGTGCTGTGATGCGGATGTCATCGTGAGCGGCTTCCTTGCCTGGGTCGCGGGTTCCGGCATAGTGCAGGGTCTGATCATGGGCCTAACCTTCGCGTACCTGACCACCGTCCTGGTCTTGAACGCCGTGGCGAAGACGGAGACGAAGACCGTCAATGGCTGGAGCGCGATTCGCAATGCTGGCCATCCAGGCAACGGACTACTCGTTCGTGCGGCCTTGCAGAAGGCGCTCCCGGTTGTCAACGTGTTCGAAGAGGCCGCCTACTGGACAACGACCAGCGATGACGCGGGGAAGCGTCTCAGTGGGGAGCATGCGTATCGCCTTCATTTCTCGGTAGGTCAGCTTCCACCGAATGATGCCTTCTGGTCGCTTACCGCGACGGACACCGTCGGCTATATGGTCAACGCCCCAACCGGGCGGGCAAGCGTGAACGACCACTCTGGTCTCGTGACGAACGCCGACGGCTCAGTCGACATTCTGCTCCAACCGAATCAGCCATCGGGTGCGGCGCAGAACTGGGTAGCGACACCGCCCGGCCGGTTCAAGCTCATGCTCCGCGCCTATCTACCCGGACCGGCCATCGTAGACGGCGGGTACGAGGTTCCGCCGCTCGTCCAGGTGCAGTCATGAATCGCCTGATCCTGAAATACGCCACTCCGGTGACGATCGCCATCCTGGCAATCTTCGCGTGGGTCACCTACCGGCGAATCGCGGCCGGCGGCTTGGGCTCGATCATTCTGCTGGTGGCGACAACTGTGGCCATCTGGGTGATCGGTACGTTCGTCTTCATCTACTTCTGGCCGCGGATCACAGTGGGCGGCTTCAAACGAATATTTGTCCGGCGCGGGCTGGGTGGCGGACCGATCCCTGTGAACACGATTTATGCCGTGCCGGAGAGCCCGTCTCAGTCCGCTTTGTCCGGCAGTGTCATCGCGACCGGCACCGACGACGTCCTGTACTTTGGCGGCTGGTTGGATGTCAACGCCGGACCACAAGTGCTGCACGTGCCCGAGATGGAACAACGCTATTACAGCGTGCAGTTCACCGACCCGACCAGCGGCGCCAACTTTGCCTACGTGGGCAAACGCACCACTGGAACCGCTATCGGCGACTTCCTCCTCTGCGAACCCAAATGGCGAGGATACGCCACACGGCATGACACGGATCGACGTGCCCCACCACGCCGCCCTGCTGATCGGTCGGGTCTTCGTCGCCAACGAAGATGACCGCCACACGGCGTACGAACTCGCGAAGCTGATCCAGCTCACGCCAGCAAAAGGAGCGTGAGCATTCGCGAAAACCGATCCCCACGGCTCCGAACTCGCCACCCACAAGGCGCCCGTCGAGGGATCCCTCAACGGACACTTTGGGGGCGGGCCTAGCACGGCGAGGCAGATCCAGGGTCTGCCAAGCGCCAGGGCTGCCATGGTCCGTGGCCCAACAGTGATCGGGACTTGGCAGCGGCGCGTAAGCTGCGGCAGGGGGCAGCCCTTGCACAAACGTCAAACTCCGGGACATCGCCGCATCAGTGGTCGCCTCTCTTTCACAAGACCCGACAGTCCGGACGTACTTCGACGCCTAACTGCTGGGGCTGCACGGTAGCGACGTTGGGCAGACCATCTTCGCCCTATTCACCGACGAAACGGAGTAACCTTGCAGTGAGCCCGGGCGGCTGGATCCCCCAATACAGTCGTCCGGTAACTCATGTTCCCAGAGTCATCGAACCTGGAAATTCCGGGCGGTCCGCCGCTTAGGGCCAACCACCKCAGTCACGCACCAGCGGCGGCCCGCCATCCTTCGCGACACCCTTGAACGATCACAACAGCCGCGTCGCCAGGAGCACCGAAATCCCGTGCCGGCGTTTTAGCGGCGTGCGTATTGGGAAGCCTTCACAAGGCTGCCCGAAGGGCCGTGTGCTGTGGCTCCTCAGGACGAGTCAATAGCGCGACCATTACTGTTCCGGATTCCTCGCGGTGGAGAAGCGGCTTACGGGGGAGTTGTTTTGGTTAGGAAGCGGTATTCGTAAGCGGAACCTCAATCGTGCAGTGGAGATCCGACGACTTCGAAACCCTGGCTGCTCATCGATCCTGACAGCAGCGGCATCGCTTCGGCAATGCTGCTCCGGACCGAGTCCAGTTTCAAGGAGGCCCGGTGGGCGCTCTCGGATATCCACAACTCGGCAACGAACACCGTGTCAGGTTGGGCGTCGTTAATCCCTACTTCGTAGAGGAGGCAACCCAGTTTCGCAAGCCCGTCGGCTCGCCTGGTGAGGAGTTCTATGAGGCCATCGCGCGCGCCCGGCTTGGTGCCGAGAGTCGGGGAGAGAGGCCTGTCGTGGGTCTATGTGGGTCCCGGGGAGCCGCGCCATGACGACCGGCGCGCGTTTGGCCCGACCAGGCGCCGGGCGGCCTCGGCGATATGTTCGGCGTCGATGCCTGCCCAGGCGAGGAGCTCCTGCCCGGTTCCGGACCCGGGCATGCCGTGCACGGCGAGGTGCGTGATGGACAGGTCACTCGGCGGTGCCGTGAGCAGGGCATCCTTGACCGCTGATCCCAGGCCTCCCTCGATGCGGTGGTCTTCGGCGATGATGACGCGGCCCTGTGTCTCGCCGGCGGCGGTGAGCAGTGTTTCTGCGTCTATGGGCTTGAGGGAGTAACAGTCAACGACGCGGGCCCGGATTCCGTCCGCGTCGAGGATGTCTGCTGCCTTAAGCGCTTCATGAAGGGTGACCCCTGCCCCGACGAGGGTAACGTCGTCGTTGCCGGAGGACCGCAGGAGCTTGGAACCGCCGACCGGGAACTGCTCGGAGGCGCTGTACAGGACGGGGTAGGTGCCGCGGGTGGTCCGGAGATAGCTGATGCCGGAAGTTTCCGCCATGCGCTGCACCAGGGCGGCCGTGCTGGTCGCGTCCGCAGGGTACAGGACGGTCGAACCATGCACGGCCCGGAACATCGCCAGGTCCTCCAGCGCCATCTGGGATGGACCATCGGCGCCAATCTCGACGCCGGAGTGCGAACCGCACAGGCGAAGATCGGCGCTCGAGATGGACCCCATGCGGATGAAGTCGTAGGCGCGGGTGAGGAAGGCCGCGAAAGTCGAGGCGAAGGCTTTATATCCCCGGCTGCTCAGTCCCGTGGCGGCGGCGATGAGCTGCTGCTCGGCGATGTACATCTCGAAGAACCGGCCGGGAAATGCCTTCGCGAATTGGTCCGCATGGGTGGAATTGCTGACCTCGCCGTCCAGGGCAACAACGGCGGGATCGATGCCGCCGAGTGCTGCCAAAGCGTCGCCGTAAGCCTTTCGCGTAGCGACCTTCTCGCCCACTGTGTAGCTGGGGAAGGTTGCGCCGGGAGCGTCGATGCGTGCCTTTGACCCTTCTTCCGGAAGAGGGCCCCGCAATGTCAGGGTCCTTGGACCGCCGAGTTCTGCAATAGCCTTCTCGGCCATGTCGGGCGGTAAGGGTTTTCCATGCCAATCCGGGCTGTCTTCGATCTCGGCGAAGCCTTTGGCCTTGATGGTCTTGGCGAGGATGACAACGGGCTTGCCTTCAGGTGCTTCTGCCGCAGTGGAAAAAGCCTCGTCGATGGCGCTGAGATCGTGGCCGTCGATGACGATGGCCTGGGCGCCGAAAGCCTGGACCCGGCGGGCATAGGACTCCATGTCCCAGCCGAGTTCGGTCTCGCCCCGCTGTCCCAGCCGGTTTACGTCGACGACGGTGACCAGGTTGGTCAGGCCATAGTGGGAGGCCTTGTCCAGGGCTTCCCAAATGGAGCCTTCCGCCATTTCGCTGTCGCCACACAGCACCCACACCCGGTAGGGGAGCCGATCCAGGTATTTCCCGGCGAGGGCCACTCCGACGCCGTCCGGAAGTCCCTGCCCCAGCGAGCCCGTCGCGAAATCTACCCATRGCAGTGCCGGCGTCGGATGTCCCTGCAGGCGCTGGCCGAACCGGCGGTAGCCGGTCATGAGCTCATCATCGGAGACGACGCCGACGGCCTTGAAGACCGAATACAGCAGGGGAGAGGCATGGCCTTTGGAGAAGATCAGGTGATCGTTCGTGTCCAGRYCCGGGTTGTCCCAGTCRTAGCGCAGATGACGGCTGACCAGGACAGCCAGCAAGTCTGCGGCCGACATGCTCGACGTCGGATGGCCGGATCCGGCGGACGTGCTGGACCGGATGGAATCCACCCGGAGCTGCGCAGCGAGTTCAGCGACCTGTGAGAGGTCCTCGCCGACGTTTTCGTGGTTTGCCGCGGGCATGGCGGTGTCCTTCGTCGATGGAACTTGCCGGATCCCTGCAGGGTCTCGCCGGAGGGAGAGTAAGTCAAGACTCTCCGCCCAACACCGGCGGGCACTGCCGGTCCGGATGCACCGGTGCACCCACGCACATCGATCCCCCCGACTGGACCCCGCGCTGCCACCCCTACCGCCATGCGGTCAGGCAGGGCCACCCGGAGTGCAGATGGCCGGCCACTGCGCCATCGAGCCTGCGACCGGCAAGCTCAATGCCGGGGCACCCCGGTCTTGCGCTGCTGCCCGTAACACCGTCAAACCCAACTTCTACGCCGGCCTGATCGGCGATGGACTCCAACGTGACCGGCGCAGCGAAGCCATCGGCATCCTCTCCGCCAACCGGCGTTCCGCCGGGCGCCCGGACCCGGTCGGCCAGTCTCCCGGCAAAGGGAATACCCGGGCGATGGTGTATGTTGCAGTTCCGTCAGAGAAGAACAC
>NZ_JBFTNJ010000113.1:0-5504 GCF_056397425.1 Arthrobacter sp. 05N33_2
CGTCCATCCTCAGGAGGAACCTGACCGCCTCGTCACCCGAGAGAAGAACCGACGCGCGTGCAGCCCAAACGTGTCCGAGGACCCTGGTTGCCAAGATGGGAACGCTGCCCGTCTGGCTCTGCCCGATAAGGAGACCTTCGGGGGTTGCGGCCGTAAACGAAGCGGGGTCCTGGCCGGGTGAAATCCACCGCGGGTGAAGGCTGTCGGAGGAGAAATCATCAATATACGAAGACCCGACGACGGGAACCTGATAACGGTCCTCATCGAACCGCGGCCAACCCTGGTCCCAGGAGATACCCGCAACATAAGTTTCTCGACCCAGGACGTGAAAGCCAGGAACAACGCCTCGGGGACGAACACCGAGATAGACCGCGGCCCAATCACCATCGACCGTTTCGACCAGGTCCGCGTGGCCGACACTCTGGACGGGCGCCGCCATGCTGCGATGACTGAGGATGGGGTTGTTCGGATGCGGTTCGAAAGGACCTGCGGGACTGCTGCCACGGCTGACAGAGACGGCATGACCGCGTTCCGTGCCGCCTTCGGCCAAAACCAGATACCAGCAGCCGCCCGCCTCATACAGGTGCGGCCCCTCCGGGTAGGCCAACCCTGTTCCCTGCCACACCTTCCTGGGAGATTCCAAGAGGCGGCCAGCGTCGGGATCCAGCCTCGCCTGGACGATACCGGACTCATGCTCGCCGGGGCCGAACCCCACCCAGGTGAGGTAACAACTTCCGTCGCTGTCCCACGCGATATCCGGGTCGATGCCCAGCGTTCCCGGTATCTGTACCGGGTCGCTCCACGGGCCGGCAGCCTCCTTGGACCGCAACAGCAAATGACCGCCACCGAAGTCGCTCATGTTCGTGGTGACGAACCAGAATTCACCGTTGTGATGCCTGAGCGTTGAGCCGAAGATCCCGCCTGAAGGACGCCCGTCCCCAACAGCGAACTGGCTCCGCCGGGTTAGGATGTTCCCGAGCTGATCCCAAGTTACGAGGTCCCGGCTGTGGAAAATCGGCGCTCCGGGGAAGTACTCAAAGCTCGACGTTGCCAGGAAATAGTCGAAGCCGACCCGACAGACTGTGGGGTCAGGGTGGAAACCCGGAATGACCGGTGTGATGGCTGCGGGAGATGCTACTTGCCGAACCTGCTCGACTGCAGTGTCAACCAATGGGGCTCCGTCCGTTGCTGGCATTGACTACCCGGTCTGCGGGAGTAGAGGAATTTCAACCCTAGGATGTCCCGCCTTGCAGTCCCACCTGGACTTTCACTGGTTGGAACACCTTCCCTGCCTCACACCCGCATCACAGCCGGGGACGCCACGTCATTCAGCGCTGCCGCCGCATGGTCCAGAGCGTTGCACCAATTGGCCACGATGCCTTCAAGGGACGCGACGGTACCTGCCCGGCTGCCTTTCGATCACATGGAAACGCCCCGGACCAGCGTGGTCCGGGGGCGAAGCAGACGGAATGGAAGATGCCGTGGACGGGGCGATGCGTACCGGCCTGATGGTAGCCAGCCGAATCGGCGAGCAGCTTGCCAGAATGCGCGAACTGGAACAGCGCACCATCGCCGCAGCAGAGGAGGAGAACCCCCTATCCTTGCTGCGGTGGTCCACGTGCCCTAGCCTGTGCATTCAGGCCAACACGGGCATGGGTAACCCGGAGGGCGTGGCTGAAATTAGTGCGGTGCTGGCAGGACTGACGGCAGAAGAACTCGAGGAGATCACCGTCCTGGGGCCGAAGGGACATCTTGGCCGGCATCTGATCGCCGTCATCGACAGAGCTACCAGAGGCCCGGACGCCGGACGGGGGTTTTACGTGACGGACGGAACGGTCAACGGCAACGGTGGACAGTTCCACGTCCTCCACAGCGACCTGAGTGAATGCATCTTCCGAGTCGGGACAGGCCAAAGCTAAGCCGGCAGCCCCTTGAGCTATGGAGTGCCATTACTGTCCATTTACTGAGGCCTGGCCTGATTGACCCCAAGCCTGCCAAACGGAACCGTGCAGGCAAACTTCATTTCCGGTGTGGCGCCGGCCTGAATGTCTTTACCAGACTGTAATAATTCAATTTGTTTTACATATTGCTGCTGCAGTCGCGGTCCCATAGAGTCGGGCCATCAGCTGGTCGGGGCAGCGACGCTTCAGCCCAGCGATCATTGGGGGACTATTTCACTTCACTTCGCTGTGCGCCCTGATGTCAGCTAGCGGAGTACTGAAATTGGGGGATTCAATTGAAGAAGCTTCTTGGTGCGACACTAGCTGGCATTCTCGTAACGGGGCTGATGACCCTTGCATCTCCGGCCCAGGCTGCCCCGGACACAGGGGGGGTGGTTAGTCCACAGGGGCTATGTGACAGCTCGACGGTCTACAAGACGGTCACGTCCAAGCAAAACTACTATCAGGCCATCGGCCCGGTGTACCACGCCATTAACGGGACGAGCTATGCGAACACTGTCACGTTTACGAATACCTTGTCTGGCACGATAGGAGCGACAGTGGGCGGTTATATTGAAGGCGGCGTGAGCGGTGGAATCGCGACTGCTAAGGCACAGGTGTCCGGCGGCATCACGGCCTCCGCTTCCTATACGACCTCAATGTCGGTCCAATACACCGTGCCGGCTTTGCGGACCGGCTACGCGCAAATCGGAACCAGCAAATGGAAGGTAAACATCCGCACTTGGAAATACAACACCAATTGCGTTAGTTCGACTATTGGGACGGGGACGCTGGATGCTCCCACCAGCATCGGGTGGAAGACTTGGAATGGCTGATAGATCAGCGGGGATGATGCTGGCCGGGGCCGGGCTTGCTGCAGTGTGCCTTGCCCTGGTGGGATGCGACGCCGTGCCGCCGCTGCCCCCCGGTACTGCCACAGCTACGGCAAGTCCGTCGAGCACGCCGCCCGAGTCAGTAACTTCTCCGACGACCGTGAACCACCACGTTCCCAGCGGCGAAAAAGTGGTCGGATCGCTGGACAACCAGACTGCAACGATGAGCCTTGGTCAATTCAGCGTGGAATCGAAGTTCATCAAGGTATATCTGACGTGCTTTGGCCCGGGGGAATTACTCATAAACGTCGATGGCGTAGGTAAGTTCCCGCTGCCCTGCAATCAAAACGATGTGGTTCCTTCGGAAAACCAATTCGAGGTCAGCCACCTCAAGTCCTATTCGGTAGGCATCGAATCGGCTGTGGGCCAGCGCTGGGCAGCGACCCTGGCCATACCAAAGGCGTAGCGTTGGGATCAGCCGTTGCGTGGAGGCGGYTGATCCCAAAGGCCGGTCGCCGCAGGGAGATACTCGGATCATGACGCGACTGGAGTTCTGGACGGACTACGGTCCGGGACCGCTATGGACCGATGAAGGCAAACCCGTCGATTTGACCTCGGGTCTCGGTGATTCTGCTCGTGGCCGCAGATCGGCTGCACTCAACTGATTCCAACGCCGATATCGGAGTTTATGGCGAGCCGCCACTCAGAAGCGGCTACGACGGCAGGTTACGTGAACACTATCGATGAGCCTCGTCGGGCACTTGTGTCCCAGGCAGGGAATAATGCCGGGGCGCCGTGAAGCCGGCGGCTCGGTTTCTGGCCGGTTATTCTTGGCCGGGCGCCGGGACGGTCGCGGGTGTGTGCTCGATGACGAGTGTGCTCCGCTGGCTTCCTGCTGCTACCAGGCGGGCATTGCGTTCGTCATTGCCGGTTGCACGCCATTCGGCGATGGCGGGGTCCTTGTCGAACCTCAGGTGCCGGGCGGTGAGCCGGCGCAGGCGTTCGCCCTGTTCGAGTTCGACGAACCAGGTTTCATCCAGGAGGGATGCGACCTCGTTCCATGGGGCCTCGTCCAAGAGCAGGTAGTTGCCCTCGGTGATGATCAGGCGTGTTTCCGGCGGGACGGCGATGGCCCCGGCGATCGCGTCGTTGACTTCGCGGCGGAAGACCGGAGCGAAGACCTCCCGCGAGATATCTGAGCGCAGCCGGCGGAGCAACGCGACGAAGCCGGCACCGTCGAAGGTGTCCGGAGCGCCCTTGCGGTGCTCAAGCCCGCGGGCCACGAGCAGCGACTGCGCCAGGTGATATCCGTCCATAGGGACCAGGGCGACCTGCCGGGGATGGTCGGTGAGCAGGCGCTCCAGCAGCCATTCGCAGATGGTGGATTTTCCGGCCCCGGGCGCCCCGGCAATTCCGAGCAGGCACCGGCTTCGCCGCTGGAGCAGCGCTTCAGCCCGGGCGAGGAGCTGCTGCTGGCCTGATTCGTCCCAGCGCAGGTATGGAGGGGTGTTCATCGCTTCTCCTTTCCGGCTCTCGCCTGGACCAGGGCAGGAGGTCACCGGTGTTCTACGGCATCACGTTACATCGGCGTGGACAATGTCCACACAACCTTTGCCGCACAAACGCCCGCTCACCTCTCCCCGGCCAAGAAAAGGAACGAATCGAGGACCAGACAATCTCCCAGAAACTTCCCGCAGGTCATGTCATCACCACAACTCCGGGAGATGAACAGGTACAAGGCCAACCACGTCCGGCACAAACAGCAAGGAAGGAGGCCCGAGTGATCCCAAGTCGCAGCAAGTCAGGCCGTTCCAGGCGCTCCCGGCCATGAACGCGTAAGCAGCAACAGCGCTGTCCAAGCCAAGAAAAGGAGCCGCCAGACCAGCCGCCACCAACAAAAATGGGCCCCCGCAGGGGCCCATAAAAAGATATTTGTACACATTCAGAGGCCCACAAGCCCCTGGACAGGGAAATACTGTGCCCGAGGTGGGACTCGAACCGGGTTCCCGCCCCTGAATTTCCGCCACTCCCCCGAAATCCTCCGTGATCCGGCCCGGTCCGGCCGATATACGACCCGATCCGAAGCCGCGGGTGTGCACATTGTGCACACCTTCTCTTTTCCCGGTTCGGCACCAGCCGGGCTGCTTAGACGGCGGTGATTATGGCAGTTTGAGTGGGGATCGGTTTTGCAGTCTGAGTTGGGCCCACTTCGCGGCTCGCYGGTTGATGAATCGCAGTTTCAGTTGCGCCCACCCAAAGTTGATTCCATCAGAGCTTTTCCCAACGGTGGAAGGCAGTGCTGGAGTCGAGAGTGGAGCTATTCGCGAGGATCCGCCGGGATGCCAGGGGTAAGGGCTTATCCATCCGCTGCCTTGCCCGGGAGTACCGGGTCTCCCGAAGAACCGTTCGGCAGGCACTGGCCTCCGCTAAACCACCTGAGCGAAGAACTCCTGCCCGGGAGGCCCCGAAGCTGGGCGGYAATCCCGCGCCGGAAGACACGCCCCACTGCGGCTGGACGATCCGCGGATCAGCTATTAAAATCTTTCGGTATCGAATGCAGGCAGACGGACACGAAGTCCGGGAAGGGGGCGCACATCACCGCTGACAAACACCACCAACCCACTGTTTTACCCGCGAAAGCCCCTCAGTCGAGGGGCTTTCCTATTTGCCGGGAGCCTGCGGTCCGAGGCGGCGTTCACGGGCCGTCTGACCCCGTACCTTCCCCAGAAAC
>NZ_JBFTNJ010000114.1:0-5132 GCF_056397425.1 Arthrobacter sp. 05N33_2
CCCGCACACCGAGACGGACGACAGCCGGTCGACGACGGACATTTCAGGAGATGGCCGCTCCAGCTCCTTCTCGACAGGACTCTTCCTGCTGGCCCAGGCAGAGTTCCGGCTGCACCGCACCGGCGAACTTGGCACG
The DNA here is from genome assembly GCF_056397425.1 of Arthrobacter sp. 05N33_2. Classification (NCBI taxonomy): domain Bacteria; kingdom Bacillati; phylum Actinomycetota; class Actinomycetes; order Micrococcales; family Micrococcaceae; genus Arthrobacter; species Arthrobacter sp. 05N33_2. The sequence goes on from NZ_JBFTNJ010000114.1 coordinate 137, forward strand.
GCGCTGCTCCAGGCAACGGCGGCCACAGGCAACCCTGAACAGCTGGAGGCCGTGGAAATCTGCGCCCAGGCCGAGCTCGCGTTGGCTCACGCTATCGCCGGTGACCTCGTGAGCGCCGACGAACTTGGCACGGCGGCGTTGGACCGGGGAGAGGCGCTGTGTTGGAATTCGCGGCAGCGGATGGCTCCGGCCTGGCTGGCCCGTGGCATCGCGTGCTACTGGAATGATGATCTGAAGGCTGCGCGGACCTGTCTTACCAAAGCGCAGCGATTGGGCAGCGAGCTGTTCCCGACCGGTCCGCTCAGCGCCATCTATCGGGTCCTGGTTGATTGCGCCGCCGGCGACCTGGTCCGCCTGGCCGACTCCGGTGCGGCGCTGGAGTCCTTTCACGGGCGGGGACGGTACGCCGTGTCATGGAATGCCCTGGAGACCATCGCGGTGGCGAAAATTGCCGAAGCCAGGGGCGACCGGGACGGAGCTTTGCGGACCGTCCAACCACTCGGGGCCGGGGGGCACGGCGCATTGGCGGATACGCTGCTGGCGGAGTTGCTGCGCCGCGAAGGTGACACCGCCGCTTCGCAACGCTGTGCCGAATCACTGGCCGAACGCCGCGGCAGCTCATATATCGACACCTGCCTGAGCCTGACCGAGGCGATCATGGCCCATGGAGCCGGAGATGCCGCGGCGGCACACGAGCGGATTGAACATGCTGTCCTTCGTGCCGAGCCTGAAACCGTCTTGCGTCCTTTCGCCGAACGGAGAGAGGAATTGGCGGATCTGCTCGTGGAGCACGCTGTGTGGGGCACCGCGCACGAGTCGTTCATCGCAGCGCTGATGGCACGCGAGGCACAGGGTGAGACCCGCCTTCGGGCACAGTCCTACTGGAACCTGACCGAGCGCGAACGCGAAGTCCTTTCCTACATGCGCTCGATCATGACCGCTGCTGAAATTGCCGAGGCGTTGTACATTTCCGTGAACACGGTCAAGACCCACGAACGGTCCATTTACCGCAAGCTCGGGGCGGTAAGCAGGCGCGACGCGCTCAAGACGGCCGCCAAGCGTGGCATCGTCTGAACCCCGCGGCGGCCTTGATGGGCTTCGCGGCGAGGCACCGGACCCGGATTGGGTCAGAGGCCCCTAGGCGCCGCAAACCGGCAGTGAAAGTCTGGAACCATGAAAAAAGTTGATCCCTTTGTGATCGTGATCGGATTTGACGGCTCGAAGCAATCCCACGAGGCCCTGGCGTGGGGTGTTGAAGAGGCCCGGTACCGCAGTGCGGAGCTCCGGGTCCTGACTGTCTGGAACAAGGCGCCAATGGCGTGGTATCCGGCGATGCTGGAAACCGCGGCAGGCGAAATCGTGGCGGAGGACTCCCCGGAGCAGCAGGCTGAAGCGCTGGGCGCCGAGGCGGCGAAATCCGCAGTGGGTGTCAATGTCGTGACCCGGTCCATCAAAAACGACTCAGCGGCGTCGGCAATACTTGAGGCCGCACGGGAAGCCGACCTGGTGATCGTCGGCTCCCGCGGCCACGGCGGTTTCGCCGGGCTGCACATCGGATCGGTCTCCGCCCAGGTGGCCAGCCACTCCCCGTGCCCTGTCCTGGTGATCCGGCCGAAGGCTTCCTGAGCGTCCGGCCCGCTGGCCACGGACGTCCGGGGCGATGCCGCGTGCCCACTCGACGGTGCGCACCCGATGCCAGCGAGCCGGGAGCGCTACCATCGGCGTATGACCGTCCTGGACTGGCTGATGGATTCAGATCCTTCCCTTCGATGGCAGGTGTTGCAGGATCTCAGCAACGCCGCGCCCGAGGTCGTTACCGCAGAGCGCGCGCGGGTAGCGACCGAAGGCTGGGGTGGCCGCCTGCTGGCATTGCGGGACGAGGACGGCCAATGGGCGCATGGCGCATATTTCCCCGCCCAGGGCGACCGCCCCGACGGAGGCCGCCCCGACGGCGGTCCCGAGGGCGGCGGTGCGGATGATGCCGGCGGTGACACAGGTTGGGACCGCGTCCCCCAGCCCTGGACCGCCACAACGTACAGCTTGCTCCTGCTGCGTGACTTCGGGATCGACCCGCGAAGTGAGCAGATGCGCCAGACCATAGCGCTGGTCAGGGACAACTGCCGCTGGGAGGAGGGCGGCCAGCCGTATTTCCAAGGCGAGGTGGAGCCGTGCATCAACGGAATGACAGTGGCGCTCGGCTCGTACTTCGATCAGGACGTCGACGGCGTCGTCTCCCGGCTTGTCAGCGGGCAACTGGACGACGGCGGGTGGAACTGTTGGGCGGAGTCCGGCGCCGTGGTGTCCTCGGCCGCCACGACGATCAACGTCCTCGAGGGCCTCCTGGCCCACGAACGGGTCACGGGCGGCTCGGCGCAGTCCGTGGACGCGCGGCGCCGGGGCGAGGAGTATCTGCTGGAGCGGGGCCTGTTCCGACGCAAGAGCACCGGCGCGGTCATAGACCCGGCTTGGCTGACGTTCTCCTTTCCGACCCGCTGGCACTACGACGTGCTCCGTGCCCTGGAGTACTTCCGTTCGACCGGAGAGCCCCCGGACCCGCGCCTGGCCGAAGCCGTGGAGGTGCTCCGGTCAAAGGAACAGCCGGACGGGACCTGGCTGCTCGAAAACACGCATCCCGGGATCGTCCATTTCCCGGTTGATGCCGGTGACGGCCGGTCCAGCCGGTGGAACACCCTTCGTGCGTTGCGCGTACTCGACTGGTACGGGCGCGATTGAAGTGGCTGTGTGGGTTACGTGCTGCTAGGGCAGAACCTTGTAGAGGTCGATCACCGTCTCGTCGGGCGGAGCGGCGAAGCCGCCCTCAATACCCGCCTGCATCCGGGGCAGGAGGATCGTGTCCCGGAATTTTTCCCAGCTTTCTTTCGATTCGTGGACTGCCAAGACCGTCCAGCCCCCCTCGGATGCCCCGCCGGCGTGGAAGATCTGCCCCTCGGGCAGGAGCCCCGCGCCTGGATGGACGGCTGCAAGCGACGCCTCGTATTGTTCCTTGGTGCCTCCCGGAAAGAAGTGCACGATTCCGTAGGGCGTGGTGGCCATAACAACTCCTAGGCTGGTGGATTGGACTGGACAAGGCCAGTCCTAGACGCCGCCACCGGGCGTGTCAAGGGCTCGCGGAAGCAGGCGGCGGTCCGGGGAGCCGGGCGCCCCGCAGGTTCAACATTATGACCCTTCATCCCGACGCCGCGCCGGCCTTTCCACTGGTTGGAAGGGCCGGCGGTGGGCAGCTCCGCGGTCAGCCGTCCGACAGGGTCCGGACGTCCTCGGCCAGGGCAGTCCGGTAGCCAAGGTTTCGTGAGACTGCCCTCGCGGTGGCCATCACCGCCGGAGCCAGGACATTGGGCGGGGTGGTCCCGTCCGGTACAACGATCGACAGTGCGGCCACCACTGTGCCCTGGGCATCAAAGACGGGCGCCGCCACGGAAACAGTCAGCGACGGCGCGGACCGGCGGATCATGGCTATCCCCGTCCGGTGGACGTCGGACAGGGTGCGCCGCAGCTGGCCTTCCGGCATGGGAGCCACGCCCGGTTCAGTTTCCGCGGGTTCCTTGAGTATCTTTTCCTGGAATGCCGCGTCCGCGCCGGCCATCAGGACCAGGCCGACGGCCGTGGAGCGCAGGGGGAGCCGGCCGCCCACCCGGTAGGCGACTTCCGTGGCCTGCTTGGAGGAAAGCCGTTCGATCAGGACGGCCTGGTCCTTATCCCGCACGGCCAGCAACACGTGATGGCGYGTCACCTCGAAGAGGTCCTCAAGGTAGGGCAACGCGATTTCGCGGATCCCGTGGCCCCTCGGGGAGAGGGACGCTATTTCCCACAGCCGGACGCCCACAACGTAGCGTCCGTCGTCGAGCCGTTCCAGAGCGCCCCAGGCGACCAGCCGGGCAATGAGGCGCAACGCCGTCGGGGCGGGCATCTGCGCATAACGGGCCATCTCTGACAGGGTCAGCGCCCGGCGGCGGTCCGTGAAGACAGCGAGGAGGCTCAGGGCCCGGTCGATCACCGGTTCGCCCTGCTTGGGCCGCTTGCCGCGCGCGGCGGGCGGGTTTTCAGCGGGGGAATGCGTATCCGCGGGTGCTGTCATTCGTCATCGTTCCTTCTTCGTCGCCAGTGACGTTCACCACAATAGTGTTCCAACCAATGAAATTCTCGTGTGACGTCATTGCGTCCGCCTACGACTCTTGATGGAGCCGGTCCACCCGACCGCATCTGGCGGAAGGGCCCGGAACGCACCGGTGCCGGACGGCCACCGTCCGGCCGGTCCGCTCCAGTCCCGACCACCACCAGATGCCGAAAACCCCCGTTGTTTTGGAACGAATGCGAAGGCGCACTACATGAAACTTCTGAACCCCACCGCCCGACGGAGCGCGGCCGTTCTGGCCGGCGTCCTGATGCTCAGCTCCGTGACCGCCTGCGGCGGCTCCGGCCAGGCGGCATCCACCGTGGATAAGACCACCCTGACAATCGGCGTCGAGAGTGACAGCGCGTCCTTCGGATTCGACCCGCTGCGGGTCTCYGACGCGCAGCGTCAGTTCTTCGAAGGCCTCTACGAGAACCTCATGACCCTGAAGGCGGACGGCTCCGTGGGGCCGGGGCTGGCCACCGGTTTCAGCTACAACGCCGATAACACGGTGCTGACCCTGACGCTCAAGCAGGGCGTGACGTTCACGGACGGGTCCACGCTGGACGCGGCACTGGTGAAGGCCAACTTTGACCGCCGCACGGATCCCGCCCTTTCGGCGTACTCAGCCATCGCCAAGGGCGGCGCCCAGGAACTGACATCCGTGGACGTCATCAGCCCCACCCAGGTGTCGCTGAAGTTCGCCAAGGCGCAGCCGGGCTTCGAGAAGAACCTGACCTCCACCCTCGGCATGATCGTTGGCAAGGCGGGGGCCGCGGACACGGCAAGCCTGGCCGCCAAGCCGGACGGCTCCGGTCCGTACACGCTGGACTCCGGAACCACGGTCAAGGGCAACAAGTACGT
>NZ_JBFTNJ010000115.1:0-4743 GCF_056397425.1 Arthrobacter sp. 05N33_2
ATCCTGCGGTGGCTCCGGGAGCCGCTTCTTGAAATTCTGCCTCTTGTAGAAAAAGAGTCAAGCTGACTACTTGAGGACGTAGATGACCAGGAAGAGGCCAATCCAGAYGACGTCCACGAAGTGCCAGTAGTACGAGGTGACGATCGCTGAAGTTGCCTCAAAGTGTCCGAACTTCTTSGCGGCGAAGGASCGKCCCATGATGAGSAGGAAGGCAAYCAGRCCGCCGATRACGTGCAGGCCGTGGAAGCCSGTSGTKATGTAGAASGCCGAACCGTAGGCGTTGGAGGACAGCGAGACATGCTCGGAAACGAGCATGGCGTACTCCGTCGCCTGGCCGGCGACGAAGAAGGCACCCATGAGGAACGTCAGGATGAACCATCCGTTCATCCCCCACTGGGTGAAGCTGAAGCGTCCGCCGGTCCGGCGCGGCTGGAGCCGCTCGGCAGCGAAGACGCCCATCTGGCAAGTAAAGGAACTTGCCACGAGGACGATCGTGTTAACGAGCGCAAACGGGAAGTTGAGCTTGGCTGTCTCTTCGGCCCACATCAGTCCGGAAGTCGAACGGAGTGTGAAGTACATGGCGAAGAGACCGGCGAAGAACATCAACTCACTGGACAGCCACACAACGGTTCCAACAGAAACCATGTTCGGGCGGTTCAGCGTCGGGTGCGCCGGGGTACTGGGGGCATGGGTCGCAGATGTCACATAGACATTATGTCTATAAAAGTCCGTCCTGCCCAACGCAAACCGCGTTTTCGGAGGACTTTTTCTACAAAGACGCGAATTCGCGCGGAAAAGTTCCCGGCGGGGTTCACATTGGTCTTTGCGGGGCCGACCTCGATAGCATCGGGAGGTGACTTCACAGGCATCTGCACAGGCGGCAGGCAACACCTGGCCGCGGCTCATCAACGCACTCATCAGCGGCGCCGACCTCACAGCCGGGAGCACTGAGTGGGCCATGAATTCCATCATGTCCGGTGAGGCGACGCCGGCCCAGGTGGCGGGTTTCCTGGTGGCGCTGCGTGCCAAGGGCGAGACCGTGGATGAGCTGGCCGGCCTGGTGGAGGCGATGATCGCCAACGCCAACCCCATTGACATTGCCGGTGAGAAGCTGGACATCGTGGGCACGGGCGGCGACCAGCAGAACACTGTCAACATCTCCACGATGGCCGCCCTTATCGCCGCGGGAGCGGGTGCCCGGGTGGTCAAGCACGGCAACCGGGCGTCGTCGTCCTCGTCGGGATCCGCCGATGTCCTGGAGGCCCTCGGCGTCCGGCTTGATCTCCCCATTCCCCGCGTGGCACTCAACGCCGAAGAGGCGGGAATCACGTTTTGCTTCGCCCAGGTTTTCCACCCCTCCATGCGGCATGCCGCCGTCGCCCGCCGCGAACTCGGCGTKCCGACGGCSTTCAACTTCCTGGGSCCMATGATCAACCCSGCMCATGTCCAGGCSTCGGCGGTGGGCGTSGCCAATGAGCRRATGGCCCCGCTGGTGGCCGGAGTGCTGGCCAAGCGAGGCAGCCGCGGCCTGGTTTTCCGCGGCAATGACGGCCTGGATGAGCTCACCACCACCGGCCCGTCGCGGGTGTGGGAGATCCGCAACGGTGAGGTAACTGAAGCGATGTTTGATCCGCGCGATCTGGGCATCCGGACGGCCACGCTGGAGGAACTGCGCGGCGGGGACGCGGTGGCCAATGCCGCCGTCGTCCGGGCTGTCCTCAGCGGTGCGCCGGGGCCGGCCCGCGATGCGGCGCTGCTCAACGCCGCGGCCGGGCTGGTGGCGTTCGACCTCGACGCCGTGGGTCCGCTGGCGGAGCGCATGGCCGCCGCGTTCAACCGCGCCGAGCAGTCCATTGAATCCGGAGCCGCGGCCGCGGTGCTGGACAGGTGGGTCGCCCTGTCGCAGACAGCCTAAAGATCACATGAGACGGGCCCGGCAGATTTCTGCCGGGCCCGTCTCATGTGAGCTGTTCGTAATTCGGTTGTTCGCTACTGCTCGAATCCGAGGGCAAAGGCCGCATCGAGGTCGTGCTGGGAGTAAGCGCGGAATGCGATCTGCGTTGTGGTGTGCGCGACGCCGGGAACCTTCGAGAGCTTGTCCGCGATGACGTCCGCCAGGTCCTCGTGCTTGGCGACCCGGGCGATGGCGATCAGGTCCCACTCGCCCGTTACGGAATAGACCTCGCTGATGCCGGCGATGGCGGAGATTTCCTCGGCGGTCTCCGGGATGCGTGAAGCGTTTGTCTTGATCAGGACGAATGCGGTGACCACGTGTGAACCTTTCCGGATCGGTTGCGCCGTTTGCGGGCCTGTCGGCGGCCCTTGCACGGGCGCTGCCATCTTCTGCAAGCCTAGTGCATTAGGCCTGGCGGCTGCGTGAACGCAGCCGCCGAACGCCCGCGGCCACAAGGCGGTAGCCCAGGAGGAAAACGGCCAGGCTCAGCAGGGCCACGATGATGAAGGGCAGCACCACCGTCTGCCCGGTGAGGGCCCGCAGGATCATCCCCACGCCGACGGTTCCGAGCCAGACAGCGACGCCGGCGGGCCACACCCGCAGGGGGTCATGCCACAGCCGCAGGGCCAGCCATGCCAGTGCCGCGCCTGCCAGGAACGGCCACGCCGTCGCAAAGACGCCGGTGATAATTTCCCCGCGCTGGTGCGCGTCGCGCCCGATCGCCGCGAACAGCAGAATCAGGAGTGCATCCGCGCATGCTGCCAGGGCTGCTGTCTGCGCGGGCCGGAGGCCGGAATGGGGAGCGTCCTGGGCGGACGGGCGGGGGAGTTTGGGGGTTGGAGAAGGCATACATCCAAGCCTAGTCCCGTCAGGATGGGCTCCGGGCGGGGACCGTTGTGTGTGAAGTCACCTCCGGGCTAGGCTCGGCCCCATGCCGCTGATCGCCGCCGGAGTCTGCCGGCGGCGCGGCAAACGCAAGGGGAGCGCTGTGAGCGAAAAGATCACCACCTGCCTGTGGTTCGACAGCCAGGCCGAGGAAGCCGCCGAGTACTACGTCTCCATCTTCGACGGCGGCAAAATCCTCGATGTCTCGCGGTATGGCGACGGCGGTCCCGGGCCTGCCGGCCAGGCCATCACCGTTCAGTTCCTGCTTGACGGGCGGACCTTCACGGCATTGAACGGGGGTCCGGCCTTCACTTTCAATGAGGCGGTGTCCTTTGTGATCGACTGCGCGTCGCAGGAAGAAGTGGACCGGTACTGGTCGGCCCTGACCGACGGCGGCCAGGAAAGCCAGTGCGGCTGGCTCAAGGACCGGTACGGGGTCTCGTGGCAGGTTGTGCCGGCCGTGCTGGGACAACTGATCGCCGGCCCCGACCCCGACGGCGCCCGGCGTGCCATGCAGGCAATGCTCGCCATGCGCAAGCTGGACATCGCCGCCTTGCAGGAGGCCTACGACGGCGCATGACGCCCCTGGTCCGCGTGGCGTCGGGTGCCCCTGTCCGTGACCCCGGTCGGCGTGGCCCCCCGGCCCAGGGACTGTCCGCACATATGATCGTGGCATGAGTAGCGACGCCGTTCCGGAGGCTGGTGTTCCGGTGCAGCTGGATCCTCAGCTGGACGGCCAGCTGAGCATTAACGACATCCTGCTCGAACTTGGCCAGGCTCCCGTGGTGCACCCCTCGCCGGACGCGGCCAGTGAGCTGCACTTCTTCTAGGCCCGCCGCTTCCGGTTCCGCCATCCCGCGCCTGCTCCACAGTTCCTTCTGGTGACCCCGCAGAGAGGCGCTCCCGCGCCGAATTCGGGCCCTTTGGTCCTAACGGGGCACGGCCCGGGGGGGCTAGTTTGGCGCTTAAGGATGCCAGCAGGGCCTCCTCAGAACGGAAGGATGGCTCCCGTGGAGCAATTCTGGAACTTCATTTGGCTGTTCTTTTGGTCATTCGCGTTCATCGCGTATCTTTTCGCGCTGTTTGCAGTTATCTCGGATATTTTCCGGGACCACGAACTCAGCGGTTGGCTCAAGGCTGTGTGGATCATCTTCCTGGTCTTTGTGCCGTTCCTCACGGTTCTCGTGTACCTGATCGCGCGGGGCCGCAGCATGGCCGAGCGCCAGGCCCGCAGTGCCCAGCAGTCCGAAGCCGCAACAACGGAATACATCCGCTCCGTGGCCAAGGCGTCCCCCTCCCAGGAAATCGCAAAGGCCAAGGAACTCCTCGACGCCGGCACCCTGACCCAGGCCGAATTCGACGCCGTCAAGGCCAAGGCGCTGAGCCAGGCCTGACCGTCCCGCTGCGTCCTATAGGTGCATTTCCCGCCCTCGGACCACCGGTCAGTTCGGCCGCCGGTAGCTGGCCAGGCCATGTTCGTAGGCGAAGATGACGGCGTGCACACGGTCGCGCAGCCCGAGTTTCATGAGGATGCGGCCCACGTGGGTTTTGACTGTTGATTCCGCCACGGTCAGTCGTTCCCCGATCTCGGTGTTTGTGAGTCCCAGCGCAATGGCCGAGAGTATTTCCCGTTCCCTCTGTGTCAGTGATGCCACCGCTTCATCACCCGCGGCCGGGGGACCGGAGGGAAGCCTTTGGCTGAAGAGGTCCAGCATCCGGCGGCTGACCCGGGAGGAAATGGCGGCGTCTCCTCCGGCGACGGCCCGAAGGGAAGCGAGCAACTCAGCTGGCCCCACATCCTTGAGCAGAAAACCACTGGCACCGGCCCGGAGGGCCGCGAAGGCATACTCGTCGAGATCGAACGTCGTGAGGACAATGACCCGTGAGTGCGGGCACTCCTCGAC
>NZ_JBFTNJ010000116.1:0-4530 GCF_056397425.1 Arthrobacter sp. 05N33_2
CCCTCAAAGAGCGTGACGCAGCATTGATTGATCCTTCATCAACGATGCTCAGGAAATATGTCAGGTGCCTCAAGTCCACTATGCCTCCAAGGTATGAGTTTTACTCATCATAGGCATTTCCCAGGCATAGTCGCGCTTAGTTAGACTCGTCACACTTTCCTCCCTTCTTCAAGGAGTCTCTGTTGGCACTCTCATTTCCACACCCGGCTCGGACTGTGCTTGTCACGGCCACAGCCGCCGTCGTTGCCCTTAGCGCGGCGGGATGCAGTCCTGCCGCACCCAAAGCTTCTTCCGGCCCCGACGTTTTCTCTGTGGCCGCATCTGCAGCCATTACTACGTGGGATCCGGTTCGTTCGTTTTCCACCGAAGCCCTCTACATGGGCAACATATACGAACCCCTGCTTTGGAAGAACCCTGCAGGTTCCGCAGAAGCGTATTCCCCGGCAATAGCCGAGTCCTGGAGCGCCAGTGCCGACGGAAAATCCTGGACATTCAAGATCCGCTCCGGAGCCACCTTCCACGACGGCGAGCCGATCAATGCCGCGGCGGTCAAAGCCAGCATCGACGCTGCCAGGGACCATGCAGCCGCATCCTTCATCTGGGCACCGGTGGAGAGCGTTACCGCCCCGGACGACTCCACTGTCACGCTGCAGCTGAAGTACGCTGCGCCGATGGACCTCGTCGCCTCCTCGACCTACGGCGCCTGGATCGTTGCCCCGAAGGCCCTGGCCGCATCCGCCAAGAATGACAAGTACTTCGAGGCCGGAATCGACGCGGGCTCCGGCCCCTACACCATCGACTCCTACAAGCCCGGCTCTAAGGTCGTGCTGAAGAAGTACGACGGCTACTGGAACAAAAAGGCTGCATCGCACGTCGACTTTGTCGACATCTCTATCACCCCGGATGCAGTCACGGCCCAGCAGATGCTGACCGCAGGTGAGGTGGACTACGCGACCAACATTCCCTTGGAAAACGTCAAGACCCTGGCCAGCGATCCGAAGTTCACGGTGAAAGACTTCAACTCACCGTTCAACTTCCTGGCCATGTTTAACACGAGCCGCGCACCACTCAACGACCCGGAGGTCCGCCGCGCGCTCAGCTACGCGATTCCGTACAAAGAGATCATTGACATCGGCGRGCAGGGCTACGGCACGCAGTCCCACGGCCCTGCTCCCAGCGGCATCTTCCCCTACAGCCAGGACGTCCCGCAGTACTCCCAGGACTTGGAAAAGGCCAAGCAACTATTGGCCTCAGCTGGTCATGCCGACGGCATGAACCTCAAACTCACCTACGCCTCCGAGAATCCCGCGGAAGCACGGTTCGTGCCGCTGATCAAGGACGCCTTCGCCAAAATCGGTGTGAAGCTGGACGTGAAAGCCGAACTTTTCAACCAGCAATGGGACAGCGCAAAGGCTGATCCTCAGAGCGCCCAGGACATCTTTGTACTTAACTACTGGCCGACTTACAGCGACGCCGGCAGCGACAATCTCACGACGCTGTTCCATTCCAGCGAAAAGCCATCCTTCAACCTGAGCTATTGGAAGTCCCCGGAGTACGACAATTTGGTTGACAAGGCGGCAACCTTGACGGGAACGGACAGGGACGCAGCCCAGGGCATTTATAAGGAAGCCATGGACCTCCTCTATAGGGAAGCACCTGCCGCATTCCTCTACGATGCGCGCACAGTCTCAGTCGTTCCGGCCGGGTTGGAAGTTCCCCCCTACAACGAAAATTACCCGTTCACGGCCTTCTTCGCCCCCATCAAACGCGCCGCCTAAACGATACGACGCAGGCAGGGGCCCGGGCTGCACCAACAAAGCCCGGGCCCTTGCCCTGCCCGCCCATCCCGCCACACCAATCAAGAAAAGGAGAACCATGTTGCGTTTCGTCGCCCGGCGGCTCATCACCTCGGTGCTGGTTCTCGCCGTGCTTACCGCGATCGTCTTCATCCTTGCCCGCATCGTTCCCAGCGACCCGGCCGTCATCTACGCCGGCCCGAAGGCGCCCCCAGCCGAGCTGGACAGGGTCCGGGAGCACCTCGGCTTTAACCGTCCGATCCTCGAACAGTACTTCGACTACGTCGCAAAGCTGATCACCGGGGACTGGGGCCAGTCTCTGGCCACAAAACGCCCCGTGTTGGATGAGCTGTTCACCCGCCTCCCAGCCACATTGGAACTCATCGGGTTTGCCATGGTTCTYGCTGTTTCGGCAGGGGTCATCTTGGGCGTTGTTGCCTCCCGCCGTCCCGGCGGATTCATCGACGGAGCAATCCGTTTCCTCTCCATCGGAGGGATTTCCGTGCCCGCCTTCTGGCTCGGACTGCTCCTTCAACTGTTGTTCGTTGGGGGGCTGGGCATACTTCCGGCCACTGGGCAATTCAGCAACTCCATCAAATACTCCAACCCCATCTCTCACGTGACCGGGCTTCCCCTGTTAGACAGCATGATCACCGGCAACGGCGTGGCCTTCACCGATGGGTTGCAGCACGTGATACTGCCGGCCCTCACCTTGGCCGCATATCCCCTCGGACTCGTTGCACGAATGACCAGGGCCGCCATGCTCGATGTCATGAACCAGGATTACATCTTCACCGCCAGGGCCTACGGTCTGAGGGAGACCGCCATCCGTTGGCGCCTGGCCCTGAAAAATGCTCTACCACCAGTCCTGTCTATCGCCGGAATGGCTGCCGCCTACGCCCTGACCGGAACATTCTTCGTCGAAGCTGTCTTCAACTGGCCAGGAATTGGGCAGTTCGCTACATCTTCCATGCTTGCAGTGGACTACCCAGCCATCATAGCAATTACGCTCATGGGCGCCACAGCATACCTGCTGGCCAACCTTCTGGTGGACATCCTGCAATCCCGAATCGACCCCAGAGTGAGCATGTCATGAGCCCCACGACCCAAATCTCCGCCCCGACCCGTTCCGGGCCGGCCGGAGAACAGGCCACCCTCAAACCGATCAAACTACTTAAACAGACCCTGGGCCGTGACCGTTTGGCCGCTGTTGGCGCGATGATCATAGTCCTTGTCGTAATCCTTGCTGTTTTTGGGCAATGGCTGGCACCTTTCCCTGATCAGGGCATGGGGGCGACCAATGCCTCCGACCGAAACCTCGCTCCCAACGCCTTGAACTGGCTCGGCACCGATCAACTCGGTCGTGACGTCCTCAGCCGCATCATCATGGGCGCGAACCCGGCGCTGACCATCTCTGCCGTCGTTGTCGCGGCCGCGGCCCTCATCGGCATTCCCCTCGGCGCTGTCGCCGGATATCGCGGTGGCTGGCTCGACGAAGCCTTGATGCGTGTGACCGAGGTCTTCCAGGCCTTCCCGCCTCTGCTCCTGGCCATGGTGACCGTTGCGATCCTTGGGCCCAGCCTCACCAACGCCGGCATCGCCTTGGCCATCAGCTGGTGGCCCTGGTATGCGCGCCTTGTACGAGCGGAAGCAAAATCCCTTCGGGAACGCTCCTATGTCGAAGCAGCCCGCGCCATGGGCATTCCGCAACTGCTCATCATCAGCCGCCATGTACTTCGCAACTGCATGACGCCCATCCTCGTCCAAGCCACCGTCGACATCGGCACTGTGATCCTGGCCGCCGGGTCCCTGGCATTCATCGGCCTTGGAACGCAACCGCCCCTGCCAGACTGGGGCCTGATGGTCGCCGAAGGGCGCGGGCTCATATTCAGTTCCTGGTGGATAGCCACCTTTCCGGGGCTGGCCATCTTTCTGGCCGTCCTRGGATTCAACCTCCTCGGAGATTCGCTGCGCGACCTCCTTGACCCCAGGCAGGTAAAGCGATGACACATGTACTTAGCATCCGCGACCTCAACGTCGAATTCACCGACCGGGGAAAGCTTACCAACCGCCCCGTCCGCGGGATAGACCTCGATGTTTCCGCCGGTGAAATCCTCGGCCTGGTGGGGGAAACGGGGTGCGGCAAGTCCCTGACAGGACTCGCAGCCTTGGGGATCCTTCCACGCGGTGCACGGCGCACGGGGCAAGTGACCATCGGCAACGATCCCTTACAGGCCTCGTCAGAACCAGGTGGCTCGGCGGCCATCGTATTCCAGAACCCCGGGACTGCCTTCAACCCCGTCTTCACGCTTGGCCGCCAACTCAGCGATGTCCTGGCCCGGCACCGGCATATCTCGAGGGCCGAAGGCAAAGCTGAAATCATACGTCACCTAAGCCTGGTCGGCCTTCCGGACCCTGAACGGGTCTACCGCAGCTATCCGCACCAATTGTCCGGCGGGATGCTGCAGCGGGCCATGATTGCCATGGCTCTGYTACGCCAGCCCCGGCTGTTGATCCTGGATGAGCCCACAACGGCTCTTGACGTTACTGTTGCCCGGCAAATTTTGGTCCTCATTGACGAACTCCGACACAAGTTCGGGTTCGGTGTGCTGCTCATCAGCCACAACCTTGGCATCATCCGCGATGTCTGTGACCGCGTGGCGGTCCTTTACGCAGGCAGGGTGATCGAAACCGGACCTGTGGAAGCGGTCATGAACAATCCACGCCACCCATA
>NZ_JBFTNJ010000117.1:0-4459 GCF_056397425.1 Arthrobacter sp. 05N33_2
CCCAAAGGACGTGTACGGCTCGTCTGTTTTCTTGACACAATGTAAAGAAAGATGTGATGCTGGCTACACCGCAACGGGGCTACGGCACGGTCAGGCACCCCGGCGCCCCTGTATTCAGCACCCGATCTTCAAGGGAGAAGCCAAGTGAGTCACACCACACCCGTCGATAGCGGGGACGCGTTCCACGCCCCCACCGGGCAAACCGTCAATACGGTATTGGGTCCCGTCCCTGCCTCGGAACTGGGCGTAGTCGCGCTCCATGAGGCCCTATTGTCAGTGGTCCCGGGCGCCCAGTACGCACCAGAGATCTCCATGGACAGGGCACAGATCTTCGATGCCCTGGCGGCCAAGCTCGCGGACTTCCGCGAGCACGGCGGGCAGACGATCGTCGACAGCACGGGCATGTTCCACGGCCGCGACCTCAAGCTCTACGAGGCGTTGTCCCGCACCACCGGCGTCCACATCGTCGCCTCCACGGGCCTGGGTCCGGAGGAAGAACTCGGCGGATACTTCCTGACGCCGCAGACCAACCCGCCCACCCCGTGGCCGGCCGAAAAGTTCGCCGATCTCTTCGGCAAGGAGGTCACTGAGGGGATGGTGGTTCCCCGGGTCGAGCGCCGCGCCGCCGCCGGCATCGTCGCGACCATTGCCGACCGCGCCGGCATGACCCCGACCGAGGAAAGCCTGTTCCGCGGCTCCGCCCGCGCCGCCAGGAACACCGGCGTCCCGGTCTCTATCCGCTTTGGCGCCGATGTCCTGCACGATCTGGACATCGTCCTGGACGAGCAGCTCGGGGCCGACCGGGTGCTCGTCGGCGACCTCGACCGCAGGGAGGCTGCCGGCTCCGCCATCGAGGTGGCCGGCCGGGGAGCCTTCGTCGGCATCGACCATGTGGGCCTGAGCGACCACGCGGACTACCTCACCGACCATGGCCGCGCCGAACTGGTGCTCGGGCTCGTCAAGGCAGGCCATGCCGACCGGATCATCCTGTCGGGCAACTCGATCGGCGTTGCCAAAGGTCTGCCGGAGTACAACCTCCCCTACAGCCACGTCCTGACGACGTTCGTGCCGTTCCTCAAGGCCCACGGCCTGAGCGACGAAGACGCCCGGCGCATCCTCGTGGATAACCCGCGCAACCTGCTGACCGTGCGCTAAGCACGTCTCGGCACACACAACAAGCTTTCGAAACCCTGAGGTGAACGAATGACCAAGGTCAACACCGTGCTGGGAACCATCCCGGCCGAAGAACTGGAAATCGTGGCGGTCCACGAACACATCGGCTACGGCATGCCCGGGTCCGAACTGGATACCAGGTGGTGGAAGTCGCCGGAGCAGGCTTACGAGGAAACCGTGCCGAAGCTGCGGAAGTTCCGCGAATACGGCGGCGGTACCTTCGTGGACGCCACGGGCATCTGCAACGGCCGCGACGTCGACTACTACAAGTCCCTGTCCCGGAAGACGGGCGTGCACATCGTTGCCTGCACCGGCTTCGTCGGCGGAGACACCGCCCTGCCGCACTTCTCCCGCGCAAGCGTGGACTACCTCACGAAGGTCTTCATCCACGAGATCACCGTCGGCATCGGCAACACGGGCGCCAAGGCCGGCGTCATCAAGGTCGGCGTGAGTCGCGGCGGACGCATGACGGATCTGGACAAGCGCATTTACCGGGCCGCGGCCCGCGCCGCCGTCGTCACCGGCGCTCCGGTCCTGACCCACCTGGCCATCGACCCGGAACCGGCAGTGAACATCTTCAACGAAGAAGGCCTCCCGCTGGACCGCGTGCTCTTCGGCCACGCCGACGACGGCCTGAACGCTCCGGTCACCCCGCACGATTGGATCTACGAGCAGGGCGGCCGCATCGGCTTCGACACTTTCGGCTACGACCTCGAGCTGCCTGATCCGCCGTTCTGGGGCCGCAAACGTGCCGAACGCATGGAGCACTTCGTCAACCTCGTGAACAAGGGCTATGCGGACAAGCTCCTCGTCTCGGCGGACGCAAACTGCAGCCCGCTGGGCTGGCCGGGCGTGAAGGGCCACACCATCAACTACATCTTCGAGGACATGATCCCCGATATGCGCGCGGCCGGTATCGACGACGCCACCCTCAAACTCCTGCTTGAGGACAACCCGGCCGACTTCCTGTCCCTTCACGCCTGACCCCGGACAGACCACCACAACTTGCCCGTTCCGCCAGACATGGCCCGGGCCCAGAAAGAGTCAAGAAAGAGATGAAACCATGAAGGCTGAAGACATCAAGAACCTCAAGATCGCCATCGTCGGCGCGGGGTACGGCGGCGCCGCGGCGGCCAAGGCCCTGAGCCTGCTCGGTGCCGACGTCAGCGTGTACGAACAGGCATCCCAGATGCGGGAGGTCGGCGCCGGCATCGGGCTGCGTCCTGCCACCATGCACCGGTTCAGCCAGTGGGGCATCTTCGACACGATCGCGAACGTAAGCTCCCCGAGCGACTACTTCGAAATCCTCACCGCCACGGGTGAGCCGATCATGAAGGACACCTGGCCGGAGTTCGGCGGGCAGAGCCAGACCCACCTCATCCACCGCGGCGACTTCATCGACGCACTCCTGAGCGTGCTGCCGCAGGGCATGGTGCACCTTGGCCACAAGCTGGAGACCATCGATGACACGGGCGGCCGCTCCGTCCTGACCTTCACCAACGGCACGACGGTCGAGGCGGACCTGGTGGTAGGCGCCGACGGCATCAAGTCAGTGGTGCGCGAGCAGCTCTTCAGCGACAAAGGCCCGGTGTTCTCCGGCGAACACGCCTACCGCGCTGTGATCTCCGCCGACGACGCCCACGGCATGGTGGTGGACGACAACCTGCGGATGTACATGGGCAGGGGCACGAAGGTCTACCTGCTGCCGCTGCGCCACCGCAACCAGATGTCCTTCGATATCACCGCACTGTGCCCGGACAGCACCTGGGCCCCCACCATCACGAAGGATGACCTCGTGGCGACGGTGGAGGGCTTCGACGAGCGGATCGTCAACATCGCCCGCGGCCTCGACATGGACACCGTCAACATCCGCGCCGTCTACGACATCGACCCGGTCGACACGTGGCACACGGACTCCGTCGTGCTCATGGGCGATGCGGCCCACTCGATGCTGCACCACCAGGGCCAGGGCGCCAACTCGGCCATCGAGGATGCCGGTGCGCTCGCCGATGCCTTGGCGGAGGCCGGCTCTGTCAAGGATGCACTGGCCCTGTTCCAGGCAACCCGCAAGCCGGTAACGGACGAGCTGCAGCGCATCTCGCGTCAGGGGTGGACCGAGGACGAGGTCAATGACGTCTTCCCGGGGCAAAAGCCCACGTCCCAGAAGCCCGCCGCCGTCAACGCACCAGCAGAGTCGAAGGCCTGACCCATGACCATCCATCCCGAAATTGCCAAGATTCTCAGCACCCTGCCGGCGCCCGACGGCTCGCCGCTGAACCCGGGGGCCATGCGCGCCGGCGAGGCCGCGCAGGTTCCCGCATTGGAGGACCGTCTGCCGCTGCACTGCGTCGAGGACGCCACCGCAGTGACGCCATCGGGCGAGGTGCCCGTGCGGATCTACACGCCGGCCGGGTCCGACGCTCATGGGCTTCTGGTGTACCTCCACGGCGGGGCGTTCTTCCTCGGCAGCCTGGACACGCACGACCACGTTGCCCGGGCCCTGGCCAAGGAGACCGGTCATAAGGTCATCTCTGTCGGCTACCGCCTGGCGCCCGAGGCTGCTTTCCCTGCCGGCCTCGACGACTGCTACGGGGTGGTCCGGTGGGCCGCCGAGCAGGGTACGAGCCTGGGCTGGGACGGCAAGAACCTTGCCATCGCCGGCGACAGTTCGGGCGGCAACTTCGTCGCTGCCGTCGCAGCGATGGCCCACGACGACGGGTTCGACCGGATCACGCATCAGGTCCTCTTCTACCCGTCCCTGGACCTGGACTTCGACGTCGACCGCTACGCCTCGCTGCGGGAGAACGCCGAAGGATTCGGGCTGGAGACGGCGGGCCTCAAGCCGTTCAACTCCTTTTACCTGGAGAGCGGGGCGGACCCGGCGGACCCGCTCGTCTCCCCCATCAAGCGCGATGACCTCACAGGCCTGCCGGCGGCGCTCATCATCACCGCCGAGCACGACCCCCTGCGCGATGAGGGCGAACTTTACGGCCAGCGACTGGCGGAGGCCGGCGTCGTGGCGGCCGTCAGCCGCTGGCCGGGGGCCAACCACGGCTTCGTCCAGAACTTTTCCTGGATCCCGGAGTTCTACCGGGCCTTCGAGGAAGCAGGCGACTTCCTGAACGCGGGGGCCGGGCAATGACGGGGCCAGTCGCTGTTCATCCCCTGGTCTCGCCGTGGGGCCGGTTCGGACTCTACAGCTTCTTCATCGACGCTCCCGAGCCCGCCATCGTCGACACCGGGATCGCGTCCTCGCCTGCCGAAGGCATGGTCCCGGCACTGGAGG
>NZ_JBFTNJ010000118.1:0-4345 GCF_056397425.1 Arthrobacter sp. 05N33_2
TCCTTCACCCTCATCACCGCCCTGGTGGGCAGCTTCCTGTGGATGGGGGCGTCGGCCGCGATCCAGCAGGCCCGCCTGCGGCGCCGGCTGCACCTCGTCGACGCCGCGGCCCTCGCCGAACCCGCCCTCGGCCTTCCGGAAACCGCGACGGTCGCGGACCTCCTGGACCGGGCGCCGGCAGGAAAGCCCGCCGTGGTGCTGTGCGACCGGGACGGCCGTCCCGTGGCCATCGTCGACGCCGGCGCCGCAGCCAGTGTGCCTGCCGGACTGGCCGCAGCGACCGCCCTGACCGCGGTCTCCTACCCCCTTGGCGCGGGCGCCTATGTCCCGGAATGGTCCAAGGGCCAGGAGCTCGTCCAGTACCTGGCCCAGCTCGAGGGCCAGGAGTACGCGGTGGTGAACCGCGAGGGCGCCGTCACCGGGCTGCTGCGCCAGTCCGCCGTCGTCCGGGCCATAACGGGCAAGTACCGGAACGAACGCCAGAACCAGGGGCAGAACCGGTAGAGTTACTGGGCGGTCGTGAATTTCCGGCCCCCACGCGCAAGGACCGGTGCCCGCCGGCATGTCCGCGGCCACACAGCTTTACAGGAGCGAGGAACATCTTCATGAGCAGCGACACCGCCGCAGGCACTAACACTGCCAACACCACCGCCGCCGCAGGCACCGACACTCCCACCGCCGGGGGCAGCACTGCCGCCAGCGCTAATGGTGCCACCGGCGCGGCGCGCCGCCGCGGACCCTTCCGCGAAGGCGAACGCGTCCAGCTCACGGATGAGCGCGGCCGCATGAACACGATCACCCTCGAAGTCGGCGGGGCCTTCCACACCCACCGGGGCTTCCTGAACCATGACGAGATCATCGGCAAGCCCGACGGCTCAGTGGTGGTCAACAACGTCGGACAGCAGTACCAGACCCTGCGTCCGCTGCTCTCGGACTTCGTGCTCTCGATGCCCCGCGGCGCGGCCGTCGTCTACCCCAAGGACGCCGGCCAGATCGTGACCATGGCGGACATCTTCCCGGGCGCACGCGTTGTCGAAGCCGGTGTCGGCTCGGGCGCCCTGTCCATCTCCCTGCTGCGCGCGGTGGGGGACAACGGCTACCTGCATTCCTTCGAACGCCGACAGGAGTTCGCGGACATCGCCCGCGGCAACGTCGAGACCATCTTCGGCGGACCGCACCCGGCCTGGAAGATCTCCCTTGGCGACTTCCAGGAGGAAGTGGTGCGCACCGAGGAACCCGGCTCCGTGGACCGCGTGGTCCTGGACATGCTCGCGCCGTGGGAATGCCTCGACGCCGTMGCCACCGTYYTGGCCCCCGGCGGCGTGTGGATCAAYTATGTCGCSACYGTGACGCAGCTTTCGCGGACAGCCGAAGCCATCCGCGCGGACGGACGCTTCACCGAACCCGACGCGTGGGAATCCATGGTCCGCGGCTGGCATCTCGAAGGCCTGGCCGTCCGCCCGGACCACCGCATGGTCGCCCACACGGGTTTCCTGCTGGTTACCCGCCGCCTCGCCGACGGCGTCACGGGCATTTCGGTAAAGCGCCGCCCCTCCAAGACCGACTTTAACGAAGAAGACGTCAACGCCTGGACCCCGGGCGCTGTGGGCGAGCGTGCGGTCTCGGACAAAAAGCTGCGCCGCGCCGCCCGCGACGCAATCGCCGGAACGAACGTCGTCGACGCCCCGGAGATAACGAACTAGGCAGCATATTTCGGATGTCTCCAGCGGCACCCGCCTTCTTAGGGCTATGGTCTTAACAGAAGAGCAGGAAGGGGCTGATGCACGATGGAGACTCCGAATACTGACCCGGGCCGCACACCGGCCGAGGACGCAGCGGATGCTGCCGCCCGCACGGATGCGGCCCGCGCCGCAGCCGGCGAGGGTGACCGGTATGCCGCCAATGAACTGTCCGTCGCCGAGCGGCAGGTCAACATCCTCCGGGACAAGCTCCGCCACATTGACCGCCAGCTCGCCGCCGCGACGCAGAACAACTCCAAACTGGTCAGCATGCTGGAAACGGCCAAGGCCGAGATCCTTCGGCTGAAAAACGCCCTCGACCAGGAGGGACAGCCACCGTACAGCTTCGGCACCATCCTCCAGCTCAACCCCAAACGGCAGCCGACGGCCGGGAACAGCGGCCAGGCGGCCACGGAGGAATCCGTGGATATCTTCAACGCCGGCCGCAAGATGCGGGTTGGGATCAGCCCGCTGGTCAACATCAGCCAGCTCGCCGTCGGGCAGGAAGTCCTGCTCAACGAGGCCCTGATGGTGGTCGCCGGACTCGGCTACGAGCGGGCCGGGGACCTCGTCACGCTCAAGGAAATGCTGGGGCCTGACCGTGCGCTGGTGGTGGGCCGCGCCGACGAGGAGCGGGTCATCCGGCTCTCCGGTGCCCTGCTCGCCCAGCGGCTCCGGGTCGGCGACGCGCTCTCGATTGATTCCCGGACCGGGTACGCGCTGGAAAAGATCCCGCGCTCGGAAGTGGAGAACCTCGTGCTCGAGGAAGTCCCGGACATCACCTACCAGGACATCGGCGGACTGGGCCCGCAGATCGAACAGATCCGCGACGCCGTCGAACTGCCCTTCCTGCACCCGGACCTGTACCGGGAGCACGGGCTGAAGGCGCCCAAGGGCATCCTGCTGTACGGGCCGCCCGGCTGCGGCAAGACCCTGATCGCCAAGGCCGTGGCCAACTCGCTGGCCGCCCGGGCCGCCGAGCGCGCCGGCAAGACGGACATGAAGAGCTACTTCCTGAACATCAAGGGACCCGAGCTGCTCGATAAGTACGTCGGCGAGACCGAACGCCACATCCGCCTGATCTTCGCGCGCGCCCGGGAAAAGGCGTCCGAGGGCAGCCCGGTGGTGGTGTTCTTCGACGAAATGGACTCGCTGTTCCGCACCCGCGGCACCGGCATTTCCTCCGACGTCGAAACCACCATCGTCCCGCAGCTCCTCAGCGAGATCGACGGCGTCGAACGGCTGGACAACGTGATCGTGATCGGCGCCTCGAACCGGGAAGACATGATCGATCCGGCGATCCTGCGCCCGGGCCGGCTGGACGTGAAGGTGAAGATCCAGCGCCCCGACGCCGAGGCCGCGGCCGACATATTCAACAAGTACATCACCACGGACCTGCCCTTCCACGAATCCGACCTCGGCGAGCACAACGGCGACGTGCAGGCGACCGTGGACGCCATGGTCCAACGCACCGTCGAGGCGATGTACTCCACCGAGAAGTCCAACGAATACCTCGAGGTCACCTACGCCAACGGCGACACCGAAATGCTCTACTTCAAGGACTTCAACTCCGGCGCCGTGGTGCAGAACGTCGTGGACCGGGCCAAGAAGTACGCCATCAAGGACCTGTTGACCRTCGGCCAGAAGGGCCTGCGGATCGACCACCTGCTCCGGGCGGTCGTGGACGAGTTCCGTGAACACGAGGACATGCCCAACACCACCAACCCGGACGATTGGGCACGCATCTCCGGCAAGAAGGGCGAGCGCATCACGTACATCCGCACCATCGTCCAGGGCAAGGCCGGCCAGGAGCCCGGGAAGTCCATCGAGACGATGCCCAGCACAGGCCAGTACCTGTGACGGCTGTTGTCCCCGGCAAGCCCGCCGACACCGCGGGCGGGCTGCCGGTCGGCGGGGCGATGCGGGTCATGGGATCGGAGACCGAATACGGCATCCACGCGCCCTCGGCCCCGGGAGCCAACGCCACGATGATGTCAGCCCGGGTCATTCAGGCGTACGCGCAGGTGACCCGGCAGCGGGCCGCCGGCGGCGCCGAGACCCGGTGGGACTACACGGACGAGGAACCGCTGCACGACGCCCGCGGCTGGACCTTGGAGCGCAGCAGCGCGGACCCGGAACAACTCACCGACCAGCCTCCCGTCCTCGACGCCGAGGCKRTCGCCCTCGCCTACGGGCGGCAGGAACTSGAGGCCGACGGCGAGGACGAGTCCGGCACGCTGCTGATGAACATGGTGCTGGGCAACGGCGCACGGTTGTACGTGGACCACGCCCACCCGGAGTATTCCAGCCCCGAGGTGACCAACCCCCGCGCCGCCGTCACGTGGGACGCCGCCGGCGACCTCGTGGCACTGGCCGCGGTCCGGCGCCTCGCTGCGGATCCCGAACTGCCGCCCATCAACCTGTACAAGAACAACACGGACAACAAGTCGGTCTCCTACGGCTCGCACGAGAACTACCTGATGCCCCGCTCGGTGCCCTTCGGCGAAATCGTGCGCGGCCTCACACCGTTTTTCGYCACCCGGCAGATCATTTGCGGTGCCGGACGGGTGGGCCTCGGGCAGGACAGCGCCCGGGCCGGCTACCAG
>NZ_JBFTNJ010000119.1:0-3967 GCF_056397425.1 Arthrobacter sp. 05N33_2
GCTAGAAACAGGTCCCCAGCTAGAAACAGGTCCCCATGTCACTTACAGACTCAACACCCACCACGATCACCACGGCCGGCAACCCCACCGTTCAACTACCTGAACCCCCCGCCCCCGGGCGCCTGGTTCATGGAGGATTCGTCCACGGCATCCTCACGAACAAGAAGGCCCTCTTCGGACTGGCCATCCTAGTGATATTTGCCCTCTTGGCACTGCTGGCGCCTCTCCTGGCACCGGGTAACCCCTCCGACTTCGGCTCCGAAGCATCTCTGGCGCCATCCGCGGACCACCTCCTCGGAACCACCTCCAAAGGCCAGGACGTGCTCGCCCTCACCCTGTGGGGATCGCGAAGCTCCCTGGCGGTCGGATTCACAGTAGGCCTGGCGGCGACCTTCATCGGCTGTCTCGTCGGCATAGCCTCCGCGTATTTCGGCAAAGCCATCGACGAACTGCTCTCGCTGTTGACCAATGTATTTCTGCTCATCCCCGGGCTACCGCTTCTGGTGGTTCTCGCCGCATTTCTGCCGCCGGGACCCGTCACCGTCGTCACTGTGCTGGTCATCACGGGCTGGGCAGGTAGCGCCCGGGTGCTCCGCTCCCAAGCTCTGTCCCTGCGCAGCAAGGACTTTGTCGCTTCGGCCGTCGTGACCGGTGAGAAAGCGTGGCGCATCATGTTCCGGGAAATCTTGCCCAACATGGCCTCCATCGTGATGAGCACCCTGCTGGGCTGCGTCATCTACGGCATCGGGGCCCAGGCGGGCCTTGAGTTCCTGGGGCTCGGCGATACCGGGTCCGTCAGCTGGGGAACCAACCTCTATTGGGCCAACAACGACGGTGCGCTCATGACCGGCGACTGGTGGGTGCTCCTGCCCTCCGGTGTCGCCATCGCCGTCGTCGCATTTGCCCTGGCCATGATCAACTACGCCGTTGATGAAATTACCAACCCTCGCCTGCGCGTGGAAAAGAAAGGCTGACAGATGGAAACCCTGACTGAACGGGACCGGGGAAACATCGGCCGTGCCGCCGTCGGCCCCGTGCTGAGTGTGAAGAACCTGCAGGTTCAATACACGGCGGAAAGCGGAAACGTCACCGCCGTGGATGGTGTCAGCTTCGACATCGGCGCCGGAGAAGTGTTCGGGCTCGCCGGTGAATCAGGCTGCGGCAAGTCGACCATCGCAAACGCGATCATGCGTCTCCTGCAGACCCCGGCAAAAATCACGGGCGGTTCCATCGAGCTCGCTGGAAGGAATCTCCTGGACCTGGGCGAGGAAGAACTGCGACGCACCCGCTGGCGCGACGTCTCCATGGTCTTCCAAAGCGCGATGAACTCCCTGAACCCCGTCATGACAATCGGAGATCAGATCGTCGATGTCTTCACCACCCACGAAAAGATGCCCAAGAAAGCCGCCCGCGAACGCGCCGCAGAGCTTCTGAAACTTGTCGACATCAGCCCCGACCGGCTCAAGTCCTACCCGCACCAGCTCTCCGGCGGMATGCGCCAGCGGGCAGTGATCGCGATAGCACTGGCACTTAAACCCTCCCTCCTCATCATGGATGAACCCACCACTGCCCTGGACGTGGTCGTTCAGCAGGAAATCATGCACCAGATCAAAGAACTTCAGCAGCGGCTGGGTTTTTCCATTCTGTTCATCACCCACGACATCTCGCTCATGGTCGAGCTCTCCCACCGCAT
This sequence comes from Arthrobacter sp. 05N33_2, assembly GCF_056397425.1. Lineage (NCBI taxonomy): Bacteria > Bacillati > Actinomycetota > Actinomycetes > Micrococcales > Micrococcaceae > Arthrobacter > Arthrobacter sp. 05N33_2. The sequence goes on from NZ_JBFTNJ010000119.1 coordinate 1,694, forward strand.
GGCTGTGATGTATGCAGGAAAGCTGGTCGAAGTGGCTCCCTCGAAGCAAATGCTGGACAACCCTCTCCACCCCTACACGAACGCCCTGATGGGAGCGTTTCCTCCGCTGACCGGACCGAGAGTGGAGTTGATAGGTATCCCGGACGCCCCGCCGAACATGGCCCATCCCCCCACCGGATGCAGCTTCCACCCCCGGTGCCCGCTTGCTATCGACTCCTGCCGCACCATCGAACCGCCGCTTCTTCCCGGAGCCGAAAACCACGAGGCAGCCTGTCTGCTCGTACCCGGATATGTCGTCCCCCGCGAAAGGTCACGCCGATGAGCCCCGCACACAGCACCTCGTCCCGCCCAGGAACGGCGACCGAGCCACTGGTTCAGGTACGCAACCTGAGCAAGGACTATCAGCTTGGAAGTTTCCCGTTCCGTTCGACGGTACGTGCGGTCAACGACGTCTCCTTTGACATCAACCGCGGCGAGATTGTGGCACTCGTCGGGGAATCCGGCAGCGGAAAGAGCACCATCGCCCGGATCCTTGCCCGCCTCGAGCAGCCCACAGGTGGCCAGCTCATCCTCGACGGACAAGACATTTTTTCCACCGAACGCCGCCGGGCGTCGATGAAGTACCGCAGCAAGGTCCAAATGGTCTTCCAGGATCCCTTCGGATCCCTCAACCCGGCGCACCGCATCGAGCACTTCCTGACGCGTCCCCTGCAGCTGCACGGAGAAAACGACAGCCCGCGGGCCCTCAAACTCAAGTTGCGTGAACTAATGGCAACAGTCGGTCTGGGCGAGCAGATGCTGGACCGATACCCCCATCAGCTGTCCGGCGGACAGCGGCAGCGCGTCGCCATCGCCAGAGCCCTGGCCGTGGAACCCGAAATCATACTGGCCGACGAACCCACCTCGATGCTCGACGTCTCGGTCCGCATCGGAATTCTCAATCTGATGCGCAAACTCCGCGATGAACGGGGCGTGTCCATGCTCTACATCACCCACGACCTCGCATCCGCACGCTACATCGCAGACACAACCATGGTGATGTGYGCCGGGGACCTGGTCGAGGGTGGCGAGAGCATCGAGCTGATGGCCGCCCCCCATCACCCGTACACACAATTGCTGCTCTCCGCCGTACCCGACGCCCGCAGAACCCAGACCGTTCGCCCACCGAAGAGGGACGCCACAGGGCGGAACGCTGCCCGGGGCACCGGCGAGCGGGTCACCCTGACCAAATCCCATTGGGCGCTGAAAGTGCCGGAATCCGCCCACTGACGGCCCCAAATCCGCCGTCCGAGAGGCCGCTTTACCCGCGGAATCAGACCCGCACAGCTCCATTGGCTGCCGAAAACCAGAAAGAATCCCATGATGAACCCCTCTGCTGCACTGTCCGCCCTACCCGAGGTGGTCGTTGTCGGCGAAGCACTTGTCGATGTGGTCCACACGGGGAACGGCGTCACCGAGCACCCGGGGGGCTCCCCCGCCAACGTGGCCTACCGACTCGCCCGTCTCGATGTTTCAGCGTCCCATCCGTGGCAACCGTTGTCGCGGACACCATCGGGGCAGGAGATGCCTACATGGCGGCCCTCATCCTGGGGCTTCTGACCAGAGGACGCGAGGGCCTGGCTCCGCCCGTTCTCGAACAGATCGCCCGCATGGCATCCATGGCAGCCGCCATTACGGTGGGCCGTCCAGGGGCGGACCTGCCCTCCTTGGCAGAAATGCGGGCCCCGGTCAGCTGACCACCACTTTCCGTCTCCAACACCGCGGCCAATCTGACGATCACGTCAGATCCTGGCCCTTTCCTTGCCCCATCCCGAAATTGAAACGAGTGCACCTCCCATGACGGCTGTGACCACCACACACCCGGAAGCCTTCCGGCCCGCCCTGCATTACACGGCCCGAAACACCTGGCTCAATGATCCCAACGGACTGATCTACCATCAGGGCCTCTACCACCTCTACTACCAAAACAACCCCTTCGGAAACACCTGGGGAAACATGTCCTGGGGCCACGCCACGTCGGAGAACCTCACCGACTGGACCGAACAGCCTGTCGCGATTGCCTGCGACGAGCAGGAGGACATCTTCTCCGGCAGCATCGTGTTCGACAGCCAAAACTGCAGCGGGTTCGGCACCGAATCGGCGCCCCCGCTGGTGGCCATTTACACCAGCGCCTACAAGGAAGCCTCGCCGCTGCACGGCGTCCAGGCCCAGTCGCTGGCCTACAGTCTGGATGGCGGCTTCACCTGGAAAAAATACGCGGGCAATCCCGTGCTC
>NZ_JBFTNJ010000120.1:0-3964 GCF_056397425.1 Arthrobacter sp. 05N33_2
GTTCCGACGCCAGGGCCCAAACCCGGCTGCCGCGCCGCGCCCGTGTGCCATGCTGGAATCCGGCTGTCCCGGGATCGCCGGGCCGGTCTCCGGCCGGTGAGGGATGGGGCGGCCGTCGACGGCCGACGACGGCTACAAACGGATCATCACCGCGGAACGCGGGGCGTACGACGAAGGGACAGCGGCATCAGGAAGCGTGGAGTTCAGCAGCCATCGGCGGGGCGCGTCCGCCGCGTCGCGCTGGCGTTGGCGCTGCCTGCCGTGCTCGTCCTGTCCGGCTGCGTGGCGACGCCGCAGAGCGGCATCACGAATTCCAGCAGCCCATCAGAGCTCATTCCCGCCCCGGCGTCGGGCGCCCCCACCACGAGCGCACCGCTGGAGACTGCCCAGACGTCGAACAAGGCTCCGGTGTATTGGATCGGCCGTGGCAATGACAACGCGTTTCTCTACCGCGAGTTCCGCGACGTTCCGGATCAGGACAATCCCGTCACCCGCGCCCTGCGGGTCATGATGTCGCAGAAGCCACTGGACCCGGATTTTTTCACGCCCTGGCAAAATCCGAAGAAGCTGGCGACGTCGATTTCCGGCAAGAACGTCATCACGGTGGATGTCTCCGCTGATGCCTTCAACAGCAACGTGGATGCGGCCATGGCCGAGCGCGCCATCCAGCAGCTCGTCTACACGGCGACAGCTGCCGCGGCCAGCGCCGGCCTCATCGATGCCGGACAGCAGGTCCAGGTGGTTGTGCTGGTGGACGGTCACACCGACTACGTCGCCTTCAACCATGTCCGCCTGGGCGAGCCGACCTCCCGCAGCGCCGGGATGGTGGCACCAGTGTGGATCATTGATCCGCAGGAGGGCACGTCCGTGGCCGACGGTTCGGTCAAGATCAGCGGCCGCAGCACCGTCCAGGGCGGGAAGCTCCGCTGGGCGATCCTCAAGGTCGACGGCGACAACGCCAAGACCGCGTATCTCAACGGCAGCGCCACCGCCTCCGCCGATGCAGCCCGGCCCGGGCTGTTCACCTTGTCCGTGAACCTCGGCCCGGGCAATTACGAGGTCCGGGTGTCCCAGGTGGACGCATCCGACAGCGCCAAGGAAGTATTCCAGGACACCCGCGGGTTCACGGTCAAGTAGCCGTCACCTCAACAAGGCATCACGTCACCTGCGGCGGCGGCTGCCGCAGGTCACCAGCGGCCGAGGATGTCACTGGCCAGCACAGTGGCGGCGGGCCCGGCCGTGGACGAACGCAGCACATGGTGCCCCAAAAGGGCCGTAACTGCGCCGGCGTCGCAAAGCCGGGTCACCTCCCGCGGGCTGATGCCGCCTTCCGGACCCACGATCAGCAGGACCTCACGGGATCCGGCATCATCTGCCACAACATCGCCGGGCCCAACACTTTCCAGCCAGGCCTCGAGTACCTGCCGCAGCGGGCGCACGGCGTCTTCGTGCAGGATGACGGCGAGGTCTGCCGCCGTTACGGCCGCCTGCAACCCGGCGCCGTCGACGGCGGCCCGGACCTCGGGAATCCATGCCCGGCGCGCCTGTTTGGCGGCTGCCGTCACCACCGACTGCCACTTGGCATGCGCCTTCGCGGCCCGCTCAGCCTTCCACCGCACAATGGACCGCTCGGCCTGCCAGGGAATGACGGCGTCGATGCCCAACTCGGTCGCGGTCTCGGCCGCCAGTTCATCGCGGTCGCCCTTCGCCAGGGCCTGGACCAGGACCAGCCGTGTTCCTGGCCGTGGTTCCTCAGCCAGGTCCACGCATTCGACGCTCAGCTCCCCGGCAGCGACGGCTGTCACGGTGCCGGTCAGGCGCTTGCCTGCGCCGTCCGCGATGTCGACCGCTTCGCCGACGCCGATCCGTTTGACGGTGACGGCGTGGCGGGCCTCGGTTCCCTCGAGGACGAAGGCCGAGCCGGGGACCTGCTGGTCCAGGGTGCCTGGGGCGGTGAAGAAGACCGGGTTACTCACCGCTACAGGTTACCGAGCCGGTCCCGCAGTTTGGCGAAGACGCCRCCGCTGGCCGCAAGCTTTCCTTCCGTGAGGTGCTCGCCACGGTGCTTGGCCAGCTGGCGGAGAAGTTCCTCCTGGACGTGATCGAGCTTGACCGGTGTTTCCACCTGCAGGTGCACCTTCAGATCGCCGCGGCCGTGGCCGCGCAGGTGCGTGACGCCAAGACCGCGAAGGGTGATGATCTCGCCGGACTGGGTGCCGGCCTTGACGTCGATCTCCTGCTGTCCGTCGAAGGTGTCGAGGGATATTTCGGTGCCGAGGGCGGCCGCCGTCATGGGAATGTTGAGGCTCGCGTGCAGGTCATCGCCCTCGCGCACGTAAGTGGCGTCGTTGTTGACCCTGATCTCCACGTACAGGTCCCCGGCGGGGCCGCCGGCAGGGCCGGCCTCGCCCTGGCCGGACAGCTGGATGCGGGTGCCGGTGGCCACGCCGGCCGGGACCTTGACGGTCAGCGAGCGGCGGCTGCGGATCCGGCCCTGGCCGCTGCATTCGTTGCACGGGTCCTTGATGACGGTGCCGAAGCCCTCGCAAGACCCGCAGGGGGCGGACGTCATGACCTGGCCCAGGATGGACCGCACGGCGCGCTGGACCTGACCGCTGCCGCCACAGATGTCGCAGCGGACCGGGTGGGTGCCCTCCCGGCAGCAGGATCCCTCGCAGGTGGGGCAGATGACGGCCGTGTCGACCTCGAGCTTTTTGTTCACGCCGAACACCGCATCGCGGAGGTCGATCCGGACGCTGATCAGCGCGTCCTGGCCGCGGCGGACCCGGGACGCCGGGCCGCCCTGGCCGCCACCGGCGCCGAAGAAGGTCTCGAAGATGTCCTGGAAGGCGAAGCCCTGGCCCGAGTAGCTGCCGCCGCCGAACCCGTTGTCGGTGCCGTTCTCGTTGCCGGTGGTGTCATAGACCCGGCGCTTCTGCGGATCGGAGAGGACCTCGTAGGCGTGCGTGACGGCCTTGAACCTGTCCGAGGCGTCCTCCCCGGGGTTCACGTCCGGGTGCAGGGTCCGGGCCAGTTTCCGGTAGGCCTTCTTGATCTCCTCCCCCGATGCGTCGCGGGAGACTCCAAGAACGTCGTAGTGGCTGCTCAAAGTGTGTATCTCTTCCTTGTTGTACTGCCTGTGGGGTACTGCCTGTGGGGCACTGCCTGTGGGGCAAGAAGTCGTTTTCGGTCCCGGGCCTGTCAGGGCCCCAGGATCCTCGAAAGGTAGCGGGCCACCGCTCGGACGGCGGCCATGGTGGTGGGATAGTCCATCCGGGTGGGCCCAAGCACTCCGACCTTGGCCGTGGCGTCCGGCCCGTAGGCGGTGGCCACGACCGAGGCCTCGGCGAGACCGTCGTAGGGGTTTTCCCGGCCGATGCTGACGGTCACGCCGCGCGGGTCTTCGGCCATTTCGCTGAGCAGGCGGAGCATGACCACCTGTTCCTCGAGGGCCTCCAGCACGGGGCCGATGCTGAGCGGGAAGTCCACATTGGAGCGGGCCAGGTTGGCGGTGCCGGCCATGACCATGCGCTCTTCACGGCTGCTCGTGGCCAGGGCCTCAAGGCCGCGGGCCAGCGCCTGGGCTGCTCCGCGCCGCGCGGGCGGGCCACCGGCAACGACGGCGGGCAGCAGCTGCGGCATCAGGCTCAGCGGCGTACCGGAGAGGCTGGCCAGAAAGCTGCTCCGCAATTCCGACAGCGCGTCGTCGGGAATGTCCTGCCCGACGTCGATCACGCGCTGCTCCACCTTGCCGGTGTCAGCGATCAGAACAGCCAGCACTTTCCTGGGCGCCAGCAGCACGAACTCAATGTGCCGCACCCGGGCGCGGCYGAGCAGCGGATACTGCACGACGGCGACCTGGTTGGTCAGGTGCGAGAGGAGCCTCACGGTCCGGTCAAGGATGTCGTCAAGGTCCTCGGATCCTTCCAGCAGCGCCTGAATGGCCCGACGCTCGGCCTGGGAC
>NZ_JBFTNJ010000121.1:0-3886 GCF_056397425.1 Arthrobacter sp. 05N33_2
CTCCTACATCATGCAGCTCTCCTACATCATGCAGCTCGTTCACCCAGGCGGAGACTTCGAGCACGCAGCGACCGCAGCATACTCCATGCAGGTCCTCGTCGGCGGGCAGTTCTACGCCAACATCACCAACATGCTCTTCATCATCGGCGGGTTCGCATCGGGCCTCGCCATCCAGGCCAGCACCAGCCGACTCCTCTACGTCATGGGCCGCGACGGAGTCCTACCCCGCAGGCTCTTCGGACGCCTCCACCCCCGAACCAAAACGCCCATCTTCAACCTGGTCCTCGTCGGTGCCGTGGCCATGCTGGCACTGAACATCTCCTTGGAAACCGCAACCTCCTTCATCAATTTCGGGGCCTTCATGGCATTCACAGCCGTCAACCTCTGCGTCATCGCCTACTTCATTCGAAACCGCCGGCAAGGCAAAAAGCTTTCGGTCATTGGCTTCATCGTCCTACCAATACTGGGCGCCGCCGTCGACATCTACCTTCTAACCCAGCTCAGTCCCATCGCCATCACCATCGGCCTCTGCTGGATCGGTCTGGGCGTTGTTTATCTAACCTTCCTCACTAAAGGATTCCGCAAGGAACCACCAGAGATGCGTCTCCACGACCGCGACGGCCAGCCGGACGAACCCACCAAGGAGGTTCAGCACCCAAACACTGACGACACGCGGTCAGCCAAGCAGAATGCCACCCAGGCGCCGCGCACCGAAATCTAAAACCCCGAGGAGCCATAAGGACGGGCCCGGACACCAGCCTCCAGGCCCGTCCCTGTGTGTGGCGTACGCGATCTCAAGAAGCGGGACCTTGTCAGCTTCATTTGCCACCGTTCCCTTGTCACGATGGGGTGCTCTCCAAAGTCCGTACCGTTCCGAGTGACAACCCACTGCATCCCGGGCCGCGAACCGCAACCCGGGATGCAGTGCAAGTTCGGGGGCAAACCCCCGGTCACGAGCAATCCGATCGGGCGAGTCGGCCATCACTGAAAACCATTTCTTCGTCCCCAAGAGCCGATTCGCTACGTGCCCACATCATGAGCATCAAATCAAAGACGATATAAAGAGCAAATCAGGAGTCCAATGATCACCACGATCGAGGCCGACCGCTACTTCCAAATCACAGGCCTATCCCCGACGGAAATCGCAGACAGTATCAACACGGCTGTAGAGATGGCCCGTGACCACTCGATGACTGAAGGATGGCAGGGCATTCTCGTCACCCGCCACGGACCTGACAATTACACAGTGAACCTCAGCGCTGACGTTCCCTACGGAGTAACAGTGGAACGGGACCTGCCCAACAGCAACAAGCCCTAAAAGTGGGGACGCCGGGAGTGTCCGTTTAACGGTGGATCCGCGGTTGGCATTCAATTGATTCTTCCTTCGAAGAAGATGGCAAAGGCGTTCAGTGCCGGCTTCCACCGTGTGGCCCATCGTGCCCTGCCTTTGCCCTTCGGGTCCAGCGCCCTGGTCGCCAGATACAGGCACTTCAAGGCCGCCTGCTCGATGGGGAAATGGCCCCTGGCCCGGATCGCGCGCCGGTAGGGGGCGTTGACGGATTCAATGGCGTTCGTGCAATGCCGATAATGGACCTTTCGTCGAGCAATGCGTGGCAGGGGAGAGGCTGCGTAATTACCAGTAACGATCAGCCCGTCCATGGCGTAGTATTCGCTATCGGCCGCAGGACGGACTCACAGACTCCGGTAGTGACAGGCTCAGTTACCTTTGCCAGGCCGGCAGAACAGTTGAGCAGAACGATTGTGCAGACAGTGTCTGCACAAAATGCCCCGTTCCTGACGGGGAGCGGTGCCGAGCATCAGCTGTGAATTGCATTGTTGATGCGGTTAACGGGCTACGTCGTCGTTGAGCTCAGGACGGCAAGTTCCAGCCCGAATACGCTGGCAAGCTCAACTTCTACGTCTCGCTCGTCGATGACGTGCTCCCAGAGGCGCACGCCATTTGCTACCCGCGCGGTCATGGGCGGGCTGTGAAAGACTCCACTTTTGCGGGGTCCCGTTCAATGACGGGGTCCAGGATGTGGTCGACCTGTGCCAGCAGGGCGGGGTCCAGTTTCACTCCGGCTGCGGTTGCGGTGTCTTTGAGCTGGTCCGGGCGTGAGGCTCCGACGATGGCTGCTGAGACGTTAGGGTTTTGCAGTACCCAGGCGACGGCGAGTGCGGGCATGGACAGGCCGGCGTCCGCGGCGAGCGGTTTGAGCTGCTGGACTCGGGTGAGGATGTCGTCGGTCAGGTAGCGGTTGTCTGACTTGAGCTTGCCGTTCCCGCCTGTGAAGCGGGATGCTGCCGGGGCTTCTTGGCCGGGGACGTATTTTCCGGTCAGGACGCCCTGGGCCATGGGTGACCAGCAGATCTGTCCCAGGCCCAGCTCCTCGCAGGTGGGGACGACTTCTTTTTCGATGACCCGCCAGAGCAGGGAGTGCTGGGGCTGGTTGGAGATGAGGTGGATGYCCAGTTCCCGGGCGAGGGCGGCGCCGGCGCGGATTTCGTCCACGGTCCATTCGGAGACGCCGATGTACAGGGCTTTTCCTTGCCTGACGACGTCGGCGAAGGCCTGCATGGTCTCTTCCAGCGGCGTCTCGTAGTCGTAGCGGTGGGCCTGGTAGAGGTCCACGTAGTCGGTCTGCAGCCGCTTCAGGGAGCCGTTGATGGATTCCATGATGTGCTTGCGGGACAGCCCGCGGTCGTTCCGGCCCTCGCCGGTGGGGAAGTAGACCTTGGTGAAGATCTCGACGCTTTCGCGCCGCACACCGGCTAGCGCTTCACCGAGCGTGTTTTCTGCCCGGGTGCCGGCGTAGGCGTCGGCGGTGTCGAAAGTGGTGATGCCCAGATCCAGGGCCTGCCGGACGCAGGCCGTGGCGGCGTCCTGGTCGATCTGCTCACCGTGGGTGACCCAGTTTCCGTAGGCCAGTTCGCTGATGTACATCCCGGATGAACCAAGTTTGCGGTATTCCATGCTGGTGCCTTTCATATCTGGTTTGCTGCGGCCGTATTGCAGTGTGCGGCTGCGTCGTGTGGGACGCCGGCCTATACCAGGGGCGTGATCCTCAGGCTCTCGAATGTGGCGGAGCCGCCGTGGGCGTAGATGGAAACTCGGGTGCTTGTTTCGTCCGGGAAGATCAGGTCCGTAAGCACCAGTTCGCCGTGTTGGGCGAAGACCTCGACGGAGCAGTGGTCGACGTAGATCTTCAGGCTGTATCGGCCGTCCCGGGCGCTGATGGGGGCGGTGTCGACGGAGGCGAATCCACCGTGGAAGCCGGTGTCACCAGAGGCCGTCCGGTCGAGGATGAGGCGCCCCTGGGCGGGGTTGATGCCGATTCGGGTTCCTTCCGTGCCGCTCCCGCGAACGACGAGGCCGAATTCTTCGGCCGTCCCGGCCGTGAACTCGGCTTCAATGAGCTGAACCGTGCCCGTGGCGGCTGGGATCGGGCGTGTTTCCCCGGCCAGATGGACGGGGCCGTCCTGAACAGCCGGCTCCTGATCGCTGCATACGGCTTCCTCTACGACGTTCTGGACTAATCTGGTGCGGCCGCCAACTGTGGCCAGGGAGAGTTCCCGGGGCAGAGACATGGGGCTCCGCCAGGGTGAAGTCGGGATCTGATTGGCATAGTCCCAGTTGTTCATCCAGCCGATCATGATCCGCCTGCCGTCGGGGGCGTCACTGAAGGAGACGGCGGCATAATAGTCCCGTCCCCAGTCCAGCCAGTTGTACTCCTGAAGGCGGTCGGGGTCCTGCTCCCCGCTGGTGTACAAGGAAGCCTCGCCCTACAAGGAAGCCTCGCCGCTGCACGGCGTCCAGGCCCAGTCGCTGGCCTACAGTCTGGATGGCGGCTTCACCTGGAAAAAATACGCGGGCAATCCCGTGCTC
>NZ_JBFTNJ010000122.1:0-3852 GCF_056397425.1 Arthrobacter sp. 05N33_2
CGCGGCCGGTATCTTCCGGTACTTCGCCACCCTCGCCGAGTACCTTGAGCATGAGGATGTCCGCCCCTTCCCGCGCGGCGGCGGCGAGTCAGTAGTGCGGCGCGACCCGCTGGGAGTCTGCGCGCTGATCGCGCCGTGGAACTTCCCCATCAACCTGGTGGTCATCAAACTGGCGCCGGCTCTGCTGGCAGGCTGCACCGTGGTGATCAAGCCGGCGTCGCCCACGCCGCTGTCCATCCGGGTGATTGTCGAGGCCGTCGCCGCGGCCGGGGTTCCGGCGGGCGTGGTCAACCTGGTAACCGGCTCCGGCCGGCTGGGGGATCAGCTGGTGAAGCACCCGGGCGTCGATAAGGTGGCGTTCACGGGATCGACGCCGGTGGGCCGGAAAATTGCCGCGGCCTGCGGGGAACTGCTGCGTCCGGTCACGCTGGAGCTGGGCGGGAAGTCCAGCGCCATTGTGCTCCCTGATGCGGATCTGGACGCGATGTCCAAGGTGCTGATCCGCTCGTCGATGCGCAACACCGGCCAGACCTGCTACATCTCGACCCGGATCCTGGCGCCCGCGAGCCGTTATGACGAAGTGGTGGAGATGGTCACGGCCACGATTGCGGCCGGAAAGCAGGGTGATCCACTCGAGGCGGACACTGTGTTCGGCCCTTGCGCAACGGAGTCCCAGTACCGGACCGTGCTGGAGTACGTGGAGTCGGGCCTGGCCGACGGCGCGCGGGTCACCACCGGGGGGCGTGCKGCGTCRYTAGGYGGTGGCCTTGAGGGCGGCTATTTCGTGCAGCCCACAGTCTTCGCCGACGTCACTCCGGAGATGCGGATCTCCCGTGAGGAGATCTTCGGCCCGGTCCTGTGCATCCTAAAATACGACGACGCCGATGGCAGTGTTGACGCGGCCATCGCGCTGGCGAACAACACCGAGTTCGGGCTCGGCGGTCTGGTGTTCGGGCAGGACGCGGCGGCTGCTCTGAACGCGGCCGACCGGATGGACACAGGCTCCGTGGGCATTAACTTTTTCGCATCCAACCATGCAGCCCCCTTTGGCGGCCGGCACGATTCCGGCCTTGGCACCGAGTACGGGATTGAAGGCCTGAACGCGTACCTGAGCTACAAGTCCATCCACCGCCGCACGTAGATAGCGGGATGCCCGCGACACGGTGAAGGCATTCGATCCTTTGGGCGGCAGGATCACAGCGGGAATGATGCAACGAGGCGGGCGAGCGGCGGAGGCGCCTGTCCGGCCGGCAAGGCGTCGACCAGCAGTGGCGCGTATCGGACCTTGTTGCCGCTGCGTCCACCGAAGAACCGGCGCAACTGCGCCGTTATTGGCCGCTCTCGCAGTGACGGCTGGCGTTGCAGGAGCCGGAACGACGCGAGCTCGCCTTGAGCGGCGATGACTTTGAGCACGGCATCGATCCCCAGACAGCGGATGAGTTCGTCCTCCAGATCGGCGTGACAGACGTGGAACCCAAGCTCGGCCAGCGAACCGGGCCCGATACCTGCCCGGCCGAGCGCGCGGGCGATGCCACGGGATTCCCCTGCATCACACAGGCCCAACAACCGGTGGCCTGCGCCATTCGGTCCGTAGCGGTCGAGGAAGTGGACGATGCTGGTCGCGCCTCCCATCGGCACGACCGACACCCGCAAGGCTGCCAGGTCATGGCCACGGCGGAAGGCCAGCGCCTCAACCGCAAGCCGGTCACTCTCACCCTCGACCAACACCGTCGTCGCCTGCATGGAACCAGTATGCCGAACGCATTGTCTGGTCGCGGGCTCCTCGCCGGACACGCAGAAGGTGGTCAGGCCGCGGACACGTCGACCAGGACCTTCCCGACGAAGCCTTGTTCTACGGCGTCGTGCGCTGCCGCGGTTTCCTCGAGTCGAAAGCGGGTGAGGGGCAGTCCGTGCTCATCGCCGACCCGCAATGCCCCCGCTTTCAGCGCATCGGCGACGGCGGCGACGGCCGCCGCCTTCTGCTGCTCCGTCACGGTGTACGTGAGGATGAACTGGAATTGGACGTTCTTGCCCATGCTCTCGCGAATGGGAATGGCCAAGGATTCGCCGGGGTTGGCAGCATAAATGGAAATGGTTCCGCCCGGCTTCACCACCTTGAGGTCATTGCCGATGTTCGCCGGAGCATTGACGTCGACGATCGTGTCAACGCCTCCAGGGGCTGCCTCGTGCACGGCCTGTGGGACGTCGGCAGTGCGGTAGTTGATCACACTGTGCGCGCCGGCCCGGCGGGCAAGTTCACCTTTCCGCTCCCCGCTCACGGTCGCGATGACGGTTGCCCCGGCCCAGCGGGCGAGCTGAATGGCCGCGTGCCCGACCGCACCCGCGCCACCGGTGACCAGCACCACCCGCCCTTCCAGGGCGCCCGGCGAAAGCCTGGCCGGGCCGTCCTGGCTGGAGGTCAGTGCACGATGTGCCGTCAGTGCCGGGATCCCCAGGGATGCGCCCGTGTCGAAGGACTCCATCTCTGGAAGGGCAACGGCCTGCGCGGCCGGCACCACCACGTACTCCTGGGCGGTGCCCTCGGTGCCGCCCCAGGCGACGTCCCAGAGCCAAACACGATCGCCGACGGACAGCCCCGGCACGCCGGATCCAAGCTCGTCGATAACGCCGGCACCATCCTGGTTCGGCACTTTTGGTGCCTCCAGCCTGCTTCCGCTCCCGCCGGCGGCCCGGGACTTCCAGTCGGTGGGATTGACCCCGGAGACCACCACCCGGACTCTGACCTGGCCCGGTCCGGGTACCGGCAGTGGCCTGTCCTGGAGGGTCATCACGGACGATGGCCCTGTCTTTTCGTACACGATGGCCTTCACTGTTACTCCGCTTCTTCGGATTCCATAGGGGGAAGGGATGAGAGCGCCGTGAGAACCTGGGGGTTCTCCTGGTCGCCATGATGGCTCGGATACCTCTGACGTCAATTGAGGCGCTTGATCCCACGCTAACGCAAAAGGGGAAATGGGCGGATCAGGTCAAATGGTCGAAGTCGCCGCGCGCCCAAGCAGCGTGCCGTTGGGCGGAATCGTGCAGAACGGCCTTGGCGCCGGACGCGATGACATTGTTGAAGTTGCCGTAGATCCGGTCGAAGTTGAGCTCTCCCAGCTGCGCGGCGATTCGCACCGCCACCGCGCCGGATAGCGGCACGTGGTTAGGGTAGCTGCGCATGAAGGCGATCGAGCGACGGTCTGGATTCGGATACACGCTGTCACCGGTCAGCAAAACTCCTTTGCCGCCGGCGCCTGCAGCCCAGTGCACCACTGCGCTGCCCGGGAAATGGCCCCCGGTCTGGTGCAGGGTCAACCCTTCGGCGATAGGTTTTCTGCCGGACCAGTATTTAATGAGCGGATCATTGCGCCCCAGCCATCGCCGGTCTGCATCCGCCACAAGTACGGGGACGCCGCCGAGCCGATGCGACCATTCGACCTGCACACCGAACATGTGTGGATGGCTGGCGGCGATCGCCAGGACCGGGCCCCGCTCGAGCACTGCCTTCGCAGCGCCGTCGTCGACATATCCGACCGGATCCCACAACAGCGAACCCTCGTGTGTCGCCACAAGCTGGGCGGTCTGGCCGATCCCGACTTTTGGCTCTGTCCGGATCCCGACAAGGCCCGGCTCGTTCTCCGTCAACACCGTTCGCTGGTCCTCCTGCGCCAGCCCGTCCAGTGTGAGCCACTTTTGTCCGTCCTCGGGTACATACTGCCGCTCGTCGGTGCAGATCGGGCAAACGTCCGGGGCAGGTTCGTCGCGTTCCACGGCGCAGGTTGCGCAGATCAGCATGGTGGGTCCCTTCGAATGCCTTGTGTCCTGCTCCTCTTGCCCACCGTAAGCGTGCCC
>NZ_JBFTNJ010000123.1:0-3758 GCF_056397425.1 Arthrobacter sp. 05N33_2
GGACGAGGCCGAACAGCTGGCGGCCGACGTGCACACCGAGGCAGTCGAGGGTGGCAGACCCGAACATTGCGCTGCCAGCAGTTGGCTGCTCGGCCAGTGCGCGTTGTCCCGGGAGGACGGACCACTCGCCGCCCGTCACCTAAACACCTGCCTTAGCGAACTCGCGCAGTCTGATACCAGCACTCCACCCTTCCTGCCGGTGATCACGCCCAGCCTGCAACTGGTCCCGATCGCCGGACGGTTGGTGCCCTGCGTCGAGGAAACCCTGCTGTTGGGCCGGCGGGTCGGCGTCATCCAAGCCAAAGGCTACGTGCTGTCCGCCATCGGCTACGCGGCCAGGCTTTCGAGAGACACGCAGTCTGCGATATCCGTCATCACGGATGCAGCCGAACATTTCGCCGAGTTAGGAGATGACCTGGCCAGGGCGCAAACACTCCACCAACTTGGCTGCATTCTGCGCGACTGTGGCGACCACAGTGCGGCCGATGAGGCCCTGTCCTTGGCGCGGGAGCTTCGGCTCGGTCTGGGCGACCGACGCGGCGAGCTGCTGACCGAGATTAATATCGCCCTGCTCCGCGCCATGGGTGGTGATATCGACCGCGGCCTGACAGACGCTCGGCGTTGCCTTTCAGGGTTCGAGTCCGCGGGAGATCAGGTGGGGATGGGCGCCACGCTGACCATTCTCGGTGCCGCCGAACTGATGTCCGGGGAGGTCCGGGCAGCGCGGGAAATGTACAGGCAGGCAGCGGAAAAAGTCGCCCCATGGCGGCGACACACTGGCTGGCAGCGGTTGATGGTGGCAGAGCTATCCAACGAGCTCGGYGACCCGCATCGGGCGGCCCGAGAAATTGACAGGGCTGGGGAAATTTTCGACCGAACGAAATGCCTCATCGCCGGTCAGCGGCTGGCCGCACTGCGTAGGCGGGACCCGGATGATGATGTTGAGACGGCGTTGAGTGCTCGTTGAGTACGGTTCACTAGCGTGATTCCTGGATCTGACAAATAGATCTGACCAACCAACAGCAATCAGGAGGAACGCATCGTGACAACGACGCAGACTAGGCCGACCCGCATCGGCGACGCCACCATCGCCGAGTTCGCCGCCGGGCTGCGCGGCACGGTCGTCAGGCCAGGGGACGCGGACTACGACCACGAACGCAGCATCTGGAACGGGGCCCACGACCGGCGCCCGACGCTCATCGCACGCTGTGCGGGTGTGGCAGACGTGATCCGCACGGTCGATCTCGCGCGCAGCGAGGGGTTGCCGTTGTCGGTTCGCGGCGGTGGACATTCGATCCCCGGGTTTTCCACCGTCGACGACGGTATCGTGCTGGACCTTTCGCTGATGAAGGGGGTCCAGGTGGACCCTGCCCGCCGCCGCGTGGCGGCACAGGCAGGGTGTACCTGGAAGGACCTGGATGCAGAGACCCAGCAATTCGGGCTTGCGGTGACCGGTGGCCTGGTGTCCTCAACCGGCATCGCCGGCTTCACCACCGGCGGCGGCATCGGCTGGCTCGTGCGCAAGCACGGGCTGGCCAGCGACAACCTGGTCGGCGCCGACGTCGTCACTGCTGACGGGCAGTTTATTCACGCCAGTGCCGATGAGCACCCCGATCTGTTCTGGGGGCTGCGCGGCGGCGGCGGCAATTTCGGTGTGGTGACGTCCTTCGAGTATCAATTGCACGAAGTGGGGCCCATGGTCCTTTCCGGCCTGGTTTTCTACCCCGCAGAAGAAGCGGAGCAGGTGTTGCGGGGCTATCGGGCGGCCTGCGCGGCGGCCCCCGATGAGCTGACCACGCTGGTCAACATGACCATGGCGCCGCCGGTCCCGTTCCTGCCAGAATCAGTGCACGGCAAGCCGGTCATCGCTGTGGGAGGGTGCTGGTCCGGCGATCTAGATGCCGGCGAGGCTGCCACCGCACCCTTCCGGTCATTGGGCACGGTCATCGCCGATGTGTTCACGGCCAACCCGTACGCGGGATGGCAGCAGGCGCTCGATCCGCTGTACCCGCGGGGTGTGCACAACTATTTCCGCTCGGCATTTCTGCGCGCCGCCGACGACGCGTCCGTGCGCGTGCTGCTGGACTCGTTTGCGGCATTGCCCAGCGCCATGACGCAGATTCACCTGCACCACCTTGGCGGCGCGGTCGGCCGGGTTCCTGCCGAAGCAACGGCCTTCGCACTCCGCGACCAGGAATTCATCGTCAATGTTGTTGCGCGCACGCCGACAGCGGAAGGCTTCGCGGATGTCGTCGAATGGGCCCGGGGCGTGACGTCTGCGCTCGGTCCGGATGTGACGGCCTACGTGAATTTCACAGGTGAAGCGAATACGGCGCTCGTCCGGGCGTCGTACCCGGCGGATACATACCGGCGGCTCGTGGAACTGAAAAACGAATACGACCCCACCAATCTATTCCGGTTGAACCAGAACATCGCCCCCACGGTGTGACAGCACTGCCTGCGCCAGAGGCACCTCCGATGGGTCCTATCCACCCAGCAAACCCCTTACCTGAAGTTGCGTGAGTTGAGGCAGGAAGATCCCTGGGTTTCCGGGGGTCTTCCTGCCCGTCTCGTGAGAAGCAGGCAAGGAGCGAGCCACAAAGCAGCAACGGCAGGAAACTCACTCCGGTGTGGACAACGTACACACCCCTCTTGGCCGGACAAACGGGAACCAGCCCTCCCCCACGCCACCGGTAAGCCCGCCTTCCGGAGAAAAACATCTTCAAGAAATCCCCGCAGGTCATGTCGTCAGTAGGACCCCACGGCATGAATAGGTGCAAGATCAACCACGGCAACCCGAGCAAGCAAGGAAACCCGAATGACCCACCCCCCTGACGAGGGGAAACACAGCGCCCGAGGTGGGACTCGAACTGCATTCCCTCTCCCGCACACACTGGACTCCCCCGGACATGCGGAATCCGGCCCGATTCGAAGCCCGAAGTGTGGACAAAGTACWCATTCCCAAATTGCCCAGTTCAAAGCATCGCAGCCGCCAGCCGCACCCAAGAAGTGAAGAGCGCACTCCAGGCGATCTGGGCAGCACACACCTGAATTCAGACGACCCACGCGCGCACGTCGTGATGGCCTCGATTAAGCTGATGCGCTCTCGTCGGCCCGTCTGAACACCCGTCGCACGCCGCCTCGCGCGAGCATGAGAACGATGATCAGTGCAGTCACTTGAAAGAAGCCACCGAGACGGACAGCGTCGCCGAATACCAGGTCAACCAGTCCGAGCACCATGAACTTGCTCCCCGGCAGCACCAGCAACAGGGTGAACGCGCTGACAATTCGAACCCGCCGAGTATCGGCCGACCGGATCCGCGCAACGATTTTCTTCTTCGCCCACAGCACGACTTCAAGGACGACCTTCAGCAGGATCGCCGTCAAGAGCGCCAACAGGAATGTTTCGGATATGACGTCGGGAAACAGCTGGATGAACACACCCAGCACCACGAGATAGACCAGCACGTCGACCAGATCTATTGGACGGATCCGCATCCAGCGAGTATATCGACGGCGCCCGGACCGCCCTCTTGCCCGATTAGGATTCCTTCCACTTCGCTCAGGCCCTGCAAGTGCCCCACCCGCCCCACGCAGACCCAGAGCAGTCCGTTTGCCCGTTCCACGGCCTGCCCCATAAGAGTCGTTCACGCGCGGTCTCGGTCTCTTCCGCGACCAGGATGTAACCAAGGTCCGCCGCCCTCGACTCGTGGATCTGGCTCCTGGGTAGGGTGCCGACCTGTCAATGAGCAGATGGT
>NZ_JBFTNJ010000124.1:0-3700 GCF_056397425.1 Arthrobacter sp. 05N33_2
ACCATCCTTATCCCGGCAGCTTCGCTCCTTGGAGCAGGACCTGGGACTCACCCTCTTCGATAGATCAGGAGCAAAATTGTCGCTGACCGCGGCGGGCACTGCGTTTCTGCCCATCGCCAAGGACCTGGTCACCCGCGCCGCCCAGGCCAAATCATCCGCACGGGCGATGGCCGGAGGTTCGGTGCAACGGCTTACGATAGCGGCAGCCTCTGCCACCATCGCCGACATCATCGCCCCTTTCATTGTTTCGCAGGGGCCCGATGGAGTCCTGACCAATGTTGTCGAGGCGACCCCCGAGTTTGTCTACCATGCGCTGCAGGAGGGTAAGGCTGACTTAGCTCTGGGAACAAAGCCACCACCATCCGAGCTCAAATCGGTTGTAGTTGGCAGGGCGTTCCTTTGGGCCCAGTGCAACGCCAAACACCCCCTTGCCGGGAGGGAGAAAATCAGCCTCCAGGAACTCGTCCAATGGCCTCTCATAACCATGACAGCCGATTTTGGTGTCCGCACAATGTTCGACGATGCTGTTAGCACTGAGCGCCTGACCTACACGACCGGATTTGAAGTACGCTCCGCCCGGATCGGCCAAGCCTTGGCAGCCGCCGGCAAAGGCATCTGCGTACTCTCGGATGATCCGAGTTTTGGGGTGCACGCTATGCCCATCACTCATCGGGGAAAGGACCTCGTGTTCACTCTCTTCGGCGTCTGGAATCCGCTGCATTTCGCCGCGCCTGCCATAAGGGAGTGCCTGCAGAACCTTTCACGTTTCACCTCGGAGCTGTACCCCGCCGCTCGAATATAGAAGGGATGCAATCCTCAACTCTCGGCCCTGGTGGTTGACCGGCCCCCGAACCCTGATTGCTAAGGGCTCACGGGATTCGCGGGGCGTGGCTCCAGGGRCAGTGGCCATCGACAGGAGCTCTCGAAGCTACTTCCGCTCCCTGGAAAATGCCGATACCGGACCTATCGCGAACTGGGGGAGTGATCGAACCAGGCACTCTTCGCGCGCAGGAGGCTGGGTGCGAGAGCCTGGCTAGTCTTCCTGGACTTCTTTCAGGACCGCACGCGCAGCTGCCGCGTCGTGAAGCTCGGCAGGTACTTCTCCTGTTCTTCGATCTTCCGGCGGTAGAAGCCGTGGGCGGCCTGTTTTGTGATCCCCAGCGATTCGCGGATCTGGGCCCACGTCGGTCCGGATACCGCGACMTCCTTTGRGGTCAACGACCTTCRAGGACYGCATCGCCGGAGCATACCGACGCACCGGGGTGCGCGCCCGATGAGTGGCGCCCGTCAACTTGCGTGTGTCCGCTGTTGCTCGGGGAGTCAGCTGAGCTGCAAGTTGTTGCCGGTCTTGGCTTTGACCATGTTCGTCGCGTAGCTGATCAGGAATTCGTACTCGTCTTCCGGCGTCAGGTCGCCGAGGAGTACATCCATAACGAGGCCGTCCTCGAGGGCTACGAAGCTCCGGGCCAAGAATCCGGCTGGCGCTGAGAGGGTGAAGGCATCCTCCTGCGCGCCTCGTTCCAGGATCCCTTTGTAAAGGTTCGTTTGACGCTCCACGAACGCCATCTGCTGCCGAGCGGCTGCCTCGTTGCGCAGATAAACTGGGATGAGTTCCACGAGGATCCGGGAAGCGGTTTCGCTTTCCCCGGGCCAAGGTACGCCCGAGTGGATGCAGGCCCTCAGTTGCGCTTCAGGGTCTCTTTCGGCTTGGATGCGGGCCTCCCGGCGGTCACAGTACTCCGTAACTCCTTGATGGAAGACCTCGCTGAAGAGCTCGTCGACGTCCCGGTAGTAGTACAGCACCGCAGCCGGGGTGACGCCCGCTTCGTTGGCAATGTCGGAAAGGCGGGCCGCTGATGACCCTCTGTCCAGCAGGACTCGTCCTGCTGCTGCTACGAGTTGATCCCGGCGGGCTGTCTGATTCCGTGGTCTTGCCATGCTCACCATGCTTTCACACTGGCCTCGAAGTGACCCTTGACACACCCAGGTTCGTTAATTATTCTTTAATTAATCTTTAGTTAATGAAATCTCCCACGCTAGGAATGCTACCGTCATGACTCGACTTCTCCCTCTGGCTCTTGTGCAATCACCCGCCGAGACCTTGACTGATTTTGCTGCTGGTCTCGAGCGAAGGGTCAAAGCGCATGCCGTCGCCGACCTTTTCGTTTACCCGGAGCTTCACTTGAACACGGTAGATTCTGCCGGGTTTGTGGACCGGCAGGCCTACATGGACGCCTCGGCAGAACCTCTTGATGGCCCACGCGGCCGTACCCTTGCTGAGCTCGCAGGAGACCTTGGGATCTGGCTTTTGCCTGGCAGCGTGCTTGAACGTGGTACGGACGGGCATATCTACAACACCGCCGTTGTCTACTCTCCACAAGGAAAAGCAGTAGCCGCGTACCGAAAGATCTTTCCCTGGAAGCCCTATGAGACCGTTTGTTCCGGTAAGGACTTCGTGGTTTTCGACATGACCGGCTACGGCCGCGTCGGGTTGTCGATTTGCTACGACGCCTGGTTCCCCGAACACAGCAGGCACCTGGCCTGGATGGGGGCAGAACTCGTCCTCAATGTTGTCCAGACCCCGACCAACGATCGTGTGCAGGAAGTTGTTATCAGCCAGGCCAACGCAATCGTGAACCAGAACTTCGTCGCCAGTGTGAACGCCGCGGGCCCCCACGGGGTCGGACGTAGTCTTCTGGTTGACCCTGAAGGCCGCGTGCGAATTTCGGCAACCGGGCCCGAAGACGCGACATTGGTCGATGTCATCGACCTGGACCAAGTAGGGAACGTCCGCCAATATGGCACAGCGGGCGTCACCCGCCCCTGGGACCAGTTCGCTGAAAACGACGACGCAATTCCATTGCCGCTCTACGCCGGCCAGCTTGATCCCCGCCTGTGGCGGCAGACCAACGCCCAGTCAACCCTGACCAACCTCAGCACTGCCCCAGCCCAAGGAACTCCCCATGTCCGCTGAGAACATTAAACTTACCCCCAAGCTGTCCCTGCTGTCGGTCGTCGTGTTCGGCTTGGCCTATATGGCTCCGGGAATCGTAATGACGATCTTCGGTATCATCTCCTCCATCAGCGACGGAACAGCCCCGACAGCATTCGCCCTCGCCACCGTCGCGATGCTGCTGACGGCCCTGAGCTACGCGAAAATGGCAAAGATCTTTCCGAACTCGGGATCGGCCTACGTGTATGCACGACGGCTCCTCGATTCCCGTGTCGGTTTCCTCGTCGGGTGGGCAATCCTCCTCGACTACCTCTTCCTTCCCACCGTGGCCTGGCTGTTCCAATCGTTCTACCTTGCAGCGCAGTTTCCCGGCATCCCCGTCTGGGCCTGGCTCGCTCTCAACGCAGGACTGACAACGATCATCAACGCCACGGGCATCGTGCTCGCTGACCGTGTCAATAAAACGCTGACCCTTCTGGTTGTTACCCTCATCGGGATCTTCATCGCCTACTGCCTGGCCTACCTCGGCGGAAACCCACCCGCGTCGTTCACAGACCCCTTCTGGAACAATGCCACGACGGTCGGCGGCGTCGCTGCCGCAGCCGCTATCGCGGCCTACGCCTTCCTGGGATTCGAYGCCGTCAGCACACTCAGCGAAGAAACCAAAAACGCCCAGCGCAACATTCCCCGCGCGATCCTCCTGACCGTCCTCGTCGGCGGAATAATCTTCGTCGTGGTCTCCTACAT
>NZ_JBFTNJ010000125.1:0-3658 GCF_056397425.1 Arthrobacter sp. 05N33_2
CTCCATTGGCGGCCTGCAGGCGGCGGTCGTGCGGCCGGAATCAGTCCAGCTCGATTTCACGGCGCCGGACGGCACGAAACTCCAGCAGACTTTCTCCGGCTGGCAGGCCCGGATTGTCCAGCATGAAACCGACCACCTCCAAGGGATCCTCTTCCTGGACCGGGCCGAGCTGCGCTCCATCAGCAACAATGCCGAATACTCCGCCCGCTGGGCCCAGCCGGACATCAGCCGCGCCCGGCAGGAACTCGGGTTCCTGCCGGACCCGGCCGCGGACTAAGCCTGCGAGCCAGGGCTAGGGCTGCGGCGCCGGATTCGATGCGGACGGCAGGTAGCGGGCCCACCACTTCAGGATTTCATCGAACCGCTGCTTCCGGTGGTGCGGGGTGCCGGAGCGGGACAGCTCATGGTTCTCGCCGGGGAAGACCAGGAATCCGGTCTCGACCCCCTGTTGCTTGAGGGCGGTGAAGTACCGCTGGCCCTGCTCCACGGGACACCGGAGGTCCTCCTCGCTGTGGATCACCAGCGACGGCGTCCTTACGTGCTGCACGCGGGCCATGGGACTCTGGGCCGCCATTTGCTCCGCCGCCGGGCCGGTGTATTCGCCACCGAAGAACCAGCCGATGTCGGACGAACCGGTGAAGCTCACGGGGTCCAGGAAACCACGCTCGACTATGGCGGCCCGGAAACGGTGGTCGTGGCTGATGGTCCACGCCGTCAGGTAGCCGCCGTAGGATCCGCCCATGATGCCGACATTGGCGGCGTCCAGATCCTCGAACTTCTCCACGGCCCCGTCCAGGAACGCCAGGACGTCCTGCATGTCCACGGTTCCCATCCGCTCCTTGATGGACCGGCCGTGTGCCTGGCCGTATCCGGCAGAACCCCGCGGATTGCACATGAGCACGGCGTAACCGGCCCCGGCATAGACCTGCGCTTCGTCGAACAACGCCACGCCGAACTGGGCAAACGGGCCGCCATGGATGTTCAGCAGCACCGGGTGCGGGCCAGGGCCCGCCGGCTTCACGAGCCAGCCATGGACCGGGTACCCGTCGGCCGAGGCCAATGTCAGTTCCTGCGGCTCGCTAATCCCCGCCACGCTCCGCAGCTGGGCGGAGAAGTCCGTCAGGCGGCGCACCTGCCCGCCCTCGAGCACAGCAACATCACCGGCCGTCGTCGAATCGCTGAAACTCACCACGAGCGTTCCGCCACCCTCCGCGGCGCCGGTCACCACCCGGTTGCCTTCCAGGAGGACGGTGTGGCCGCCCGTCGCAACGAATTCGTGCAGCTCCACGGTTCCCCGCGCATTGTTAAGCACCAGGGCGCCCGCGCCGCCGCGCAGCTCCAGCCGGCTGCTGCCGGACAGGTCCAGCGCCTCGGCATCGCTGAGCGCCGTGGCGTGTCCGCCGGCGGCAGGCATCGCATAGAGGGCGGTGTTCCTGGCCACGAAGTCCAGACCGGATGCGCCCAGGTCCTGGGCCAGGAAGAAGAGCCACTGCCCATCGGCGGATTGGCGCACGGCGTTAATGCTCTGCCGTCCGGCGTTGGCCGGCACCACAGCCTGCGGCTGCCCTCCGGTAACAGGAAGCGCGTAGATTCCACTGACGAGGTCAGTGTCCCGCCCATCGTGCAGGGCGGCGGTGAAGAAGATGGTGCCGCCGTCGGCGCTGAAGCCGGCGCCGTTGTGGTCCGCTGGTGCGGTGGTGAGTTGTTTGGCGGCCGGCAGCAGCCCGGCAGCATTCTCCGCGGGATCGGCCGCGGTGCCGAGGGCCTGCAGGGCGCGTCCGGCCGGCGCCACCTTCGGTTCGGCGTCAAGCTGCGGGACCTCGAGGATGAACAGCTGAAGCGGCTTGTCAGCGGTGTAGCCAACACCGTTCATCCGGTACTGGAAATCCGTGATCAGCCGGGCGTCCTCGCTGCCCGCACTCACGCCGTCGATGCTGCCATACCGGCCCTCGTCAGGCGTCCTGGCGCTGAAGAGAATACTGCGGGAATCAGGCGACCACGTGAAGGAGCTGACCCCCAGTGGGGCCGCCGTCAACAGCTGGGGTTCGCCGCCGGCGGCTTCCACCACGAACAGCTGCGGCTTTCCGTCCGCTGCCGCACGCAGGAAGCCAAGGGCACGGCCGTCAGGTGAAAAGTCCGGTGCTGTGTCACGGAAGCCCCGGGTCAGCCGGCGTGGCCTCTGGTCCGGGTCGTTGAAGTCCGGGTGGGTCGGGTCCTGGCCCAGGGGCACGGTCCACAGCTGGCCCACGTAGGCATCGGCATCGAAGTCCGGGCGGAGCACGGAGACCACGGCGCGGGAACCGTCGGGGTGCACGGCAGGGGCGGACACGGAATTGAGCAGCGGAAGATGTTCAGATTTCACGATTGCGAGCCTAGCCCGTGGCGTGCCCGCTGTGAAACACCTCACGTTGCGCCGGTGCGGCGAGGCACGCCGCGGCGTGCCCGGTGCCCGGCGCCCCTGTAGCCAATGTCCCGTCCGCGCGGCGGGCCGGGGTCCGCGCATAGGATGAAAGCTATGCCCGCCGCCGATCTCCCCCTCCTGTGCCCGGTGTGCCGCCAGGGCCTCCGTTTCACTGGCGGCGCCCGCACCCTGGTGTGCGGGGCCGGCCACAGCTTTGACGCGGCCAGACAGGGCTACTTCAACTTCCTGGTCGGCAAGGGGACGGTTTTTGAAGCCGACAGCGCAGAAATGGTGGCGGCCCGCTTCGACTTCCTCTCCGCGGGGCATTACCAGCCGCTGGCCGATGCCGTGGCCGGGCTCGCCACACCGGCGCTCCGGGAGGCCCCCGCCGGCCGGCCCCTCGTGCTCGACGCCGGAACGGGCACCGGCCACTACCTCAGGGCCGTGCTGGACCGGGCCGCGGACAGTTGTCCGGCCGCGGCAATCGGCCTGGACATTTCCAAGTTCGCCCTGCGTCGCGCAGCCAGGCTGAACCCCGAGGCTTTGAACGTCGTCGGGGACGTCTGGCAGCCGTTGCCGGTCGCGGAGAACGCCGTCGACGTCGTCACCGTGGTCTTTGCGCCGCGCAACGCGCCCGAGTTCGCCCGGGTCCTCCGCCCCGGCGGCCGCCTTGTCGTGGTCACACCGCGGCCCGGCCACCTGGCGGAGGTTGCCGGGCCGGCCGGGATGCTGGGGATCGAGCCGGCCAAAGACGAACGGCTCGCCGCGTCCCTGGGCCAGCACTTCGCGCCCGTCGCAGCATCTGATCTGGACCTGGCATTGAACCTTGGCCCGCGCGACGTCGCCAACCTGGCCTACATGGGACCGGCTGGCCACCACCTGGACCGCGCCGCACTGGTAGCCCTCGAGGCCGCGCTTCCGGAGCGGACCTCCGTCTCGGCCCGCTTCCGGATCAGCGTCTTTCAACCCATCCGCTGACCATTCCCGCTCCCGCCGCTTCGCAGGCGCCGTCAGGTACGCCCTGAAACCACCCCCAGGAGGGGACGGGGGCGGAAAGCCAGGCCGGGGAATCGACCCGCGAAATAACGACTTGGCCACTTTGGCCATCAATTCCCTACCGCCGGTCCCAGCTATTGCCTTTCCGCTTAGGATGGAATCACAGTTACTGGGGACCTGTGCCTGCAGCTCCCGGAACTCTAGGGGGAATTGATGTCTGAATGGCTGATCGAGAATTGGTGGGCGTTGTGGCTCACGCTC
>NZ_JBFTNJ010000126.1:0-3530 GCF_056397425.1 Arthrobacter sp. 05N33_2
CCGCCAATGGAGAGGCAGCCTTCGTAGAACGCCGCGGACTTCGCGCCCAGGGGACGATAGCCCGGGTTCAGCATGGCAAAGAACGGCAGCGCTTCCCGCCCGCGGACGGCAGCGACGTCGGGATCGACGTCGAACTGGTCCTCCAGGACAGCGATCTGCAGCGGAATCCCCAGCTGCGGGGCCGCCAGGCCCACGCCTGGGGCCTTGTGCATCACGCTGCGCATGAGGTCTATGAGGTGGCCGAGGTCGGCATCAGTCAACTGGCCATCGTACGGCGCCGCCACGTGCCGGAGCACCGGGTGTCCGGCCTGGACAATCGGCGGGAGGATGCCGGCGCTCAGGATCTCCTGGACGGTCTCGCTTATCCGGGCGGCGCTGTAGTCAGTGGGCCTGGCGTCATAGGGCATGCCCCCACACTACTGGCGCCCGCACGCCTTTGTAACAAAGTCGTAGATGCGGGCGCGAAGTTGGCTGCCGGCGTCGATCTTCACAATTCCCTCGCGGCCCGCCACCCTGACCTGCAGGGGCAGGAGTGTGCCCACCTTGTCTTCGGCCACTGCATGGGGATCGCAGCGGGAGGGCCTGATGCCGAGGCGCACTTGGGCCGGGGCACCRCCGGCGCGGACCGTCACCGACCGGGGCCACGGGGCTTGTGAGGCCTCCGCCAGCAGCGTGGTTTCCTCGATCCGGTCTATCACCAGTTCACCGGCGCCGGCGGCGGCGCGCGGTTGCAGCAGCAGACGCACGACGGCGGTCCGACCGTCCGCGCCCACCTCAAGCTCGGGATCCAGCGTGATCGTGGCGACGGCCGAGGCTTCCCGGGCAAGGCACAGCTCCGAATTGTTCCGCGCCAGGACGCCGAACGGGTCTGTTGCCGGGGCCATGGCCGGGACCGGCACGGCACCTTCCGGCGTGGCCAGCCGCAGGGATACACGGGCGTCGCCCGCAGCCCCGGAGGTGGCTCCCGGTCCGGCCGGGCTGCCGCAATCCGGGGCGGGCAACGGTGCCGGCAGGCTCTTGGGCTGTCCGGGCGGAAGCTCGATCCCGCCGGTGCGGGCGGACCAGATGATCGGGGCCGCGAAGAGAGGGCTGGTCAGTTCCGCGCCGAGGACCGTCAGGGCATGGCCGGTGGTGTTCGTGAGCTGGATTTCGATGATCTGCTTGCTGTAGTTGTCGCGGAACTGGCTGATTTCCGCGGTCACGGGGCCTGTGGGGATCGGGGTCGCCGACGCCGTCGCGCTTGCCGGGGAGGCGGTGCCGCCGGCCGTTCCGTAGCTGCACGACGCTGCCGCGCCGAGCAGCAGCGTGGCGGCCGCTGCCCGCAACGCCCAATACGATGCGGCGCCGCGCATCACGGGAAGTCCGTCCATGCGCACAGTCTATTCCGGGGCAAACCCGTGCCAATGCGCTGCCTAGTGCATCGTGAAACGGCGGGCGATCAGGGAATTCACCGGCGGAACCGCGGCGACGCCTGCGATGCCACGGTTCCGCAGCGCCAGGAGACGGTCCGTGAGGGGCCGGCCCAGGGCCATGTTGATTTCCGCCTGGCGTGCGGCTCTCGCCGCCGCCCGCAACCGGGTCCGCTCAAAGGTCCGGAGGCGATCCGCGACATCCTGGCCGCGCACGGCCGCCGAGACGATCGGTGCCAGCGCCGCCGCGTCCAGCCAGCCGAGGTTCATGCCCTGCCCGCCGATGGGGCTCACCTCGTGGGCCRCATCCCCGATCATCACCACCCGGCCGGCCACCATCCGGGGGGCCAGGCGCGTGCGGACGCCGAAGCGGCTGAGCATGCTGTTGGTCCCGGCGTCGATGGCGAGTCCCGTCCGTTCGCGCACGCAGCCCGTGAGCCACCGGGCGTCGACGCCGGGAGCGCCGGCTGCTGGTCCGCCGGCTGCTGGTCCRCCGGCATCAGGTCCGCCGGGCGGGGAATCGCCAGCCGCGGAGTCGCCGGTACCCAGCCGGACCACCCAGCGTCGGAGCTGGCCGGGCAAGGGGAACGACTCCACGATGCCGGCGCCGGAGAGGAACAGTGCCGCGTCCGGACCGAACCCGGTGCCGTCCGCGAAGTCACCCATCAGGTAACTGTCCGGGTACTCTTTCACGCGCACGTCGACGCCCTGCAGCGCCCGCACCGTGGAACGCACGCCGTCGGCAGCAATGACCAGCGGCGCCGAATAGCGCAGGGCGCCACTCCCGGAGTCCGCTTCCACGCTGACCCGGCCGCCGTCGTCGGACAGCCCGGTGAGGCGGACGCCGCGGTGCAGGGCGCCGTCGCCGAGCTCGTTGACCCGCCGTTCCAGGTGCGCCTCAGTGCGGGCCTGGGGCAGGGACAGGACGAACGGAAAGCGGTCCGAGACGCCGGCAAAAGACATCCGGGCGAGGCATTTTCCGCCGGCCAGTGCCATACCTCGGCGGATCTGGACCCCCTCGGCAATCATGGCCTCGGCAACTCCGGTTCCCGCGAGCGCGGCCAGCGCCGGCGGATGGATGCCGATGGCGCGCGACTGCGGCTCCGGTGCGCCCCTCTGTTCCAGCACCTGCACATCCACGCCGTCCTGCAGCAGCAGCGCGGCCATGAACAGCCCCACCGGACCGGCACCGATGATCAGAACCTCAGCCACTGGCGCCGGGCCCTGACTGGTAGGCGCCGCCGGGAGTGCCGTGCAGCAGCAGGTTCCGGAAGGGGGCGTGGCGGGCGACGGTCCAGCCCGGGGGAGCGGCGGCGGCCAGCTCCGCGGCGGTGTAGCTTCGGCGGATCGAGGTCAGCCCGTCCTGCCGGATGTAGGAGCCGGTGAGCACCCAGGAGCCGGCAGAGAACAGCGCGTAGGCGGCGGGGCTGCGGCGGATGTCGTTGTGGACCACTGTGCCGCGGGACAACCGGGCCGACTCGGCGAGAAACGCTTCCAGCCCGTCAAGGTGGTGCAGGACATGGTTGGATACCACGAGGTCGTACCGGTGGCCCTCTTCGAGCAGCTCCGCGCTGGCCGCCTGGCGGAACGTCACGTCCGCCGTCGCGTGGCGGGCGCGGGCGAACAGGATCGCCCGCGGATCCGGGTCAATGGCGGTGACCTCGAGACGCAGTCCGTCCCGGGCCGCCCACCGGGCCAACAGCACGGAAACGTCGCCCCCGCCGCACCCTATATCCAGCAGGGACGTGGCGGAAGCGGTGGACAGCCGGGGCCTGATACGGGACCGGTAGATGCCGCGCCAGCCGGCGACGGCACGGTTGACGAGCGCAAACTGGGCATACGTGCGCTCTAGGCGGCCGGGGTCGCAGCCCGGCAGGTCCATTTCCTCGACGGCGTCGGATGCGCGGTCCAGCAGGAGGGCCGGCCGAAGGTGTTCCGTGCCCCGCTTCGCGCTGAACGGTTTCAGCGTGGCCGCTTTCAGACCCGCACCGCTACGGACTGTGCTGGTTCCGCCGTTGGCTCCTGCCGCGGAGCTGCGGCGGGCCGCGTGGCCGCCACCCGGGTGAAGAGCGCCGTCTCGACCGTCAGGCCCGGACCGAAGGCCATGGAGCAGATCCGTTC
>NZ_JBFTNJ010000127.1:0-3196 GCF_056397425.1 Arthrobacter sp. 05N33_2
ATCTTGATGTTTCAGGGTCGGTGGCCATCAACGGCACCGCTACCGCGCCGGTGGTCTTCACCTCCTACCAGGATGACAGCGCCGGCGGGGACACCAACGGCGACGGCGGGGCCAGCACCCCCGCCGCGGGGGACTGGTACGGCATCAGCCTGAGTACCGGGGCTTCCCTCACCGCCACCCGGCTCGACGCGCGTTACGGGACGGAACTGATCGCATCTGACGGTAACGCCACACTCCGGGACGTATATCTTCACGAGGCCACAACGTGCCTTCGCGCTTCAGGTTCAACGTCACTAACGGGCAAAGTTCTCAGATGTCCCGAAGGAGTCGTCGGAACCGGCGATTCGGCCGTGGACGCTCGAAATGTCGACTGGGGGACTCCCGCCGGGCCACCGCCGTTCGGAACCGGAACCGGCACAAGCGGTAACGTGATAGTGGCTCCCTGGGTCGGTTACGTAGCGCCGCCCCCAGCCGCCGAACCACCCGCCAGCGGATGGTCTCAGGCTGCGGCCTGCAGCCCCACCCTCGTCATTGCCCTCAGAGGGTCCGGCGAAACACCACAAGGCCCGCTCCAAGTGGAAACTGACCCGTCCCTGTACGATTCATTCTCCTTCGCCGAAGTGACGGCGGGCGCCGGTCAGGAGTTCAGGGGGCTGGGTCCGAAGGTTCAATCAATTCTGTCAGGTCAAGCGTTGATCAGTCCGGGAGTGGTCCAGAAACAATCCCCGGGGTTCCTGGACGACCTCCACCCGGACGATGCAGCTGCTACAAAGATCCTTCCCCTGATCTACCCAGCTGCACCGACTTCGGATCTGTCCAACTGGTGGCGGCAAGACCTAGATCCGATTGGCGGATTCCCAAACCCCTTCAATAGCTTCCTTTTCCTTCATCTCGACGCTTCAAAATTTGCCAGCTACATGAGCAGCGTCAGATCGGGGGCCTTGGAACTCCAAGAGCAGCTCATCAAGGCCACGAGTTCCTGCCCCAACCAAAAAATCCTCATCACCGGCTACTCTCAAGGAGCTATGGCCATCCAGTTGGCTCTCGCTGACCTCCAAACGCGACCAGGCGTCGGGAGAGGCGTGATCGAAAGTGGCCTGATCAAGGGGGTCATGCTCCTGGCCAACCCTCTAGAGAATCCGAACAGCCCGATCGGAACCTACCTTGGAACCGGCACCGGAAAAGGCTTGATTACGTGGCTCAACGATGTCCCCGGTGTCACGAGCCTGGGGAAGCTGCTGTTGGGCTACGACATGAAGGCGGCCTACCCGTCCAGCCTGGAAGGAGTTACGGTTAGCTACTGCACAAACAATGACATCATGTGCTCGCCCAACAGCGTCGACAAAGATGCTATGACCAAGGTACACACCGGATATACTCCAACGGGCGTCCGAGAGCTCGGAGTCTGGGCGGCAACACGCTACTACGAGTAACCCCTCTACGATACACAGCATTTGTGTGGCAATCGCGAACCGTCTCGGTAATCATGCCACCGTCTTGTTGGCGCCGTCGTCGGGTAACGAGCCGATTTCTCGAGCAATGTATGTCTGCTTGAATTCCTCGGGGGTTTGGTGTTGTAGGGCAGAATGCAGGCGTTGGTTGCTGCACCAGTGGACCCGTTCGAAGACGCTCTCCATCGCGGCGATTTCGGTCTCCAATGCCCCCGCAACGGAACGGTGAATCCGTCGTGACGGCCTCGTTCCTGAACAGCTCTGACACAGTCTCCGCGGCGGCATTGTCATAGGCAATACCCACGCTTCCAATGGATGGCCCCAGATCCTTCAGGGCCTGGGTACCGGCGTAATGGATGGAGGTATCCTGGCTGCCGGCATCCGAATGATGGATCAGTCCCGCCGGTACCGAGCCCATGGTCTGCTCCCGCCGGCACGACGCCATCCCCAGCTAGGTGAATGACCAGAGCAACGTAGACAAGTTTGGAGTAGACCGGAATAGCGGTTGCGCTGCTCTAAATTCGGCTGAGTATGTCAACCTGATTCAGGACCACTGGGTGAACTACCGCAAGGCCGAGCCGGGCGGAAGGCCCCGCCGCTGAATCACATGTACGTCGATGAATGGGACGCGGCGTGGACAATCGAATTCATAGTTCCACTCACGGTGCTGACCAGGGGCATCGAACTGGACGAGGCGCCGAAGGACGTTCTGGCATGGGTTCTCCCGGGGCAGCCGCTGACGAAGGACTCGCTTACCGAGGGTGGTGTCGCGGCCTACATCCCCGACGGGCCGCAGGCCTAGATTCGGATTTGGCGTCGGGGGAGCAGGGGACGCCAGCCTTCACTGCTCAGGACAGTGTCTAGCGAAAGACCTTCCTTGGCCGAGTCTTCTCACCTAGCGGGAGTGTGCCGGGGCCGTGGGGTCCAGATCCTCTCCTATGTCCTATTAGCTCTTTTCCACGGCGCGGATGGCCCGGTCGAGCGCCTTCCTGGCTGCTTTCAATTCCTCGAGGATGTCCACGGTGCGGGTGGTGGCCTCAGTAGACACCACGCGGGCGCCGACGCCCTGCTCGGTTTCGATAAGTCCGTCTGCTACCAGTCTTTGCTGTGCCTGGCGGATGGTGTTCGGGCTCGCGACCTCATAGTAGCTCTGCAGCTGTGAAATCGGCGGGAGGAGCTGGCCCACTGGCCAGGTGCCTTCAGTAATTCGGTACTTCAGGTCGTCGTAGGCGGTCCGCCATTTCGCTTCGTTCATGACACGACCATATCAGGAAGGATTGTGTTATCAAGTGCACTTTTGTTGACTAGTTAACATAACATCCGCTATCGGCCTTCAGGCAGCGAATCACAGACTCCGGTAGTGACAGACTTCCGAGTCTTATGCGTTAGCGGTCAACCAAGGGCCGATCAACGACGGCCAGGGATTCGAGGACGAGGCCGCCGGAGTGCCATTTGATGGCTTGGGTCACGCCGTCAGCGGTCCGGTGGAGGGATGCAGCGATGCTGGAGGGGAGACCCGAGAGCGCGGTTTTCTGTCGCATGACAATGGTGTAGATCTCAGACCAGGTTATCCATGAGACACAGGACGGAATGGAGGCCAGCAGGCCCTCGTAGTTTTCGGCAGTCATTCCGGCGCGGGCACAGAGGGACTCAAGGCCCAGGGCAACACCAGCGTCGATCTCGTGGCGGCCATTGCCGGCGAGCTTGATGGGTGGGGGAGCGGTCAGGACCAGCAGGAGCAAGGG
>NZ_JBFTNJ010000128.1:0-3082 GCF_056397425.1 Arthrobacter sp. 05N33_2
ATGCAGTCCTTCCTGGGGGTMCCGGTCCGSGTCCGGGASGTGGTGTTCGGCAACCTCTACCTCACGGAAAAAGAAGGCGGAGACGACTTTTCCGCCGAAGACGAGGCCCTGGCCGTCGCSTTGGCSGCMGCSGCCGGYGTYGCCATCGAAAATGCCCGGCTCTACGACGACGCCCGCCGCCGGGCCCGCTGGCTGGAGGCCTGCATGGACGTCTCCGGGCTGATGCTGAGCACGGACCGCGACTACACCTCGGGCGGCCTGGACCCGATAGCCGGCCGCGCGCTCCAGGAGTCCGCGTCCTCACTCGCCCTCCTGGTGGCCCCCGCCGCCAACGCCATGGCCCACGTGGTGATCGGCGTTGCCGGTGAGCGCGGCACGGCGTTTTCGGGACGGTCACTGCATTTGGAGTCAAAGCTCCTGGAAGGTGTCCTCGAAGGCGGCGAGCCAGTGCTGTTCGACGACGCATCCGAAGTGTTGGGGGAGGTCGACGGTGCAGTCACCGGCCCGCTGCTGGCAGTGGCCCTGAGTACCCAGGGCGCCCACCATGGCCTCCTGCTGCTGGCACGGGACAAGGAGTCGGTGCGCTACGCCCRGACCGACATCGAAATGGGGGCCGTCTTCGGCTCCCACGTGGCCCTCGCCTTGGAACTTGCCCGGGTGCACCGGCTGCGGGAGGAGCTTCTGGTCTTCACCGACCGCGACAGGATCGCCCGGGACCTGCATGACCTCGTCATCCAGCGGCTGTTCGCCGCCGGGCTGAGCGTACAGAGCCTGACCCGTTTCACCAAGGAGGATCTGGCGCTGGAGCGCATCCGCAACATCACCGGCGAACTCGACGAGGCGATCCGCAGCCTGCGCGACACCATTTACTCGCTCAAGAGCAACACAGGCGAGATCGAACTGCTGAGCGGCCGGATCCGTCGGGTCACTCGCAGTTCGTCCAAGTCCATGCCGTTCCCGCCGCGCCTGACCATCACGGGACCCGTGGATGCCGTGACACCGGACAAGGCCGACAACGTCGTGGCCGTGGTTTCCGAGGGGCTCAGCAACGCCATCCGGCACTCCGGGGCGGATACAATCTCGGTCTCGGTTGCGGTCGTTAAGGGCAGGGTGACGGTGGTGATCAGCGACAACGGCGCCGGATTCACTCAACCCGAAAAACGCAACGGGCTAAGCAACCTCGAGGACCGGGCGCGCATGCTCGACGGCGAATGCACCATCACGAGCGTGCCCGACTCCGGTACCAGCCTGGAATGGTCGGTGCCCCTGTAACCGGCACGCCCGAAGGTCCGGTTTCCGCGGAGCCTATCCGACGCTGCGGGGCCGGATTACTTCGCCGGTTCGCCCGCCGGCGGCCGCCGGAAATGCCGGGCTGGCGATGAAGACGGCTGCCTGCGTGCGGCGTTCGAATCCGAGCTTGGCCAGCAGGGACGACACATAGTTCTTGACGGTCTTTTCCGCCAGGAACATTTCGGCGGCAATCTGCCGGTTGGTCAGTCCGCCGCCTACCAGCTCCAGGACCTTGCGTTCCTGGGGCGTGAGGGAGGAGGTGCGCGGGTCGACCTCTTCGGCCTCCACCAGGCTGTCCACGACGCCGGCGGCCACGCCTTCCTCGAAGAGGGACTCGCCCGCTGCTGCCCGCCGCAGGGCGCCGATCAGGTCCGTGCCGCCGATCTCCTTCAGCACGTATCCGCGTGCCCCGGCCAGGACGGCGCCGCGCAGGGCCTGTTCGTCGTCGAAGCTCGTCAGGATGATGCAGTTCAGGGACGGGTCCACCGACCTCACGTCCCGGCAGACCTCGATGCCGGTTCCGTCCGGCAGACGGGCGTCCAGCACACAGACATCAGGATGCAGCGCGGGAATCCGCCGGGTCGCCTCCACCGCGGATCCGGAACTGCCGACGACGGCAAACCCCTCGCCTTCGAGAAGTTCCTGCAGCCCGCGCCTGACAAGTTCGTGATCATCAAGGATAAAGACGCGGATCACCGCCTGCCCGCCATCAGGTGCAGTGAGACCTGCGTCTGCCCAGGCAATCATGATTCTCCCGTCCGGCCGCTCGCGCGACCGCTCGATACTGTTAATGACACCATGCTCTTTGTCACGAGATGCTGTCCTTCGTCTGCTGACCCCAGCCTCTGCCATTCTTGTGCACCGGGGCGGCGCGGACAAGGGTCATAGTGCCCGACAGGCCGCCTCCGGCCAGTCGCCCGGAACGTTTTCGGGTGGCCCGCCAGCCGGGCTGCGTGCATGCCCTTTGGCCCTAGGCGTCATGCCGGCCGAAGGAAATCATGGGAGCGTCGCCATCTGGCGCGGGAAGCTCGGCCGGTACGAGGGCAAAGGATTGCGATGAACGAAGTCAGGGACGTCCGGAAGATCGTGGTAGGCGTTGACGGCTCGGACGCTTCGGTGTCCGCGTTGCGGCATGCGCAGGCCCTCGCGGTGCCCCTGGCCGCCAAGGTCGTCGCAGTGGCATGCTGGGACTACCCGCCGGTGTACGACGGCTATGTCGCCGTCGGCATCGAGGACTTCGACGTCCGGGCCGGGGAAATCCTGGCCGAGG
The DNA here is from genome assembly GCF_056397425.1 of Arthrobacter sp. 05N33_2. Taxonomy (NCBI): domain Bacteria; kingdom Bacillati; phylum Actinomycetota; class Actinomycetes; order Micrococcales; family Micrococcaceae; genus Arthrobacter; species Arthrobacter sp. 05N33_2. The sequence goes on from NZ_JBFTNJ010000128.1 coordinate 2,561, forward strand.
CGGTGGCGAAGGCCTTCGGCCCGGACACCCCGGACAACGTCGAGGCCCGCCTCATCCAGGGGCACCCCCGCCGCATGCTGATCGAGGAGAGCAAAGCCGCGGACATGCTTGTTCTGGGCCGCCGCGGCCACGGCGGATTCGGTGGACTGTTACTGGGATCTGTGAGTTCCGCCTGTGTGGCACATGCGCATTGCCCGGTGCTGGTGGTCCACTCGCCAGAACACGGCTGACGCCGCAATCCTGCCGGGAGGGTGCCCGGGGGTTCTATTCGAAGGTGGCCCGGCGCGGATCCGCGAGCCGGGTGGTCCACACATCGGGCCGGTTGACCTTGAAGCGTCGTCCGGTCAGGGCTTTGGGAGCCACCCGCACGTAGTAGGCCTTCTCGCCGGGCTGCCAGGGCTCCAGGAGCAGGGAGTCAATTTCGTCCTTCTCCTCCTGGCTCTCGATGACCTCGGCTTCCCCGCGCGCCATTACGCTCCAGGCCGTCTCGTCGCGGGCGTCGTAGCCGTCGATCTCAAATGC
>NZ_JBFTNJ010000129.1:0-2879 GCF_056397425.1 Arthrobacter sp. 05N33_2
ACCCCGTACCTTCCCCAGAAACAGGGACACAAAAGTATTCAGCGCGATGATGCGGTCGCTGTCAGCCTCGTGAAGACTCGCTGGGTGGACGCTCATCGTTGTCTGCGGGCTTCTGCATCCCGAGGATGAGGAACGTGATGCCCATAGTGAGGAACGCAATCTAGGCCGTGGTTCCCAGAAATATCATTGCGATCGCAACGGCAACGAATACGATCCCAATCGGCAGGAAAGCCGCGCCCCTGCTTCTCTTCGCTCGGCCGTTCGACGCCGACATGGGCTTTCCTTCACCGTTCACCTGGCCGAGGCTACGTCGGCGAAAGGAGACCCGCCAACGTTCCCGCGAGGACAATTTGCCGCGTCTCATTACCTCGACAGTCCTGAACCGCCCTGAAAACCGCCCGACGGTCTCAGTAATCGATCGTTTGTGAGACCGATCCCTGCCGAGCCCTATTCCTTGCGCATCCCGCCGGTCGAGGTTTGCGTAGCTGGCTGTTTGCTTTTAGGGCTTACCTAGAGAGTGACCGCTTGAGTGGTTTTCTCTTGGGGGCCGGCGTTGATGATCAGCGCGGTGATAAGCGCCGATGCCGCGAGAAGCATGGCCGCGATGAAAAGCGCCGTCGTGTAGCCACTCGTGAGTGCAGCGCTGGCTGTTGCGTTTGCTGCAGCGTCTCTAGAGGCGCGTGAGGTGTACAGCGCTGTCAGTGCGTCGGGGAGCCTGTATTCGGTGATGCTTACGGAGATTGTGGTGAGCACTGCAACGCCAAGGGCGACGCCGATCTGCTGGGCGGAGTTCAGTTGCGCTGACGCGATGCCGGATTCCTGGGCTGGGATGCCGGGCAAGCTTATTGCCTTCACTCACTTTTCCCGCGACAGGAGGTTGGGAAGGCTTAGAGGGACGTGGCCACGGAGGACCGGAACCGGTCGATGGCCGCCTCGTTGCGGGCGAAGTACGTCCACTGTCCAATGCGGGTGGTCTGCACGAGGTCCGCGTCTGCGAGGGTAGCCATGAACTGCGAGGCGGTGGACTGGGAGACCTCGCAACGCTTCCTGATGCTTGAGACGCACACCCCGTAGCGTGTGGCGTCGACTTTCTGTTCTTCGAAATTTTTCACGGGGTCGCGGAGCCACTGCAGGATCGCCAGGCGGTGTGGGTTGGAGAGCGCGCGCAGTGCTGCAAGCAGCTCGTCCTGCTGGAGCTGGGTTCCGGGGTTCTCATCTGTAGGCACTCCATAAGGCTACCCCAACATCGCCATATCGCAATTTACCGATGAACATGCTAAAACTAAACCACCCCCTCGAAAGGAACGAACATGCCTATCACCACAGAGGTTTCCACCGCTGTTCACAACTGGAGCTCCAGCCTGGCCGCCCTTCCCCCATTGCTCCGCGGAGAACCGTCGGACACTACCCTCGATGAACTTCGCACCGCATACGACGAGATGCTGGCCGCCCATCCCACCCCGGAAGGGGTCACCATCGAAGAGGTGGACATGGGAGGGATCCCAGGGATCGTGGTGACGCCCGAGACCGTGGAGGACAACCGGGCCCTTTTCTACATCCACGGAGGTGCTTACATCGTCGGCAGCCCGGCGGGCTACCATGGCCTCGCCGGAAACTTTGCAGTTCGCCTAAACGCCCGGGTGTTCCTGCCGCACTACCGGCTGGCTCCGGAACACCCCTTCCCCACGCCGATCAACGACACCGTCGACGCGTACCGTTGGCTGCTGGAGCAGGGTCAGGACCCGGAGCGTCTGATGGTCGCAGGTGATTCGGCCGGCGGCGCCATGACAGTCACGGTGATGATCAAGGCTCGCAATCTGGGGTTGCCGCTGCCGGCAGCCGGGGTTGCCCTGTCACCCTGGGCGAACCTGGAGCACACAGGCGCGTCGATGACCAACCGGGAAGGCCTCGACCCGCTGAACAGCAAGGCCGTCCTGGACCTGCTGGCACGCAGCTTCCTAGGCGGGGCACTGCCGAATGACCCGGACGCATCCCCGGTCTTCGCCGACGTCCGCGGCCTGCCCCCGATCCTGGTCACAATCGGGGAGAATGAACTCATGCTCAGCGACGCAGTCCGGCTGGCCGGGCACCTAGCCGAGAATCGCGTGCGAGTGAGCCTGGACGTCTGGCCCGAGATGTTCCACGTCTGGCACATGCACCAAGACCGGCTCCCCGAGGGGCGCAAGGCCCTCGACGACGCGGCCCGGTTCCTGCTCGAGGCGCTGCCCGCCCGGTAGGGACCTCAACCGGGCGCCGTTGAGGCGCCCCGCAAGATGAGCAACCCCAGATCGTCAGCCCGATCCAATAAAGGGTCGGGCTGACGTGTTCGACGTCGTGAGCGACGACGTGCCCCACCTGCCCATGCAGGAATGGATAGCAGCACGATGTCCACGCCTCCAAGATCGACCAACTACTGGCCTTCCAGCCCCTGCTGCTTCCATCCGGAGGGTCGGAGGAAGCCCGAAAGTAAGTCCTAGCGGTTACCTCCAGCCCCACTTCCGCGAGCCGCCAGAGGGGTCCTTTGGATTAAACGAAACACGTCCGCCAGCGACACGAGAGTCCGCCGTCTTCCTCGAGTGAGTGCTCGCCGCCGCCAGGGTGCGGCTGAGTTTGTGGGCCCACCGGTCGCCCAGGAGGTCCGCGCCCAGGGCTTGCCGCAGGGGGATTCTTTGACGAGATGGCAGCCGACGAGTTGTTGTACGCGGAGTCCTAACTCGGCAACGGGCTAGCTGTACTGCCCAGGGAGGTTGGTTAAGCGGCTGATGGGCGGGTGGCCACCGATTGCGGTGTGGGGCCTGTGGTGATTGTAGTGGTGCAGCCATGCCGGGAGGGCGTTTCTGCGGGCTGATTCCGTGGCGTAGAAGCGTTTGAATGCCCAC
>NZ_JBFTNJ010000130.1:0-2838 GCF_056397425.1 Arthrobacter sp. 05N33_2
GGCACCTGGAGTCCTGCCGCGGTCCTGGCTTATCAGTGGAAGCGCAACGGCGCCGCAATTTCCGGCGCAACCGGTGCCACCTACCTCCTGGATTCGGCCAGCGCAGGCACAAGCATCACCGTGAGCGTCACCGGAACCAAGGCCGGCTACACCTCGGTCACGAAGTCCTCCACCGCAACGGCCGCAGTCACCGCAGGTACGCTTGCCCCGGACCCGGTTCCGACGATCTCCGGGACAACCAGGGTCGGTTACACCCTCACGGCCAACCCCGGCACCTGGGGCCCTGCCCCAGTCAACCTGACGTACCAGTGGTACCGCTCAGGCACCGCCATCACCGGAGCAACCGCTGCCACCTACCGGCTCAACAGCGCAGACGCAGGCAAGACCCTGTCCGTCCGGGTCACCGGAACCAAAACCGGCTACACCTCGGTCACGAAGTCCTCCACCGCAACGGCGGCAGTCACCGCAGGTACGCTTGCCCCGGCCCCGGTCCCGACCGTCTCGGGGACAACCAGGGTCGGTTACACCCTCACGGCCAACCCCGGCACCTGGGGCCCTGCCCCAGTCAACCTGACGTACCAGTGGTACCGCTCAGGCACTGCCATCACCGGAGCAACCGCTGCCACCTACCGGCTCAGCAGCGCAGACGCAGGCAAGACCCTGTCCGTCCGGGTCACCGGAACCAAAACCGGCTACACCACCTCCACACGGGCATCCGCGTCGACACTTCAAATCATTCGCTAGGGCCTTTCGAAGCGTTGACGCTTACCTCGGATGCACGCTTGTAAGAGGCCGCGGTGGCACCGGGGATGACCTCCTCGTTGCGCAACCAGCGGTAGGAGAGCCTTGTCCCTGCAATCCAGGTGCGGGGCGCGACGGTCAGGACCGAATCGACCCTCCTGGTGCCCGACACTGCCGGGTTCCGGAGGTCCGCGCATAGCCCTTCACGGGGATTTCGGCGGTAGTGGCCTCGCCGGCGTCTTCGTACGGGGAAGCCTCACTGTAAAGCCTTCAGGCCCTTGCTGATGTCGGCATCGGTGAGCTTGTTTTTGGGCCGGTCGCCCCCGGGATCGCGGCACCGTTGCGCGACCACTGGTAGGTCAGCACATCGAATTTCACCTGGCTCACAGGCAGAACGGCGGCCAGGGTGGAGCCTCCTGAGTTCCGGACATCCGGGGCAGACTGGCTGCCACCACGACCGGCAGGCGCTGCGGTTCTGCTGGGCATTGCAGGGGACCCCTGCGGGCGGCTGCTCGCGGCCGCCCTGCCGGATCTGGTCCCGGGCCTGCGCCGGTTCAAGGAACTGCAGATCGACGATGGAACGGCGGCGTCGCTGGGTTCGGGACTACTGGCCTTTGTGCATCTTGTCGGTCAGGTCCACGAGGATGTCCTTGCTGCGGGTCAGTTGTTCTGCCAGGAAGCTGGCCAGAGTGGGGGCGTCGACAGTGAGGCCGCTTTCGGGGATGACCCCATTCAACACAGCCGTCGTACCGGTTGCACTGGCCAGAGTGAAGGTGGCCCCTCCGACAGGCGCTGAGGTGATCTGCCAGATATCCGAGCGGAACCGTCCGTCCCCGCCTTCCAGAGCGGCAGCTGTCAAGGTGAAGGGAATGTATGTGGTGGACATGGGCGCCTTCCTCGATGGCCTCTGGTGCGCCTGCTCAGTCGTCGAACTTGACCAGCAGATCCAGACCGATGCCTTCAGCGGCGAGCACRTCTTCGACGTGTGCGACCAAGGTGCCCTCGGATGCCAGCGAGCCTGCCGGGAGCTCGCCACGGAGAGAAGCGGTCGTCCGGCCGATCTCGACCCGGGTGAGTCTGATGCCGCCCGCCGTAATGGCGCCAAGCGTCTCGACGTCGGGATGGAAGGCATCCGGGTCGTCGCCCCGGGCTTTGACGATCATGGTGAACTGGCGAATCTCGGGCGGCATAGCAGGTCTTCCTCTGGCGGATACTGCCACCAGACTATCCGGGGACCGGGCGGTTTCCGGGGAGGTGCGGGCGCCGCGGGTGCCGCGCTATTCGGCGATCCTGGCGGGCCAACAGAAGACCAGGAGCTCGGGAGACGGGAGCCCAACGCCCTGTTCCGCCGTATCATCTTTCCCGTCCCGGCCGTTTCGGTCTCACAGCTGACGGCCAGCAACCAAGTGGTCTGCACCCTTGTTGTGGGCGAACGCCCGGCGCAAGAATCACCGAATGGACGCCCCGGCGGTCAGGTGAAGCTGCAGCGCTTGACTGCGGTATGGCAGCTCTCCCACGTCCTGGATGGTTCGCTCCCCCGCGAGATCGTGACGCCGACGTCCAGCGCCGGCCTGCAGACCCGCAACTTCACGGCCATGGCCGCGAAGACGTGGGTGGCCGACCTGGCCGGGTCCGGCCTGGAGGCTGACCAGATGGATCCTGTTCTGATCCTCGAGCGGTCGCCGGAGTTGGGCAACCTGGAGCAGTTCCATACCGACGCCCTGATCGAACTCGAAGTGCGCCGGCGGATCGACTACGAGGTGGTCGACCTGTTCGTCTGCGATCCCTGATCGCAACGGCGCCGCTCGTCCGCCTTCGTCGACCGCCGGCGATCAAGGTGATGAACGGGATGGGCGTCGTCCGACGCGCAAGACGCCCCCGCGGAGGACATCGTCGACGAGTATGACGTAGAAGCCGAGTTTTCCCGGCGTATGCCGCTGGAACTTATCGGTCTTGATCTCGACGACGACGTAGCCCGTTGACCGCACTCATAGCCAGCCTCTATCTCGCACGGAGGGCGACGGTCGATGCGTCAGTTCCCTACAAGCGGATGATCGCTGATGGTGGGCATTACCGTGTGGGTATGAAACCTGATCA
>NZ_JBFTNJ010000131.1:0-2694 GCF_056397425.1 Arthrobacter sp. 05N33_2
GGGTGAAGGAAATATCCGGACGTGCGCCGCTGACCAGCGGCAGGACTATGAACCACAGGGCGAGGGCGATCACGATGATCCGGCCCGCCCAGCCTGCCGCAATTGTGCCCTTCTCCTGGCTGCCGGTGGCTTTCCACACGGCGGATTCGACCAGCCGGCCGCCGTCCAGCGGAAGGCCGGGAAGGACGTTGAAGATGCCGATCAGCAGGTTGGCCCAGACGAAGATGTTGGCCAGGATGTCGGCCACGCCGTTCAGGTTGCCGTACGCAAGCGGGAGCCAGCCTGCGCCGGCAAGGACGAAGTTCGCGGCCGGGCCGGCCATCGCCACCAGGACGGAGCGGCCGGGTGAGGCCGTGAAGCTCTGGAACTGGGTGTGGCCGCCCCAGAGGTTGAGGACAATTTTCTCCGTGGGCCAGTGGAACAGCTTCGCGGTCAGCGCGTGCGCGAGTTCATGGGCCAGCACGGAAATCAGGAGCAGCAGCGCGTAGGCGAAGGCGACGAAGAAAGCGGTGACGCCGAGGCGCGGATTGTTGCTCTGCAGGACCGGCCCGTAGGCGATCACCGTGAAGGCCGCGATGATGAACCAGGAATACGCCAGAAATACCGGAATGCCGGCGATCCGGCCCAGCGGAATCCCTTCCCGGCGGTTAGCGGGAGTCTTTCCGGGTTGCCCCTGGCTGCCGGTGTCAGCCACGGGCGTGGCCCGCGGTCGAGAGTGTGGTCGAGACCGTGGTCGAGACCGTGCCTAAGCGGCCGGTTGGGTCCGCGGCGGCGCCGAAGGTGGCGTCGGGGAAGTCGTGCCGCAGGGCCACGAGCTCCTCCAGGTCAGCGACTGTCCTGCCCTCCAGGGTGTTCCAGGTGGCGCGGCGGGGATCGTGCGGGAGGGGCAGGATGTGCGGGATGGCGACCGTGACGACGCCGGAGGCCACGGCGGCGGCGACACCCGGCACGGRATCTTCCAGGGCCACGCAGTGGTGCAGGCCGAGCTCGGGATCCTGCTGCTGCAGTAGCTCAACGGCCGTGAGGTAAGCCTCCGGGTGCGGCTTGCCCTGCGTCACAGTGTCTCCCGTGACCAGGAACTCGAAGTAGGGCTCGGGCAGGCTCGCAACGATCTCCCGGGCCAGCGGGGCCTCGGACATGGTGACCAGGGCGCAACGGACGCCGGCGTTGTAGAGTTCGTCGAGCAGTTCGCGGGCCCCGGGCCGCCAGGGAATGGAGCTCCGGACCTGGCTGATCACGTGGCCGGTGAGGGTGTCGATGATCTCGCGCCGTTCCAGGGCCACGCCGGCTTCCTGCAGGATTCCCGCGGAAAACATCAGGGACTGTCCCACGAGCTGCATGGCCTGTTCGTGGGACCATTGTCCGCCGTGGGCTTCGACGAGTGCGTGTTCGGCTGCGATCCAGTAGGGCTCGGTGTCGACAATGGTGCCATCCATGTCCCAGAGCGCTGCTTTAAGGAGGGGCCGGGAAGCTGAGGATCGCATGCCTTCCAGTCTACGGGGAAGCCCGCGGCCGGGCGCCCGCGCTACGCCTACGGCGAATTCCGCGCGCCTGACCCTGGGATTTCGGGCGGAAATTGCGGTTCCTTGGCGCGCGATTGCCTGCGCGCGGCGGGTTCTTGGACGTAGGGTGATGGCATGAACAGCTTCGAGGCAGACCCCACCGAACCAGGCGCCGTCTCCGAGCCGGAGCGGCTGCTGCAGCCAGTCCCCGAGGGCCGGCGCATCACCGTCATGCTCGCGGCCTTCGAAGGCTGGAACGACGCCGGAGAGGCCGCCAGCGATGCCCTGCGCTACCTGAACAAGCTCTGGGGCGGCAAGAAGGTCGGGGCGATCGACGCCGACGAGTACTACGACTTCCAGTTCACTCGGCCCACGATTCGGCGGACAGCGGCCGGTGAGCGGAAGATCAAGTGGCCGTCCACGCGGATCTTCAAGGCCAGCGTCCCCGACTCGAATGTGGACGCCATCTTCGTCCAGGGCACCGAGCCGTCCTACAAGTGGCGTGCCTACACCGCGGAACTGCTGGTACATGCCGAGGCGCTGCATGTCGACTACGTCATCCTGGTCGGTGCGCTGCTGGCTGACGTGCCGCACAGCCGGCCCATTCCGGTCAGCACCTCCACGGACGACGCCGCACTGCGTGAGCGGATGGACCTGGAGGCCTCGCAGTACGAGGGCCCGGTAGGGATTGTGGGCGTGCTCGGCGAGGTGGCCCTGCTGGCCGGGCTCCCGACCGTGTCGCTCTGGGCGGCCGTGCCGCACTATGTAGCCCAGGCCCCGTCGCCGAAGGCGCAGCTGGCCCTGCTGCACCGGGTCGAAGAGCTGCTCCAGGTCCCGCTGGACACCACGGAACTCGTGGAGGAGGCCGACGCGTGGGAACGCGGCGTGGACGAGCTCGCTACAGAGGATCCGGAAATTGCGGCGTATGTGCGCCAGCTGGAGGAGGCCAAGGACACCGCCGACCTTCCGGAGGCCAGTGGTGAATCGATAGCCCGCGAATTTGAGCGCTACCTCAAGCGCCGGGGCAAGGACAAGCCCTAGCCCGCGTCCCGCTTTTCCCTCCCACTTCCCTCTCCCACCTTTCCCGCGCACTTCCCCTATGGGGGTCTTCCCCCGGACCAGAGTCTTATGACCCTGCCGGCGGCCGCCTGTCGCGGCGAGAGTTGGACCTGGCCGCGACGCCGGCCAACAC
>NZ_JBFTNJ010000132.1:0-2437 GCF_056397425.1 Arthrobacter sp. 05N33_2
TCCGACCGCTTTCGCACGTCATCCGGGTTTCTAGTGCTTTTGTGTGCGGTGACGTAGGCCCAAGGCACAAGGAGCATGTACCGCGCTCCCAGGTGCAGCACGGAGGTGCCGGGGAACAGGCTGTTGCTGATCGCATCGCGCAGCTGGCCCATGCCGAGGTCATCAGTGGTTTCCGGCGTGCCGAAGAGCTTCACGAGCTCGCGCATCTTCGAGTTTTCCTCGGTGGACGCATCGAGCCAGGAGATGAGAGATGTCATGTGGGGTGTGCTCGTTTTCTACTGGGGACTTAGAGGCGTGTCCTCGGCATGCATCGACGAAATCACCCACCTCCGCTTTACTTCACATTGCTCGAACTCGGATCAGCTGGCGTCGCGTGTTGTCGCGAACTCCTGCAGCACTGCTGGTTGCGCGCCAGGGCCAACGAGCTGCATCAGCTCGGTGTAGTCGGTGACGACGTCGTAGTTCACGTCGTGACCGGACTTCTCGTTCAGCGACGCGAAGAACTTGCGGGCGCACTCAATCTTGGCGTTTTCGACACCCTTCAGCTGAAGCGTGGACAACGAGCCCTTGGTCTCGGCGACGAAGTAGACGTGTTTGACGCTGCCCTCGGTGAACGCGATCGCCCAGTCCGGGTTGTAGTCGCCGACCGGGGTCGGGATAAAGAACCCGCGCGGAAGCTTCGTGTAGACGACGACCTCGTTGCTGACGTCGAGAGCAGCGCCAAGGGCGCGCTCGATGCCAGAGTCATCGACGACGTACTCGAAGACATTTCGGTTCGGGGTATGGACCGCCTTCGAGAGGTCCTGCGCGGTCTGGTTCTGTGTGAAGATCGCGGAATCGTAGCGATCGTCGAGAAGGTTGTACTCGATCTTCTGGATAATCGTGGCGGACTTTTGCTCGTTGATCAGTCGGGCCGCTTCGGTGATGAACTGCTCGGGATTCTGCTTGAACTTCGCAAAGGTCGCGGGTGTGACTCCGGTGAGGATCGCGGCGCACGTACGGCGAGTAAGTCGCGTCTTCTCCGCGATCTCACCGAGTAGGTCGTACGGGACAGTCGAGCTAGCACTGAGTTCTGATGACTCAGTGGTGGTTTTGGCGATCTTGAACGCTCTCCCAGCTGAGAGAGCGTCGGTGTCGATGTCGCTAGCCATCGAGCCCACGACAACGACGTACTGCATCTTGGCGACGTTGAGCGATGTGTCGAGCACACGGACGCAACTGTTGATCAGCTCTTCTGAGCCGAATTGGACTTGATAGAAGGCCTTGCGGTTGATGCGCTGCCAAAGCTCTTGGAACTCCGGTTTGTCGAAGTTCGACTTGTTGATGGGGATCAGCTTTGGCTTGCGACCATCGGTCAGCTTCGGGGCCTCAACGTGGAGCGAGTCGATGAGTTCGGCTACTTGGTAGAAATACGGCTCCAGCGCCGGAGGTAGGGCTGGAATTTCGGGAAGGTTCTGACGATCGAYCCACTTGGCGGTGAGCTGCTGCTCGTAATCGATGAAGYCGTTAGCGGTGAGCCAGTACTGAAGCTGCTTCGCCTCGTCGACTGTGAGCTTGTGCTCCGTTCCTGCGGCCACGTCGTGGAGCGCAGCCCCGGTGAAGAACTCTGGCGTCGCCTTCCGAGGCCGCGCGCTGAGCAGGTTGAGTGTCTCCCGCTGGAAGTCGCGCACGAAGTCGGCGTAGGACTCTTCCGTCACGACTGTCAGCTCGTTGATCTCGTGCACGGTGACCGGGTTGTCTGCCCGCTCGCCGTTCTGATCGACAGCTAGCCGCAGACCACGGCCGACTTCTTGCCGGCGTGAGTCGCCGGCGGCTGCCCGCTTCAGGAACCCCAGGGTAAAGACATTGGGGTTATCCCAGCCCTCACGCAGTGCGGAGTGGCTGAAGATGAAGCGAAGTGGGTAGTTTAGGTCGAGGAGCTTTTCTTTATCTCGGAGGATGGCGTCGTATGCTTCAGTGTCGCGCGACTGGCCCTTGTTGTCGCCAGTAGCCTCGATGTCACCGTCAACCCACCGGCCGGTCTTCTTGTCGACGGAGAAGTAGCCGTTGTGGATCGTGCGGACCACATCGCGCTCCAAATAGTCGCGGTATCGCGCAGCAGACTCATCAAGGTCTAGTTCGCTGAGCCTTTCTGCTCTGAGGGCCTCGTACTCCTCCTCGAAAACGCGAGCATACTCACCGAGGTTGCCCGGCTGGGTATAGTCGCGATACTTCGGGACCTCGTCGATGAAGAACAGCGAAAGTACTTTGATGCCCAGACCGAAGAGTTGCCTCTCCTTGTCGAGGTGGGCGCGGATGACTTCGCGGATCTGAAGGCGACGTTTCTGATCGTCGGTAACATCGTTCGTGATCTGGCCCACCGTGAGGGTCTGACCGTCGAGGAGTGTGACGACGTCGTTGTTCGCGTCGATCTCGTCGACGACGAGCCCCTTATAGG
>NZ_JBFTNJ010000133.1:0-2324 GCF_056397425.1 Arthrobacter sp. 05N33_2
GGGTCGCACAGCCGCTCACGACGACTCTGGGCAATTGGGCACCTTCGCCGGCATCCTTCCGGTACCAGTGGTACCGCGCCGGCACGCTCATCATGGGAGCAACCGCCGCCACGTACACTCCCACCGCTTCCGACGTCGCGGCGACCCTAAGTGTCAAGGTGACGGCGTCCAAGTCCGGCTACAGCACCGTCTCCAAAACGTCCGCCCCGACGACGGCCGTGGCCAAGGGTTCGCTCACCCGGTCCACTCCTACGGTCACAGGGACCCCGATGGTCGGGAGCGCCCTCACGGCCGCCCCCGGAACTTGGGGACCGGGCGCAGTTACACTCCGATACCAGTGGTACCGCTCCGGTGCCGTAATCATCGGTGCCAACGCCGCCACCTACACTCCCGTGGCGGAGGACCTGGGCACGGTCCTCACGGTCAAGGTCACCGGGTCCAAGACCGGCTTCACCACCTTCTCCCGGACCTCAGCCGCCACGGCTGCTGTGGTCAAGGGATCACTGGTCAGGGCCACGCCCACCGTCACCGGGACCGCCAAGGTGGGGTCCACCCTCACCGCTAACTCCGGCGTTTGGGGACCAGTACCAGTCACGCTCCGTTACCAGTGGTACCGAGCCGGCGTTGCAATCACCGGCGCCAACGCCGCTACTTACAAACCCACCACAACAGACGTAGCGAAGACCCTCACCGTCAAGGTGACGGGGTCCAAGCCGGGCTACACAACGTTCTCCCGAACGTCCGTTCCGACTGCCGCCGTGGCTAATTAGCGCGTCATATTCGCCCGACTACGACCACCGCGATCGCAAGGAAACCCCGCCAGCCAAAAGGTACTGGCGGGGTTTCCGTGTATAGATTGAAGCGGCCAGATGCCGGGCCGCCCGTCGGGGACTAACCTGCGGGCCCGTTGCCCGGACCGTGTGGCTGCTCCCCAAATGGTGCCGCCTCTAAGATGAGGCATGGACTTCGAGGACACGCTCTGGACGGTTCTGGGGGCYGGGCTGGTTCTGCTGATGCTCGTTGACGTCTTTCGTACGCTGCTTTATCCGCACGGTTCCGGTCCTCTGGGCCGGGCGATCATGCGCGGATTTTGGCTTGTATCGAGAAGACTGCGGGGCCGGGGCTCCTTCATCGCAGCACCCTTGGCGATGGCCGCTGTCATTGGCGCCTGGGCAGGCTTGGCGGCCATCGGCTGGGCTCTGCTTTACCTGCCCCATCTGACTGACGGTTTTGTTTACGGAGCCGGAGTTCCACTGCGGGCCGACTTCGCCGAAGCCCTCTACATCTCCCTGGTCACTCTTTCCACCGTGGGTTTTGGCGATATCGTGGCAACGCAACCACTGCTCCGGCTGGTTGTCGCCCTCGAGGCCGTCACCGGTTTCGGCTTGCTGACAGCAACGGTGACTTGGATCCTGCAGACTTTCCCGGCCCTGAACCGACGCCGGGCCCTTGCCCACCAGCTGAACCTGTTCAGGGAGGCTGCAGGTCCGGCAGGTGTATCGGCCATGGATCCCAGTCACGCTGCCGGCCTTTTGGAGGCAATTGCCGGAAACGTGGCTACGGTGAGCATAGACCTGCTTGCGTTCCACGAAACCTACTACTTCCGTGAAATTGAGCAGCGCGGCTCCCTCCCCGCCACGGTGGCTTACGCCCAGGAGCTAGCATCCCAAGCCCAGCGCAGCGAGAACCCTGAACTGCAGTTCGCCGGACGGATGCTCCACGCGGCGCTGGACGGACTCGCTGAGGTCCTCCGAGGCAAATTCGGCCATTCCGGAGCCACCTCTTCCGACGTGTTCGACAGCTACGAGCTGCACCACCGCCACCGGCGCCCGGGGGAACCGCACACGAACTAGCGTGCGGACAGCCGCTACCGCGTACCCGGCCGTTCTGACCGCGCTCTCTGCCTTGTCCAGCGGCGACGCCTGGCTCGAGGCCGGCCAGCCCGGCGCTGAAACCGGCTCCCGCCTTGGTGGCGGAAGCCGGTTCTCTCCGGCTTCGTAGCCGGAGGCAGCGATGCAATGCGCCCTTGATCGGGGTCAGGCTCCGGCCTACGCGCGCTGCGAGATGTTGAAGATGTTGTCCTCGCTGTCCAGGAACCAGGCTGCCTTCCCCCACGATGCGGTGGCGACGCCGTTCTCCGTCTTCAGGCCGGGAAAATCGTAGTCTTCAAAGACGACGCCGCGGCCCCGCAGTTCTTCCATCTCGCGTTCCAGATTGTCCGTTTCCCAGCCGATCTGGGTGTTCTTCGCGGTCCCGGCATTCTCTGTCTGGTAGACAAGGAAGCGGGTTCCTTGGCCGCAGCTGTACATRACGCTGCCCTCCTC
>NZ_JBFTNJ010000134.1:0-2316 GCF_056397425.1 Arthrobacter sp. 05N33_2
CGGCATCGACGGCGAAAGGGACCTTCCCGAGGTTACTGTCGAGGGACTCGGCGGCTACGACGGCGCCCGCCCCGTCCGGATCGGCAACGCTGCCGCCCACCAGCGCCAGCTCGACGTCTGGGGCATGATGCTGGACTCCGTCTACCTCCACGCCAAATCCCGTGACCAGCTTCCCGAGCCGCTCTGGCCCGTCCTGCTCCGCCAGGTCGAGCAAGCCGCCGCCCACTGGCGGGACCCGGACCACGGSATCTGGGAGGTCCGTGGCGAACCGAAGCACTTCACCTCCTCAAAGCTCATGTGCTGGGTCGCCCTGGATCGTGGTGCCCGGCTGGCGCGCCTGCACGGTCAGGCTGATTACGCCCGAAAGTGGGACGCCATCGCCACGGAGATTCATGAGGACATCTGCCGCAATGGTGTCGACGACCGAGGCGTGTTCGTCCAGTCCTACGGCACAACGAACCTCGATGCCTCGCTTCTCCTTGTTCCGCTTGTCCGATTCTTGCCCGTCAACGATCCTCGCGTGCGCGCCACGGTCGTGGCCATCGCCGATGAACTCACCCGGGACGGACTCGTCCTGCGCTACCGTCCCGAGCAGACCGACGACGGTCTCACCGGCGACGAAGGGACCTTCACGACCTGCTCGTTCTGGCTCGTCTCGGCCCTTGTCGAGATCGGGGAGGTGGTTCGCGCCAAGGCACTGTGCGAACGTCTGCTGTCCCTTGCCAGCCCCTTGGGCCTCTACGCTGAGGAGCTGGATCCGGTGAGCGGCCGTCACCTCGGCAACTTCCCACAGGCGTTCACCCACCTGGCCCTCATCAACGCGCTCGTGCACCTCATCCGCGCCGAAGAAACCAACCGCGCGGCGCAGTTCGCCCCGGCCCACCGCACGCCCTGAGACGCAGACGAAGGTCAAGGTACGGATTGCAACGACGGGCTCAAGCTTCCACGGGAAGCCGCCCTGACGCGGGTCCCGGAACCGGATGTTCTGCCCCGCCGCAGCCGTGCGGAGACGTGACCCATTCGGAGAGGCAAGGAGCAGCCCATGTGGAGTGACGTGCAGGAATCCGAGCCCTCAGCTTCCTGGCTGGACCTGCCCGAGAATGGCTGGGGGGCGCTCATCGGCTGGGCAGCCGGCCTGGACAACTTACGCCGCCGCCCGTCCTCGGACGCCGGCAGGACAATCACCGGTTACACCGAGCGCGGGGGTAAGCAACAACCCTTCGAGGAACCGTTCACAGCTGCCGACCGGCTGGGAATCGACGATGACATCGACCTGTACCTCCGGGATGCCGGCCTCCCGCCGCGGCCGAGGGGCTACGTCTGGATGATCCGTGTCCCGGAAGGGCACGCATCATCCGAGGCCTTCTTGGCTGAGGTAGACACCGCAATCCTTCGAACCGCCGAAGGCTCTGTCAATCCGGAGCAGCTGCGGCCGATCGTCGCGGCTATTCTCCGCGATTTCTATGCGAAGGACATTTGATCAATCAATACGGAGACCTGAGAACGGGTGGTGGGGGAGCTGGGCTGACAGGACCGGGAGCGATCTAGGGGAGTTCGCCCGGTCGTGAATCCGGCAGCCCAATGGTAGCCGTGCAGGGAGCCTCCCGTGGATTCGGCGCCTATCCGGCAGCTCATTTGTCGCCGTCGGGGGCGTGCAGGGAAGCGGACCGCCCCGGGACGTCCGCAATGATCTCAAAACAGTGGTTACTCAGCTTGGAAGCTGAGCGTATTTATCCCGCTCGTCCAGGTCAAAGTGTCCTGCGTATAGGTCATTGAAATGGGACGTTTCAATAATTCATGAATCCAAGCTTGATGTTCACCGGAAGTACCGATGCAGCCGCTGGCGCCAGTGGCGATTTTTCCGAGGGTCATGATGTTTCCAGCAATTGTGGCTGGCCCGCTGATGGGGGAGCAGTCTGTTTTCATGGCCAGCTGCAGGGTACCTTCGACGGAGCTCAGTCGCACCTTGATGGTCCCGGCGGCCGCCCAGGGTAGAGCCATACCGTTTGATGTTGCGGCGACGCTGCTGTAGGTGGAGCAAGGCGCGGTGGGCAGGAAAGCCGCGCACGTTTCCCGCGGCGGGCCGGAGGTGGCCGGGACGGGGCTTTTACTCACGGAGCTGGTCGGGGCACTCGGTGATGTTGCTGCGATTCCGGAAGTGGTGGGCGTGGAGGCTGCTGATCCCGGTACCACTGATGGGGTGGCTGCGCATGATGTCATGAGCCATGCCGCCGCCAGAACTGAAATTCCTATTCGAAGGCGCCAGCTGCGATCCATTGTTCCCCCTAGTGAATGAACGCTGAACCGAGCATAGGC
>NZ_JBFTNJ010000135.1:0-2310 GCF_056397425.1 Arthrobacter sp. 05N33_2
GTTACGGCGGTCATAGCGTGGGGGAAACGCCCGGTCCCATCCCGAACCCGGAAGCTAAGACCCACAGCGCCGATGGTACTGCACCCGGGAGGGTGTGGGAGAGTAGGTCACCGCCGGAACACCATTAACGGTCGAGGACCCCCACCACACGTGGGGGTCCTCCCGCATTTAACCCCCCTCTCCGGCAGGGCCGGGACCCCGGCCCCGGAGCCCGGGCCCACGGCCAGCTGCCCCCGGGCCGGTCCGGTAATCGCCCCTGGCGCGCGATCGCCGGTGAGGGGCCCTACGACGTCGTATGCTCCGCCTTGAAGGAGGCCCCGCGTTGCTGCAGAAACGTACAGGCCGGACGCGCCTGGACGGCCTCATTCGGCATCGGGCACGCCGTCCCCTGCCCCTCCCGCTGACCTGAGCTTCCGGCGTCTGCGCCGGCGCCAGACGATCACCAGGCCAAGCACGACGAAGGGGACCAGCACCCAGCCGCCGATGTCGAGAGCGTCACCGATGGCATTGGCCAGCGCCCCGGCCAAATAGGCGAGAACACTGAGGCTCGCGACCCAGGCAATGGACCCTGTGATGGTCCAGAGCAGAAAATTGGGCCACGGCATCTTGGCGGCCCCCGCGGCAATGGCGCCCCAGAGCCGGACCACTATGACCCAGCGGCCGAAGAACAAGGCTTTGCCGCCGTGCCGATCGAAGAACGACTCGAGCTGGAGGATGCGATTCTCGTCGGCGTGGAAGCGCCGTGCGAGTCGAAGCATCAGCGGACGGCCTCCCACCCGCCCAAGTACGTAGCCAATAGTGCTCCCGAGCATGGCGCCCAGGCTGCCGACCGCGATAACGGCGGCAAGGTTCAGGTCTCCGTGGCGCGCCGAGGCGTAGGCTCCAAGCAGGACGGCCACGGCGGGAAGCGGTACACCGGCGCACTGGGCCAGCACAATCACGAAGACGGCGAAGTAGTACGCCCATCCGTCCGCAACCCCTGCTTCCGCGGCGAAGTAGGCCGCCCAGCCGAGCGCCACGAAGCGGAAGGCAACTAATCCGGTCATCGCTCACACCTCACTCCGCTGCTCCGCCGTGGTTCATCATGACGGTCCCCGCGCTGCCCGCGTTCTGTCTGCGGTCATAACCCCCGCGACAGCACCGGGATGGCCCTTGTCTACCCTTGCGGCCGGGGCCGCGTCAAGAGCACGCTGCGGACACTGCCCGGCCGGCGGCGGCACAGCGTTTCCGGCCGCGGCGCTAGGCTCGGCGCTCCGGCCGGATCGCCCGCAACCACCACCGCCCGCGCCGGTACGACCGCCGGACCTGCGCGTCTACTACGCCTCCTGCTTTAGGCCCTGAAGAGCTGCCCAGGTTCCCGGGACTATTGGCGACCGAAGACGCACGAAGGAAAGGCTCACACACAGGCCAAGCCCGCCCTCCCTCCTGGCGCGTACGCCCTTCAGCACCAAGACGCTTGGGTGGATGCGCTTTCCGAGCATGAAGATGGATTCCGCGCGTGGGTGAAGGCCGTTGATGACACTGCCTGGGATCGCGTCGGGTGGGAACACGTTCGCCAGGCGGCTCCGGCAGGCAATGAACACGCGTCGGTCTTGTTCGTCGTGGAAGGTGCCGCTCTTGAAAGCGGTATCCGATACAGATCACGGATCTGCGCGACGCATCGAGCCGACCGTTCCGATGCATTGCGGGCGAACTCAGGGGAGTCGATAACACCTTAGACATCGCGAACATCGACTGGGGGAGCTCTCAGTAAGCACAGACAGCAAGGGTGACTCCAGGGGGTTGCCTGACAGTTCTTGCTGCTTCGACGTCCTGGGAACAGGTTGCGGCCGAATCAATTGCTCGATCAAACCACGAGATCATGCAACTTCCGCCGCGGGTTGCAAGGTCCTTCGCTGATTCCAGGTAGCTGACGTTCGTCAGGTGTTCCCTTCAGCCATGATTTCGGCGGGGTGGCTGCTGTCGGGCCATCAACTCGTCATACGCCCCGGCAGATGGCAGACGGCAGTGCTGGCCGGAAGGCCGGCGATGATCGCGGCGGGATCCATGAGCCCGCGCAGGGTCAGGCAAGCCGTCCGACGTCCGGGAACCCGGTTGCGGTACCCCTCGAACAACACTTGGTTCGGAGTCTGGCCCAGAAGGCATCGGAAGCATCCTGCCGCGTCACGCCCCTGTGGCGGCCTGCATTCGACAACACGACGGCTGTTTGGCTGCAATTGCATGGGCCCGCCATGTGGGGGATCTGCTGGCACGGGGTTGGAGTGATGCACGGCATAGTGGCCGTGGGTGGCGGGGGAGCGTGTGATGAGG
>NZ_JBFTNJ010000136.1:0-2276 GCF_056397425.1 Arthrobacter sp. 05N33_2
GTGCCATGGCGAGCAGGAGCAGTGCCGGGACGGAGCGAAGTGCCATGGCGAGCAGGAGCAGTGCCGGGACGGAGCGAAGCTTGGTGTGCTGCTGTCCGGCTTGGCGGTATATAGCGTCAACCAGTTCTTGGTGCTGCGGGTTTCGGGTCGTTGGGAAGGTGCCAGTCTTCGCCGGGGGCGTCCGGGTGTTCGCCCAGGACGTGGCGCCCGCCCAGACTGCGAGGTTGGTTGGGGGCGAGGACATGAGATTCCGGCCGTAAGGACACGGCGGACGACGGCGGGAGGTCCCGCCGTCGTCCGCAAGAGTTGCAGTCAGCGCTGTCCGGCTAGGAGGCGGGCTCCGTTTTTCCAGGGGCGAGACCGTAGAAGGGCGTGAAACGACTCCTGGAACCGGGGGAAATGTTGGAACGGACGATCGAAGCGCTCTCCAGCGCTGCCAGATGGTATCTGACTGCGCCGCGCGAGGACGCGATTCCGTCGCTGATGTCAGCTACTTTGCTTGCCCCATGGCTTGCCAGGTAGTCGATGATTTTTGATCTGATCGGAGTGTTTCTCGCTCTTTTCGTCCGCTGAATGCGGTGCACGTCCGTCGGGCTCTGGAGGTCAAAGTCAGCGGTCATTGGCCATGGCCTTTCATCCGGTGTGAGGGTAGGTTCGCAGGTTTGAAAATTTGGCCGAGCGGGATCCGGTCAGTGCATCGGAACACGCTCAAACTCCCTGCTGTCTTCAGTGACCTGCGCATCCTGGGAGGCTTCCGGGCGTGACGCTTCGAGGAGGGACGTGGACTTGTCGTGGTTCCGGCCGATGACCGCGGTGGCGATGGCATTTCCCAAGATGTTGGTGGCGGTGCGTCCCATGTCCAGGAGTTGGTCGATCACCAGCAGGACACCAATTCCGGCGGCCGGGATGCCGAAGGCAGGGACCACGGCGGCTACGACGACGAGTGACCCGCGTGGAACGCCGGCCATGCCCTTGCTGCTGAGCAGGAGCATTGCGGTCATCGCGATCTGCTGGCCAAGGTCCATGTCGATGCCGTAGGCGTTGATCAGGAAGACCGACGCGAAGGTCATGTACATCATGGAACCGTCCACGTTGAACGAGTAACCCAGGGGCAGCACGAAACCGGTGGTGCGCTTCTCGATGCCGAACTTGGTCAGGCCTTCAATGAGCTTGGGCAGGGCGGCTTCACTGCTGGAGGTGGCGAACGCGATGACCATGGGTTCGCGCACTATCCGTACCAGTCGGAAGGCGGCCCGTCCGAGGAAGGCGACGGYGACGCCGACCATGATGACCCACAGGGCCGAGAGAGACACATAGAACCCGCCGATGAACGACGCGTAGGTGGCAAACGCATCGAGACCTTGGGAGGTGAAGGCCGCTGYGATGCCGGCGAAAACGCCGACGGGTGCCGCCAGCATCACATACCCGGTGACCTTCAGCATGACGCCCATCAGTTCGTCGATGGCATCGGCTATGGAGGAGCGGCCCTTCTTCCGGAGGTTCAGCAGGGCGATGCCGAAGAGGGCGCCGAATACGAGGATCTGAAGGGGGTTGTTTTCGGTCAGTGCGGCGAAGACGCTCGTGGGGATGATGTGGGTGATGAACGCCTGGTAATCGAGGGGCTTCGTTTCCATCCCCGCGTCGCCTCCCGGCATCAGGTGGAGCCCGTCACCGACGTTGAGTACATGGGCCGTGATGAAGCCGAACGCGCCCACCAGGACGGAGGCGGTCAGGAACCAGATCATTGAGCGGCCAAAGAGCTTGCCCACCCCGGCGGATTTGGCTGCTCCTGCAATGCCGGAGACGAGGGTGGCGAAGATCAGAGGGGCAATGATCATTTTGATGAGGTTCAGGAACATGTGCGTCACGGTGTCGAGGACCGCCACGACGGATTCGCGTGTGTCCACCGGCAGCAGCCAGTGGAAGAGCAGACCGCTGAGGATTCCGAACAGGAGCGCTGCCAGGATCCACATCGTTGATTTGTTTTTCATAGTCAGTCCTTGGGTAGAGGCCGGGTTGGTGGCCCGGTGCTGGAACGGTCCTCGTCATCGAGTTCCGTTTTCTCTGTAGTCGGTCGGGATTTTGGGCACGACGGCGTGCCCCTTGCTCCCTGGTCGGGCGGGGTCGTCGGTCTGCGGAGGCTATTGGGTGAGGTTGGCCAGGCGGTGCGGGCTGAGGAGTTCGGTGAGCTGCTCGTCGGTGAGCAGGCCGTGTTCGAGGACTAGTTCCGCGACGCCCTTGCCGGTGGCGAGGGCTTCCTGGGCGATGGCCGTGGC
>NZ_JBFTNJ010000137.1:0-2222 GCF_056397425.1 Arthrobacter sp. 05N33_2
GCCGAGTGGTCATCAAGTACTGATGAAGGACGGACTCTGATGCCAGCGACAAAGCTCGACGCCGCCGTGACCCTCCCCGGGGAGGACTTCTCCCGGGTGGCTCTCACCCCGGAGGCGGTGGAACTGCTGCTCAAAATGTGGGTGCAGCACGGACCGCTGATGTTCCATCAGTCCGGCGGCTGCTGCGACGGTTCGTCGCCAATGTGCTATCCCGCCGGGGAGTTCATCACGGGGGACTCGGACGTATTGCTCGGCCTGTTCGACATTTCCGACGGCCTGCGGCCCCAGCCGCTGGAATTCTGGATGTCGCGGGAGCAGTTCAACTACTGGAGCCACACGCACCTGACTGTCGACGTCGTTCCTGGCCGGGGGAGTGGTTTCTCGGTAGAAGCGCCGGAAGGCAAGCGGTTCCTGATCCGCTCGACGCTGATGGAAAACTGGCCGGTCTAGGCGGCCTGGGTGGTCTGAAACGGAGCAGCTGCGCGCAAGCGGGCCGTGCAGGATAAACCTGCACGGCCCGCTTTTGCGTCTCACTATGTGGGATAAAAATGGCCGTCCAGTGGATGGACTCTAAGATGGATAGGTCTGTTTCCCCCCCAGTTATCGAGATTGCGGACTTTCCTAATGAACCTTTTCCGGACCAAATCCATCGAGCAGTCCATGTCCGACGCCGATGAACCCGGACGCAAGCTGAAGCGCACGCTAAGCACGTGGGACCTCATGATCATGGGGGTCGCGGTTGCCGTGGGCGCCGGGATCTTCTCGGTCGGCGCCAAGGCCGCCGCGAACTTTGCCGGCCCCGCCGTCACCATCTCCTTCGCGATCGCCGCCGTCACCTGCGCGCTCGCCATCATGTGCTACGCCGAGTTCGCCACGGCCATTCCGGTGGCAGGCTCCGCCTACGTCTTCACCTACGCGACCATGGGTGAGATCCTGGCGTGGATCATCGGCTGGAACCTGATCCTCGAACTCTTCACTGCCGGCGCCGTGATTGCGAAGTACTGGGGCATCTACCTCAGCAAAGTCTTTGCGCTCATGGGCGTGGACATTCCGCCGTCGATCTCCCTGGGCGGCGTCGACCTCTACTGGGGCGCCTTCCTGATCGTTGCCATCTTCACCGTGCTGCTGGTCCTCGGGACCAAGCTCTCCGCCCGCGTCGGCAACATCTTCACGCTCATCAAGATCGCGGTGGTCCTCTTCGTGATCGTCGTCGGCTTCACGTACGTGAAGTTCGAGAACTACGCCCCGTTCGTCCCGGCCTCCGAGCCGACCGGAGGCACCGGAACCGCGGATGTCCTCAAGCAGTCGTTCTTCGGCTTCCTGACCGGCGCCGCCCCGGCCCAGTATGGAACCCTCGGTATCTTCGCCGGCGCCGCCCTGGTCTTCTTCGCCTTCATCGGCTTCGACGTCGTCGCCACCTCGGCCGAAGAGGTCAAGAACCCGCAGAAGACGCTGCCCCGCGGCATCTTCGGCGGCCTGGCAATCGTTACCGTGCTGTACATCCTGGTGTCGCTGGCGTTGACCGGCATGGTCTCCTACACCCAGTTGGCTGAGGCCAAGAACCCGACGCTCACCACCGCCTTCGAGGCGGTCGGCAACACCGACGCCGCCAAGGTCATTGCCTTTGGCTCCCTCGTGGGCCTGACCACCGTGATCATGGTGCTGCTCATGGGCCTCTCGCGCGTGGTGCTCGCGATGAGCCGCGACGGCCTGCTTCCGCGCTCCCTGTCCAAGACCAGCTCGGTGCGGGGGACGCCGGCCCGCCTGCAGATCATCTGCGGCGCCGGAGTGGCGCTCGTCGCCGGCCTGACCAACGTGGACCTGCTCGAGGAAATGATCAACATCGGGACCCTGTCCGCCTTCGTGATGGTGAGCCTTGGCATACTGGTGCTGCGCAAGAAGCGCCCGGACCTGAAGCCGGCCTTCCGTGTCCCGTTTGGCAAGGTGCTCCCTGTCGTCTCTGCGGTCCTGTGCCTGTATCTCATGACGAACCTGGCCGTGGAAACCTGGATCTTCTTCGCCATCTGGCTCGTGATCGGTATTGCGATCTACTTCGCCTACGGCCAGCGCCACTCCCGGCTGAATGAAAAGTTCGCGGAGGCCMGCGCCTCGGTGAACGGCACGGCCAGCGTGGCGGGAGCGCCCGCGGAGGACAACGAGGACGCGCTCACCCGCTCCTGAGAAGGGAGCGATCGGGCCCCCGCATCGAAGTCGCCGGGGCC
>NZ_JBFTNJ010000138.1:0-2209 GCF_056397425.1 Arthrobacter sp. 05N33_2
GAACTTCGCAGGAGCCGGCTTGCCCACATATTCCGGACGCGGGATGGACGGCGGCACGGGAAGCTGCGGGCTCACTGTCCCCTGGACCAGCGTGCCGATGGGTGCAGTTGAGGCTAGAGAAGGCATAGATTGATCATATAAGCCCCCGGGCTCGCCCCGGAAAATACAGCCCGGAAAATGCACCCCGGAAAAGACACCCGGACACGCTCCGGGCCATGAAGGAGCCCCGATGCCCGAATACTGGTACAACGTCAACACCCACGAGATCGAGGAAGACGCGATGTCCGACTGGAGTCAGCTGATCGGACCGTACAAGACCCGTGAGGAAGCCGAACACGCCCTGGAAAAGGTCAAGGCGCGCAATGAGGCTTGGGACAAGGACGAGGACGACTAGCCCGTAGGGCCTGCTGCGCCCGCGGGAACGTCCCCCGGCGATCGCGGACCGGACACCGCGCAGGCTGACTGATTTTCTCCCGGCCCGTGATTCTCACCCTGTGAGGGTGGGTGCGAGCCGGTTGCCGACAGCCATACTGGGAAAATGCCGACGCGCGTTGCCCGCACCCGCGGCGCCCGAATATCAGACCTCGCCAGGCTGGCCCTTGCCTGGGCTGCCTCGACTGTAGCCCTCATTATCACCGGCGCCCTGCTGCCGGGGTTCTCTGCGGCCAGCTGGTGGTCATACGCCGCCGTGGCGGCGGCAGCCGGCCTCGTCGGCCTGGTCCTGCGCCCCGTGCTGGTGGAGATCTCGGCCAGGGTGGGCTGGGTGGCAGTACTTCTTACCGCCCTGGTGGGGCAGGCCCTGATCATGTACGTCGCCATCCGTCTGGTGCCCGGCATCGAGTCGACGCCGTTGACAGCCCTCGCCGCTACCTGGGTCAGTGCCGTGGTGGGCACGCTCATTTCGTGGGCCACCACAGCCGGAACCGATGACGGCCTCATCACCTCGCTGGCAGGACGGGCACGCCGGCAGGAAACGGTGACCGATCCGGAGGTGGACGGTGTCCTGTTCGTCCAGCTCGACGGGGTCCCCTTCCCGGTGCTGCAGTGGGCTATCCAGTCCGGGGGAGTGCCCCATCTCCGCCGCTGGCTGGCCTCGGGGGATTATCAGTTCCGTGAATGGACTCCCCAGCTGCCTTGCACGACGCCGGCGAGCCAGATGGGCATTCTGCACGGCACGGTCGCCGGGATCCCGGCCTTCCGGTGGTATGACCGTGAGCTCCAACGCGTCCTGGTGGCCAACCGTCCGGCAGACGCCCGGGTGATCGAGGACAGGCACAGCACCGGCCAGGGACTGCTCTGCGACGACGGCGTCTCCATCTCGAACCTGTTCACCGGTGACGCGCCCCGCTCGTTTTTGACGATGAGCCGGGTAGAGGTCCGGCGCGGCTCGACCCAAACCCGCCGGGCGTTCGCCTGGTTTTTTGCCACCCCGAACGGCTTCATGCGCAGCTTCACGCGGACCGTCGCCGAGATCTTCAAGGAGCGTTGGCAGGCCCGGAGACAGGTCAAACGTGACCTCAATCCGCGGGTGCGGCGGGACTGGACCTTCGCCCTGCTGCGGGCAGTCACCAACGGTCTGCTGCGGGACCTGAACACGGCGCTGGTGGCAGAGGAACTGCGTCGCGGCACGAAGTGCATCTATGTCGACTACGTTGACTACGACGAGATCGCCCACCACGCAGGCATGTTCCGCCCCGAGTCGCTTGCAGCCCTGGATGGCTTGGACCGCACGCTCGGTGCCTTGGCCGAACTCGCCGGGTCCGCTCCCCGCCGCTACCGGCTGGTGGTGCTCTCGGACCACGGCCAGTCCCAGGGCACGCCGTTCGCGGACCGGTATGGCCAGGCGCTTGGTGATCTGTGCGCGGAACTGATGCAGGAACACGTTCAGAACGTGGACGCGTCCGTCGAGGGGCTCGGGCGCGCGGACTCCCTCGCCGGCGACGTTGCCTCTGGCGGATTGTCCGGAAAGCTCGCCGGCCGTGCCGACGAGGTGCTGACCAAGGCACAAGAGACGCCGGCACAGCAGACTTCCGGCCCAGGCGGCGCGGAGGATCCGGTGGTCGTGTTGGGCTCGGGCAACCTGGGCCTGGTGTACCTGCGCGGTGACCGGCGCCTGAGTCTCCAGGCCCTCGAGCATCGGTGGCCTTCCCTGGTCCCTGGCCTGGCGGGCCATCCCGGCGTCGGGTTCGTGGCCGGCATCGATGAGGAG
>NZ_JBFTNJ010000139.1:0-2099 GCF_056397425.1 Arthrobacter sp. 05N33_2
GGCAAGGACGCATCACGAGACTATTCCGGGCTGGTAGGTGCCGGCGCTCCATTCCTGTCCTTGCGGATCGAGCACCCGGCAGCGCCGGGCGCCCCATTGGGTGGCTTCGGGCTCGATCACTGAGGTTCCGCCCGCGGCGAGGGCCTTCTGATGAAAGGCGTCGACGTCTTCGACCAGAAGATATAGTCCCTGGCCGGTTGACTGGCCGATAAGTGGCGGCCGCTGGTAGGCGGCATCGCTACTTGCCACCATTAGCACCGCCTCCCCCATGGAAATCTCGGCGTGCAGCACTGACCCTGCGGGTCCGTCGTGCCGCTGAATAACGCCAAATCCCACGGCCTGGAGCCAGTCCAGGGCTGCGGGTGCGTCACTGTAGCTGAGATAGGCGAATAACTTGGCGTCCATGCCGGAATGCTATTCCCAAGCGCAGCCGTCCGGAACTAGCGTGGCGGAATGAACTCGTCGAAGACCCCCGCCGAGATCCTCAACATAGCCGGCAACGAGGTTCGCATCTCGAGTCCGGACAAGGTGGTGTTCCCCGAACCCGGGCTGACCAAGCTCGACCTGGTCCGCTACTACCTCGCCGTCGCCGACGGTGCGCTGCGGGGCGCAGGCGGCCGGCCCATGGTACTCAAGCGCTTCCCGAAGGGGATCGGCGCTGAGCCGTTCTTTCAGAAACGCGTGCCTGAAAACCACCCCGACTTTATCGACACGGCAACGCTGCACTACGCGTCCGGAACATCAGCCGAAGAGGCCGTCATCCGGGATGCTGCAGGCTTGGCGTGGGTCGTGAATCTCGGATGCCTGGACCTCAACCCGCACCCCGTGCGTGCCGAGGACCTCGAGCACCCGGACGAGCTCCGGGTCGACCTCGACCCGATGCCGGGGGTCGACTGGGCGCAGATCGTCGACGTCGCCTATGTCGCGCGGGAGGTGCTCGACGACGTCGGACTGGTGGGGTGGCCGAAGACGAGCGGTTCGCGGGGACTTCACATCCTCGTGCGCATCGCGCCTCAGTGGTCGTACCACGACGTGCGGCTCGCCGCAGAGACCCTCGCCCGCGAGGTCGAGAACCGCGCTCCGGGCCTCGCCACCGCACGGTGGTGGAAGGAGGAGCGCGGCGAGAGTGTGTTCGTCGACTTCAACCAGAACGCCAAGGACCGCACSGTGGCATCGGCGTACTCSATCCGGSCCCTRCCSGATGCCCGGGTCTCGACTCCGCTCAATTGGGACGAGGTTACCTCCACCCGGCCGGAACAATTCACGGTGCCCACTGTGCTTGAGCGCTTCGCGGCGATGGGCGACCCCCACGCCGGGATCGACGACGCGGCAGGGACGCTCGACAGGCTCATCAGTCTGGCTGCCGGGCTCGGCCCCGCCGAAAAGCCGCCGCGCGGCAGCGACGGCCTGGGCCGCCGGCAATCGGTAATGCCGCTCATCGAGGTGGCACGGACCAAGACCAAGCCCGAGGCGCTCGCGGCGCTCGAGGAATGGAAGACCCGGCATGCGGACCTCTTGTCAGCCCTGCATCCCGCCGACGTACTCGTCGACGGAATGCGGGGATCGAGTTCGCTCTGGTACCGGGTCCGGGTGAACCTGCAGCACGTCCCGGAAAATGAGCGTCCGCCGCAGGAGGAGCTCATCGCCGACTACGACCCCTGGGCGGGCAAAGAGTGGCCGGGGCGCCCTGGATCCTGACCGCCGGATCCTGACCACCGGATCCTGACGCCACGGGACGGGCTCAGGCGTCTTGAGGCTTGCTCGATTCCAAGCTTTCCGCAAGGGGGTTCAGGCAAGATTCGGTCCGAGAGTATCCCAATTGATTGCGGGGTGGTTGTTATGGATGAGAAACCGAGACGGAAACTCTCTGCCCTATTTTGGGTGGTTTCCGTTACCGTTCTGGGAGCACTTGGGGCATTGGGCTGGTATGCGGTGAACGTCATAGCCGCCCTGTTGTCCCCGTCGGTGCGTTGAATACGCCTCGACGCTGCTGACACCCAATTCGACGCACACTCGGATTGCGGGATCCATTTTGCGGCTGCCATCGCGGCCGGTTGATAGCAGCCTCGGCTTCCCGACGACGCAGGGCACGCTTATGG
>NZ_JBFTNJ010000140.1:0-1669 GCF_056397425.1 Arthrobacter sp. 05N33_2
GTCTTCCACGGCTCCATCAGCTATCTGACCCTGCTCTTCATTGCCCTGGCCGTCGACCCGTTCGTCGGCTCGGCCATCATGGGCGGCTGATCCCCCGTTCATCTGCCTGACGCTCCCTCACCAGTGGTGGGGGAGCGTCAGCTGTATCAGGGGGACGGTCCTTTTCGGTCCCGGGGTATCCTTACGAACCGGCCAGGCGACACAACCCCAGGGGGAGCCCGTGATCAACCGCAGCGATGTACTTCAGGCACAGAACCGCATCAGTGGCCACGTGCGGCGCACACCGTTGCTCCGTGGTGGTACCGCTGCCGCCCCGCTCTGGTTCAAATGTGAGTTCCTGCAGCACACGGGCGTCTTCAAGGCACGCGGCGCCTTCAACCGCCAGCTCGCCGCCCGGGAGCGCGGGGACCTTGACCCGGCAGTCGGTGTAGTGGCGGCGTCGGGCGGCAACGCGGGTTTGGCGAACGCGTACGCCGCCGCGGTCCTCGGTGTGCCGGCGACGGTGTTCGTCCCGGAGAACGCCCCGCGGGTAAAGGTCGAGCGTCTCCTCGCGTACAACGCCACGGTCCGGCAGGTCGGCGCCGAGTACGCGGAGGCTTTCGCGGCCGCAATGCACTACGTGGAAGATACCGGCGCCCTGTTCTGCCATGCGTACGACCAGCTGGAAATTGCGGCAGGCGCAGGCACCCTGGCCGAGGAAATCCTCGAGGACGAGCCCGGCATCGACACGATCGTCGTCGCCGTCGGCGGCGGCGGACTCTATGCGGGCGTGGCGGCAGCTGCCGAGGGCCGGGCCCGCGTCGTCGCGGTCGAGCCCTACACCATCCCCACGCTGCACGCGGCCCTCGACGCCGGCCGCCCGGTAGATGTGGCCGTTTCGGGCGTCGCCGCGGACTCCCTCGGGGCCAGGCGCGTGGGTGGGATCGCCTTCAGCATCGCCTCACGCGTCCCGCCGACCTCTGTGCTGGTGGACGACGCCGCCATCGTCGCCGCCCGGTCACAGTTGTGGGGCGATTACCGGATCCCCGCCGAATACGGGGCTGCGGCTGCGTTCGCGGCGCTCACGTCAGGGGCGTACACACCCGCCGAAGGGGAACGCGTCGCGGTGATCGTCTGCGGGGCGAACACCGATGCCTGCACGCTGGAGAACGAGCCGGGCGCCGACTGAATAGCGCCGACTGAGGGGTGCCGCCTAACCGTGCCGGGAAGCGGCGCTGCCGGCCTGCTGCCGGTCCGGATGGTAGCGGGCCGAATAGTGCTGGTCGAAGCGGGCCCGCGCGATCCGCCCGAGCCGTTCGACAGTGTGCCAGCTGATGACCGCAATGAGCAGGGTCACCACAATGGCGGACACCGCGATGAGCGGCGGCAGATCGGCCGTGGAGCCGCCGTTGAGCCAAAGAATGACGGGGTAGTTCCAGAGATACGCTGCGTAGGAGACGGTGCCCAGCAGCTGCACCGGGCGCGTCCACTTCGGCATCACCGCGGTTCGGGACGCGGCCAGCGCGACCAGGACGGCCGCGGCGGCCATGGCCAGCGGGCCGCCAATGAACATGAAGGCCGGTGTTTCGTTGGCCTTCGGGAAGTAGATCAGCGCGGCCAGGACGGCGACGGAACCGAGCAGGGCCGCGCGCCTGAGCCAGCGGCCGGTGAACCAGTTGAACACATGGAC
>NZ_JBFTNJ010000141.1:0-1528 GCF_056397425.1 Arthrobacter sp. 05N33_2
GTGTGAGCGTACGTCATGGCCGATCTCCTTAACTATCCGGTGACTATGCGTATTGTGCCGGGTTCCCCTGGGGGTGGGAAACCCGGCTCAGGGAAGGCATATGACGAATATGCGGACGACCCATAAGGCGAATTGTAGAACTTAATTCGGCAGATCGTGGGATTTCCTGAGCAATCTTTTTAACACAGCTGAGTTAACACACCTGTGCCACAAAGGGCCGGCCTTTTTAACTCAGGTGGGTTAATAAACACGCTGGAGGAAATGCCCTGTACCGGCTTCGTTTAACGGTTGGGTGGTTCTGTGGCTGTAGTGGCCATGGCTCCCTCGAGGATGACCGGGACAGCAATTACCGGTGGCAGTCGTAGCGCCCAGGACCCCTCACTGGCTCCGTCAGGATGGCTCACAGAGCATGCGACGCTTCCCCAGACCGACCCCAAATTTAAGTTGGGGGGGTTTGGGGGGGCGTGCAACAACCCGTTTCCTACTCCACCATCAGGATGCGCTCTGCTCCTGCAGAGCAGGAGCAAACAGAGCAGAAACCCCACGAACCGCCACCGAGCCAGTAGGCTCCACAGCATGAGCAGAGACGAGATCCGGGAGCAGCTTTCGGAAGCGATCCTACGGTGCCGGAGGACAGCACGCAGGACCATGGAGTTGCCCCTGACGGCCGCAGAGCGAGACCAGGCGACGCGGGACGACGATGAGGCCCTGGGAGAGGTGTGGCGGCTCCTTCAGGAGCTGGGGTAGTCACAGTTCCAGTTGCCGCCGTTCGAGGTCACACGTAAAGCCTAGTGGCCTTACGGGATGGTGTGGCCGGTCCGAGTCTCCTTGAGCTGGTCCCTGCGCCTCCGCTGCGTATCGTACACGTCCCCGAAGTTGATCCCGGTGACCAGCGCATTGACGGCGGGCTTCACAGCGGGCAGCGTCGTCGCCTTGGCAACAAGGATCACTTGCTGATCGGGGGTGCCGTCGGAGTTGACCCCGTTGATGAAGGTCTGAAACGCGGTGGCGATCCCGGAAATGTCGAAGCTCTGGACGCGCCCATTCGACTGCACTGCCATGGACGGGCCCGGCAGGTACATGCGACCCTTTGCAGCGAGGCCACGGCTCAGCGCCGATGTCAGCGTCGCTACCAGAGTGGTCTGGGGCGCCTGCCGGTTGCCGCCAGCACTGCCCACGGGCGGTGTCCCGTAGGTGTGGTAGACGACGTTCAGTGGATCCGTGTGGCCTGTGGTGAGGATGTTTGCCACCTTGACCTGAGTCGTGATGTAGCTGTTGTTGATCTGCGTCGAGCCGCTGGAGAAGAAGGTAGCCCAGCGCGCTGCGATCGCGTCCACCTGAGCCTGAGTGGCCGTGCTGGTGTCGGCACTCTCGTCTCCCAGCCAAAAGCCGGTCTGCCAGATCTCGGCACCGGAGAAGCAAGTACCCGAGATCGTGACTCGCTGAATCGTGTGAGCGTACGTCATGGCCGCTCTCCTTAACTCTCCGGTGACTATGCGTATTGTGCCGGGTTCCCCTGGGGGTGGGA
>NZ_JBFTNJ010000142.1:0-1427 GCF_056397425.1 Arthrobacter sp. 05N33_2
TGGACGTGGCTGCAGGAGAAGATACCTGGACGTGGCTGCAGGAGAAGATACCTCCCATATCCTCAGCGGGTTGACAAACCAGCTGCCTGATCGTGATCCGGAAGAGACCGCCGAATGGCTGGAGTCCCTGGATACCCTGATTCAGGAACAAGGCACCGAACGTGCCCAGTACATTATGCGAAGCCTGCTCCAGCGGGCCGGCGCGCAGAGCGTGGGYGTTCCGATGGTCACCACCACGGACTACGTCAACACCATCCCGGTYGACCAGGAAGCGGCATTCCCTGGCGATGAAGAGATCGAACGCAAATACCGYGCCTGGCTGCGCTGGAATGCCGCCGTGATGGTGCACCGGGCRCAGCGGGCGGACATCGGCGTCGGAGGCCACATCTCCACYTACGCCGGCGCCGCGACCCTGTACGAGGTCGGCTTCAAYCACTTCTTCCGCGGCAAGGACCACCCCGGCGGCGGCGACCAGGTYTTCTTCCAGGGCCACGCCTCCCCCGGCATGTACGCCCGCGCCTTCATGGAAGGCCGGCTCTCCGAGGAGGACCTGGACGGGTTCCGCCAGGAGAAGTCCAAGGAAGGGCACGCCCTGTCCTCCTATCCGCACCCGCGCCTGATGCCGGAGTTCTGGGAATTCCCCACCGTCTCGATGGGCATCGGCCCGATGAACGCCATCTACCAGGCCCAGTCCAACCGGTACCTGCACAACCGCGGCATCAAGGACACCTCGGACCAGCAGGTCTGGGCGTTCCTGGGCGACGGCGAAATGGACGAGCCCGAGTCCCGCGGCCTGCTGCAGCTGGCGGCCAACGACAAGCTCGACAACCTCAACTTCGTSATCAACTGCAACCTCCAGCGCCTCGACGGTCCCGTCCGCGGCAACGGCAAGATCATGCAGGAACTCGAAGCGTTCTTCCGCGGTGCCGGCTGGAACGTCATCAAGGTCGTCTGGGGCCGGGAGTGGGATGACCTGCTGGCCAAGGACGARGACGGCTCGCTCGTGAAGATCATGAACGAGACCGTCGACGGCGACTACCAGACGTACAAGGCCGAATCCGGCGCGTTCGTCCGCGAGCACTTCTTCGGCAAGACCCCGCAGACCAAGGAAATGGTCCAGGACCTGACCGACGACCAGATCTGGAACCTCAAGCGCGGCGGCCACGACTACAACAAGGTCTACGCCGCCTACAAGGCCGCCACCGAGTTCAAGGGCAAGCCCACGGTCATCCTGGCGCACACGGTCAAGGGCTACGGCCTGGGCAC
Source organism: Arthrobacter sp. 05N33_2 (assembly GCF_056397425.1). Taxonomy (NCBI): domain Bacteria; kingdom Bacillati; phylum Actinomycetota; class Actinomycetes; order Micrococcales; family Micrococcaceae; genus Arthrobacter; species Arthrobacter sp. 05N33_2. Next base: position 1,267 of record NZ_JBFTNJ010000142.1, read on the forward strand.
CCACTTCGAGGGCCGCAACGCGACCCACCAGATGAAGAAGCTCACCCTCGCGGACCTCAAGGCCTTCCGCGACCACCTGCGCATCCCGATCACGGACGACCAGCTCGAAGCGGACCTCTACCGGCCGCCGTACTACCACCCCGGCATGGACTCCCCGGAGA
>NZ_JBFTNJ010000143.1:0-1399 GCF_056397425.1 Arthrobacter sp. 05N33_2
CCAAATCTACGTGCAGCCAAGTATGTGCCGAACCGATCCTTATGGAAAGTGTGCCATTGACCGCTCCAAGGTTTTGTGAAGGTTTCGTCGCGAAAGACGCTACGGCAGCGGATCGGAGACGAGCATTCAGAGGAACGTCGCGTCGTCGGTCATCATCGCAATCAGATGCAGATGCAGATGGCCCACAACTCAAGGCACCCCGGCCGCGCCTGACCTGCCGCGTTTCTGGGCCGAAACACTAGTGGCTGCGTGGGTCGCGAAGTGCAGGAAGACCATGGACGAATGACCGTATTACGCTCAGAGCGGTCAAAGCGGCGAAGCGAGCGGCAATTGCCGCCATTTAGCTTCGACAAACAGAGTGGCAGAGTTAAGAGACCTGCTTATGTAGGTACCGATTCTCGCCTTTTGCTCCACTCAACCATTAGGAACATCTAAGAAAGAAGGCGGCGATCGTCCAGAGGTCTTCCTTCACGGAGCGATGTCTTCGGGCGCGGGCTCGAGTGATTCAGTCATCCAGAAAGCACGACTCAAGACAAGGGGCCCCGGACTCACCAGACGGGGTCCAGTCAGTAGCTAGCCAAACAATGCCTTGATCTCGTTGACCATGTCCGAAACCGGACGAGGCTGACCCTCACGATACCCGTCCAACTCGGAGAAGGGCTGGTCACGGAGTAGGCACAGCGGCCCTTGAATCCGCTTCACGCCATCAAGAACGTCAAGCTGGGCGCGGCTGTCCCTAATCTCGACCACTGGGACGCCGCGCCTGGCGAAGACGGAATTATGCAGATTCGACCCGGTGAACCCTGTGATCACGGCGGCCGAGTTCACGGCAGCAACCTGCTCTTCGACTGTCATCTCCCATCCTCGGACTGACACGAAGCCGTCCTCCACCAGAGCCTGTTCAACAGCGAGCTCGTGCGGGTGTGCTCGCCTGTGGCCCTTCGGGCGGGGCAGGAAAATTTTCTTGTCCTCGCCTGCGCTGCCGCTTCGGGAAGTCATGCGGTCGTAGACGTCATTGAGGGCGGGGTCGATCAGCTCGCCCTCGTCCATGAGGCCACGAATGTTCACTAGCGGTTCCGGGACATGTACGCGACCCAGCGCAATGTCCCCCGTGGCCACGACGATGCGACGTTCATCCCATCCGGCGAGCCGTAGCGTCTCAATGATGCGCGGAAAGGCTGACAACCACATGCGCCCCCACGGAATCAGTATCAGCGGGGCGTCGGGCAGCTTCTCGGACGCCCAGGCTGTCGCGATAGTCTCCGTGATGAGATGCCCCCAGCCGGCCAGAAGATGACCGCCCCAAATGCCCTCGTCGAGGAAGTAGTCCACACCCTCAACATGGAACTTCCCAACAACCCCTGGGTTACGCGTGTTGTGTTCCTTGACGGTGTGGGTC
>NZ_JBFTNJ010000144.1:0-1339 GCF_056397425.1 Arthrobacter sp. 05N33_2
GCGCCGACGATGGCCACACCGTTGGCCTTCCACTGATACCCCAGCACCACCGGAGCCGGACCCCAGGTGCCCGGGACCGCAGTCAGGGTCGAACCGACCCTCGCCGTGCCCGTGAGCGTCGGAACCGGTGCTGTCAGAGCCAATAGCGCCTTGAACGTTGCCGTCCAGGATGCTGCGGCGCCGGCGGCCAGGACGTAGTCAGTCCGGGCTTTCGCGCTCACCGTGACAGTCCCGCTGCCCGGATATGTGCCGGCGGGAACTACCGTCCCGCCGATCAGGTAGTCAACGCCCGTCGTTGCCGGGACCGTGTACGTGTCCTGGGCTGTGCCGTCCTTGTCGGTGAACGTCACGGCCGCCGGAGACACCGCGATTTGTTGAGTCAGGGCCGTGAATGCGACGGTGATGGTTTTGGTGGTGTCGGCGCCCWCGGCTGTGGAGGTACGGATGTAGGTCCCTGTCCCAGGCACCCGGTAATACACGGTCAGGGCCGGTAGCCCGTTGGTAAACCGTGGGGTCTGCAAGTGCACTTCGCCGGCGGTATCCGTTACGGCGTTGGGGTCCCAGTACACCCGATCAATATCTACCAGGCTGTTGAGGGGACTGCCCGCGTCCCGCCAAGAAGGCGCCGTCAATGCCATGCCATTGCCTTCCCCGGCGAAGATTGATACCCCKGCGACCGGTGAGCCTTTACTGTCCACGACGCGGATAGTCGCGGACTCCAAGGGTGGCAGCATCACCGTGCCGATATCGGTCTCCCCGTCTACGGCCAATGGCTTGGTGAGAAACGTGATTCGGGGCCCAGTTCCGTAACGGGCATAGTGAAAGGCCAGTTGCGCCGACGGATCGCCCGTGGGAATACTGAAACTGCCATCGCTCCCCGTGACCTGATCCGGATTCAGGACTCCGCCGATCGGGTAGGCCGCCGCCCCCGCCAACGGGCTGCCGTTCGAGTCAACAAGCACACCCGTAAACGAGGGCAGAATTGCGGCGGCTGAAGAGGGTGCTCCGACAAATAGCGCCGCCAAACATGCGACTACAGCGGAACCGCTCGTGACCAGTTTCCAAATCGGCGCTAGAAGTCCCATGCGCCACCCCCCCATGCTAAGCAGACCAAGTTGGATGGCGATGCTGCTATCCATACAGGTAACTGATCATAGCCACAGCTGACGGACTCCCCAGACATAAACTCTGCGTAAGTAACAGCGACCTCCCAGCCTGAAGAACCAGATATGCCCAGCCTGCGCGAGAGGCAGGCGCTAGCGGGCGTCAGCTGGCGATAGCTGCTGTCGGGGTGGAGGTCTTCGCAGCGGTGGTGTACCCGGCCTTGGTCCCGGTCACG
>NZ_JBFTNJ010000145.1:0-1308 GCF_056397425.1 Arthrobacter sp. 05N33_2
CGGTCTTGATCTCGACGACGACGTAGCCCGTTGACCGCACTCATAGCCAGCCTCTATCTCGCACGGAGGGCGACGGTCGATGCGTCAGTTCCCTACAAGCGGATGATCGCTGATGGTGGGCATTACCGTGTGGGTATGAAACCTGATCACAAGCCCTCAGTTATCAGCCGGCTACTGGACGAGGTGTCGTGGGAGGGCAGCAACGTGAAGCGATACCGGAACGGCGGTCGCGGCATGGAAAACCCGCTAACTGCAGAAGTTTTTCAGGGCCTGTCCAACCTCCCCCGAGACCTGTTCCTCGGGGAAGTCCTGCGTTGCGCCCATGGCGCCGACCAAAACCGGCTTGCGGCCGCCAACGAAGCTGAACATGCTGACCTCGACGTGCTGCCAGGCAGTCTTCTGCTCCCTGCCCTCAATATTGACGTCCAGCCGGACGTGTGGGTGACCGGCCCCTCGGTCCAACTCTTAGTCGAGGCCAAAGGCTTTCGGAAAGGCGCGGCGTTCAATGTCGAGCAGCTTCCCCGGGAACTGCTGTGTCTCCAGGCGCACAGCGGCAACCGCACACCCTTGCTCCTGCTGGTCCTGACCGCTCCCCCACCCATCAAGCTCGCCGGCARTGGCCGCCACGAGATCGACGCTGGTGTTGCCCTGGGCCTTGAGTCCCTCTGTGCCCGCGCCGGAATGACTGCCGAAAACTACGAGGGCCTGCTGGCCTCCATTCCGTCCTGTGTCTCATGGATAACCTGGTCTGAGATCTACATCATTGTCATGCGACAGAAAAACGCCCTCTCGGGTCTCCCCTCCAGCATCGCTGCGTCCCTCCCCCGGATCGCTGACGGCGTGACCCAGGCCATTAAATGGCACTCGGGCGGCTTTAAATTCGAATCTGTGGCGGTCGTTGATTAGCTCGGGGGTTGACCGACGAAGCATACAACTTGGAAGCCTGTCACTACGGCAGTCTGTTAGCCACGGTCTGAGGGCCGATAGCGGACGTTATGTAAAGCTGAATAGTGATTATTGCACCTGATGCAATATCGCTGGCCTCGGCCCTCTCCCATCACTACGGGACCGTCTCGACCGGTGAAACCCCGTGACCGGGACCAAGGCCGGGTACACCACCGCTGCGAAGAMCTCCACCCCGACAGCAGCTGTGGCGCCCGCGCTATTGGCTCTGACAGCACCGGTTCCGACGCTCACGGGCACGGCGAGGGTCGGTTCGACCCTGACTGCGGTCCCGGGCACCTGGGGTCCGGCTCCGGTGGTGCTGGGGTATCAGTGGAAGGCCAACGGTGTGGCCATCGTCGGCGC
>NZ_JBFTNJ010000146.1:0-1296 GCF_056397425.1 Arthrobacter sp. 05N33_2
GAAGGGAAGGATGTGGGGGAGCACTATGCGCTCGGGGGGCCCGTCGTATCCCTGGATTCTGCGGAGCAGCAGTTCGAAGCCGCGCCGTCCCATCATTTCGCGGGGGACCGTCACTGTGGTCAGCTGCAGCGGGCCGGCGCTGGAGAAGCTCATGTCGTCGAATCCGGCGACCGCCAAATCCTCCGGCACCTGGAGCCCCCGTTCCCGGCAGACGTCGAGGACGCCCACCGCGATCATGTCGTTGCCGCACAACACGGCCTCAACCTGCTGCCCGGCGCTCAAGAGCGTCCGGGCCCGGGCGGCCCCGGATTCCCGGGTCAGCGCACCCCAGAGCCCGTCCTCGTTCACAACGGTCGCGCCCTCCATCGCCAGGCCTTCCCGGAAGCCCCGCTCACGGTCTCGGGAAACACTGGACGCGCCGGCGCCGCCGAGCACCGCGACCCTTTTTCGACCTGTCCCTGCCACATGTTGTGCCAGCTCCCGGGCCGCAGCCAGATTGTCGACTACTACCGAATCGGCAGCAGCTCCCTCGAGCACTCGGTGCAACTGCACGAAGGGAACACCGCGTCGGGTGAGGCTTTCAAGCAAGTCGCGGTCCTGATCGGCTACAGAAGTGAAGAGCAGGCCGGCTGAATTCCGGTCAAGCTGTGCCATTGCCGCTTCGGTCTGTCGCTCCCCATTAATGCCGACGTTGGAGACGAATACCTCGAAGCCCTCCAGAGTGGCCGCGGCGATCACTCCGCTGGCAAGATCAGGGTAAAACGGGTTTGCTATGTCGGCGAAAAGCAGGCCGACGGCATCTGTCCGCCCGCGGCGCAATTGCTGGGCTACCTTGTTGGGGCGGTACCCCAGGTCTTCCGCAGCAGTGAGGACACGATCACGTAAATCCTCACTAACCCCGGGCCGCCCGCTCATTGCATAGGACACTGACGCGGATGAAACACCCACCCGCTGTGCAACGTCGCGGATGGTGACTCGCACGCTCTTATCTGGGCCTGAACGCTCTTCCGTCACCATAAACGAAAGCTTATCCGTTTAAGAAGATTCGAGCGTCGCGCTTTCTCCTTCGGCCGCGCTTAGCCATTTAGCCGTTTCTCATGAGGTGAGCGCCGATGCGGCTTTCCTCTCCACGGAAGCCGGCCACCTGCTAGCTGTACTGCCCAGGGACGTTGGTTCGGTGAATGTGATGACTCGCTGGAGTCGTTGACCTAAAGGTGAGGACCTCCGGTTGCACAGTGGAGTTGCTTAGACAACCGCTGCAGCGACCAGGAGGTCCTCAATGTCTCACGCTAATGC
>NZ_JBFTNJ010000147.1:0-1263 GCF_056397425.1 Arthrobacter sp. 05N33_2
GGGCTACGTTGCTCCCTGGTGGGAATTTTCCCCGGTCACCAACGAGATCCTGCTCGAACGCGGGATCAAATACGACCACTCCCTGATGCACAAGGACTTCGAGCCCTACTACGTCCGGGTCGGCGACAGCTGGAAGAAGATCGACTACACCAAGGCCGCGGAAACCTGGATGGAGCCGCTGGTCAGGGGCACCGAAACCGACCTCGTCGAGATCCCGGCCAACTGGTACCTGGACGACCTGCCTCCCATGATGTTCATCAAGGCGGCCCCGAACTCCCACGGATTCGTCAGTCCCCGGGACGTCGAACAAATGTGGCGCGACCAGTTCGACTGGGTGTACCGGGAAATGGATCAGGCTGTATTCACCATGACCATCCATCCGGATGTCTCGGGCCGCCCCCAAGTGCTGCTCATGCTCGAGCGCCTCATCGAACACATCAATTCCCACGAAGGCGTCAGCTGGCTGAAGTTCGACCAGATCGCGGACTCCTTCCTCGCCCGCAGCCCCCGAAAGGAAAACCAGTAATGACCATCCAGCAGCCCGCCGTCGATCTGACGCAACCCGGACCGGACGAAAAACGCCGCTTCCCGGTATTCTCCAAGCACCACACAACCGTCGCCACCGTCCTGGCGCTCTGTGCCTGGACGGTCGCCGTGTTCGACTTCGGACTTTTCGGCACCCTCCTGCCGGCCATGCAGCAGGAGTTCGGCTGGACCGCGACCGAAGCGTACGCAATCAACACCTGGATCGCCGTCGGCACCGCGATCGTCTGCTTCGGAATCGGCCCGGTCATTGACCGGCTCGGCCGCCGCAAGGGCATGATGACCACTATCGGCGGGACCGCCATTGTCTCGGGCCTGACGGCCCTGATTCCGACCGGGATCCCGTTCCTCAGCAACGGTCTGCTGGTGCTGGTCCGTTCCTTCGGCGGGCTCGGGTTCTCGGAGCAGGCCGTCAACGCCACCTACATGAACGAGGTCTACCAGGTCACCGAAGTCGCGGATAAGCGCAAGCGCCCCGGCTTCCACTACTCCTTCATCCAGGGTGGCTGGCCGCTGGGCTTCCTGCTTGCGAGCGCCCTCGCCCTCGTCTTCCTCCCGTCCCTCGGCTGGCGCGCCCTGTACCTGATGGCGACCGTTCCGGCCGCGATCATCGTGTGGGTCATCGCAAAGAAACTGAAGGAGACGCCGCAGTTCGAACTGCACCACAAGCTGACCCAACTCGAGAAGAGCGGCAAGACCGAGGAAGCCCATTCGCTGGCC
>NZ_JBFTNJ010000148.1:0-1146 GCF_056397425.1 Arthrobacter sp. 05N33_2
CTTCATCAGTACTTGATGACCACTCGGCCGTCGATCTTGGCGTGCTTCATCTCGTCAAGAACGGCATTGACCTCGGAGAGTTCCCTCGTGGAGACCGTGGGGTGGATCTTGCCCTGGGCGTAGAACTCGAGCGCCTCCTCCAGGTCCTGCCGGGTGCCCACGATGGAGCCGCGGACCGTCAGGCCCTTGAGCACAATCTCGAAGATCGGCGCCGGGAAATCCCCCGGCGGCAGCCCATTGAACACGATCGTTCCGCCGCGCCGCGCCATCCCGATGGCCTGCCCGAATGCTGACGGGTGCACTGCCGTGACCAGGACTCCATGGCAACCTCCGGTTTCGCGCTGAATAACTTCGGCCGGATCCTCGTGCAGGGCATTGACCGTCAGCTCGGCGCCGTGCTTCTTGGCCAGGGCCAGCTTGTCATCGGCGATGTCCACAGCCGCGACCCGCAGGCCCATCGCTACGGCGTACTGGACGGCGATGTGGCCGAGGCCGCCGATGCCGGAGATGGTGACCCACTGGCCGGGCCGGGCTTCGGTCATCTTCAGGCCCTTGTAGACGGTCACGCCGGCGCAAAGCACCGGAGCCACCTCGACGGGGTCCGAGCCGGCCGGGATCCTGGCCGCGAAGCGGCTGTCGACCAGCATGTACTCGCCAAAGGAACCGTCCACGCTGTAGCCGGCGTTCTGCTGGGCCTCGCACAGGGTCTCCCAGCCCGTGCGGCAGTACTGGCAGTCGCCGCAGGCGGACCAGAGCCACGCATTGCCGACCAAATCGCCGATGGCAAGGTCCGTGACGCCCTCGCCGAGGGCGACGACCTCGCCGACGCCTTCGTGGCCGGGAATGAACGGCGGGGACGGCTTGACCGGCCAGTCTCCCTCCGCGGCGTGCAGGTCGGTGTGGCAGACCCCGGTGGTCAGCACCTTGACCAGTGCCTCACCGCGGCCCGGCACGGGAACGGGGAGGGTCTGGATCTGGAGGTCCCTGCCGAATTCGGTAACTACCGCGGCTTGCATTGTCGTCGTCGTCATTGTCGTCGTCATGGCGAAATCCTTGCGTCATCAAACTTGGGTGTGGCTAAAGGGCGTGTGCAGTGAGCCGGCGTCCCTCCGTGTAGGTGCACAAGTGGTGCGGGCGGGGCGGATC
>NZ_JBFTNJ010000149.1:0-1121 GCF_056397425.1 Arthrobacter sp. 05N33_2
CTCGCCGTGGCCGCCTATTTGAAGGAGCACGTCGCGCAGCTGCTGATCGGCAAGGACCCGCACCGGATCGAGGACACCTGGCAGTTCCTGTACCGGTCCTCGTACTGGCGCCGCGGCCCGGTCACGATGGCCGCGATCGCCGCGGTGGACATGGCGCTGTGGGACATCAAGGGCAAGCTCGCCGGGATGCCGGTCTACCAGCTCCTGGGCGGGGCGTCCCGGAACGGGCTGCGCGCCTACGGGCACGCCTCCGGCGCGGACCTGCCGTCCCTGTTCGATTCGGTCCGKGAGCACCTGGARCTCGGSTACAAGTCGATCCGGATCCAGACCGCGGTGCCCGGGATCAAGGCCGTCTACGGCGTCGCGGCCCAGGCCCAGGCCTCGGGGGAGCGCTACGACTACGAACCGGCCGGGCGCGGCGCGTTCCCGCAGGAAGAGGACTGGGACACCCGCGCCTACCTCCGCCACCTGCCCACCGTGTTCGAGGCGGTGCGCAACGAGTTCGGCCCGGAACTCCCGTTGCTGCACGACGGGCACCACCGGATGACCCCGATCCAGGCCGCGAAGCTGGGCAAGGCGCTCGAACCCTACGACCTGTTCTGGCTCGAGGACTGCACCCCGGCCGAAAACCAGGAGGCCCTGCGCCTGGTCCGGGCGCACACCACCACCCCGCTGGCGATCGGGGAAATCTTCAACACCGTCTACGACTACCAGGCCCTGATCAAGGAACAGCTGATCGACTACGTGCGGGCAGCCTCCACCCACTTCGGCGGGATCAGCCCGCTGAAGAAGGTGATGGACTACGCCGCGCAGTACCAGATCAAGTCCGGCTTCCACGGCCCCACCGACATCTCCCCGGTCGGGTTCGCCGCGCAGCTGCACGTGGGCCTGGCGATCCACAACTACGGCATCCAGGAATACATGCAGCACTCGGATGCGACCAACGAGGTCTTCGAACAATCCATGACCTTCGTCGACGGCTACCTGCACCCGGGCGAGGCGCCCGGCATCGGCGTCGAATTCAACGAAGAAGCCGCCGCCGCGTTCCCCTACCAGCAGGCCTACCTGCCCTACAACCGCCTCGTCGACGGCACCGTCCATGACTGGTAACCCGACCACGA
>NZ_JBFTNJ010000150.1:0-1115 GCF_056397425.1 Arthrobacter sp. 05N33_2
TGTACTTGTACTGCCCAGGGACGTTGGTTCGGTGAATGTGATGACTCGCTGGAGTCGTTGACCTAAAGGTGAGGACCTCCGGTTGCACAGTGGAGTTGCTTAGACAACCGCTGCAGCGACCAGGAGGTCCTCAATGTCTCACGCTAATGCCGCTTTGACTCCACGCCAACGTTTGCGCGTCGCGCGTCTCGTCGTAGACCACGGCTGGCCGGTGTCCCGGGCTGCCGAACAGTTCAATTGCGCCTGGCCCACGGCCAAACGGTGGGCGGCCCGCTACGCCGCGATGGGTCAGGCGGGTATGGCTGACAGGTCCTCGCGCCCGCACCGGGTGGCGAACCGGACGCCGCAGCAGCTGGTGCGCAAGGTCGTGCATCTGCGCTGGAAGCAGCGTCTGGGCCCGGTCGCGATCGGCGCGAAGCTGGCCATGCCGGCCTCGACCGTGCACGCGGTTCTGGTCCGGTGCCGGCTGAACCGGCTGCATCACGTGGACAAGCGCACCGGGGAGGTCATCCGCCGCTACGAGCATGAGACTCCTGGAGCGATGATCCACGTCGATGTGAAGAAGCTAGGGAACATCCCCGACGGCGGCGGTTGGCGCTACGTCGGCCGGCAACAAGGCGGCATGAACCGGGCAGGAACCCCGGACAAACCGCGCAGCAGACATCGTGGCCCGCTGATCGGGACCGCCTATGTGCACACCGTCATCGACGACCACTCACGGGTCGCCTACGCCGAAATCCACAGCGACGAAACAGCAGCCACCGCAGTCGGAGTGCTCAGGCGGGCCGTGTCCTGGTTTGCCGCCCGCGGCGTCACCGTCGAGCGGGTTCTCTCCGACAACGGCTCAGCCTACAAATCCCACCTCTGGCGGGACACCTGCCGGGAGCTGAACATCAAGGCGAAGAAGACCAGGCCCTACCGCCCCCAGACCAACGGAAAAATCGAACGCTTCCACCGCACCCTGGCCGACGGGTGGGCATTCAAACGCTTCTACGCCACGGAATCAGCCCGCAGAAACGCCCTCCCGGCATGGCTGCACCACTACAATCACCACAGGCCCCACACCGCAATCGGTGGCCACCCGCCCATCAGCCGCTTAACCAACCTCCCTGGGC
>NZ_JBFTNJ010000151.1:0-1100 GCF_056397425.1 Arthrobacter sp. 05N33_2
GCAGAGGAGCAGAGGACCATGTCTGCGGTCTCAAGGTGCTTAATAATCTGCCCTTGGATCACATCACCTCCCGACATGATGGGCCTGATAGCAACAAATCCCGCAGCCTCTACCGCAGGCACAAATAGGTGCTCCAAGACGTGAACAAAGTGCTCGGCATCGCCGTGGTAACTGGCCTTAGCATCCTCGGACGTCGTTAGCGGCATTGCTATGAAACAGGTAGGAAGTGACATGAGATCAGCGTAATCGGTCGTCCGCCTCGGCTTGGTATTCGTGATTGTGAGTCGGAGTCTGAAATGGTCGGCGGTGCTCCCTAAGCTTCCATCTGTGGTGAAGATAGATGTTGAAGCGGTGGGCGCGATGCTGACACGCGGCAGATATATTTACCGCATGGCATCGTTCACACTCGACGGTGAAACGTACGAGTATCTAAAGCCGGACCCAGGACACGCGCCGGACGAAACCAAATCGTGGGAGTACGGGAGCTACCCCAAGGTGCTTGCCACACTACTCCTGGCTGAAGCGGAACGGTACGTGTCTACGCAGTTGCGGAACGCTGGAACCCCTCTTTCGTCCTTGTGGGATGGGCGGACGACGGGCGGCACGGGCATTGGGCTTGGATCCCTGCCGGCAACGTGGAGCACGTGAGTGATTCTGACTGGGATATCGAGGAGTACCGCCGCTGCCCCGAACACCTACGCGCCATCCGCTGGGGAAGCCTCCTGCCCGGATTCCTGCCCGCGTAAAAGAAGTCCACGCAGGTTGAGCCGTTTGCGTTAGGATTCCATCGGGCCATCGTGGCCAATTAATATTGGGGGGAATAATCGTGAAATTTGCGTTTCGCAGCGCCGCCGTGGCGGTCGTGCTCGCCGGGTCTTCGCTGATGCTCGTACCGTCAGCCAGTGCAGCAACGGTCGTAGAATCCACGGCGTCCACGAGGTGCGGGTCCGTGGTGTGGGCCGACCAGAGCGGCTGGGCTACAGGCACCAAGCTGAAATACCGCTGGTTTCGTAACGGCGTCCGCATTTCCGATGTTTGGATCGGCGGCTACAAGACCCGGTCGGGCGATTGTGGGAAGACGGTAACTGTCACCGTAACCG